>NZ_JBWKUK010000010.1:0-191283 GCF_059420805.1 Erwinia sp. GW821-FHT03D09
GCATCAGCATCAGCATCAGCATCAGCATCAGCATCAGCATCAGCATCAGCATCAGCATCAGCATCAGCATCAGCATCCGCATCCGCATCCGCATCCGCGTCGGCGTCGGCATCGGCGTCGGCATCCGCGTCGGCGTCGGCATCCGCATCGGCATCCGCGTCAGCATCGGCGTCCGCATCCGCATCCGCGTCGGCATCGGCGTCGGCATCGGCATCCGCGTCGGCATCGGCATCGGCATCGGCATCGGCATCGGCATCGGCATCGGCGTCGGCATCACTATCTGAGTCTGAATCGCTGTCGTCGCTATTGTTCTTATCGTCGTCGCTTTCACCCAGGAGCATCGCTCCTAAGCCAAGCAGACCGGCACCAGCAAATGCCAGCCCGGCCGCATAACTTGCTTCCGTATCGCCCAGCAGTAAGCCGTCGATATCGGCAATAGATTCAAAATGGAAACCGGTGGCGGGATCCTGCACCCACCACAGAGCGCCCTGACTATCTTCCAGGACTAAATCACTTGTGTGGCCCTGTGCATCAGCCACAAAGAAATTCTGGAGTACGACCTTTTCGCCAGAATGGAGCGTAACGATCAAATCATTCCCGGAGCGTGTTGTTGCAGCGATGTCGCTGCGCTCCAGTTGTAGCTTTACTACGCTAGGCTTGGTCAGATTAACCTGATCAGCTGATACGCTGGAGGTTGCTCCGCCATCCTTTACGGTTACAGCTATATTATTCATAAACTTGCACTCCCATGAGGATTAAGCATTTGGCAGGCCTCAAGGCTTTGCCAAATTGTTTACTAATTTGATACGTACTTAATAGAAGTTATAGCAAGCACCTTTGGAGCTTATTCCCTTCTTATTTCAACTTTTTACTGCTTCTGGCGCGGAAGTTTTATGCGTACCTTATCGATGACATTTTCAGCGGGACGGGTCTGATACCTGGCTATCGGATTGTTTTTATTGTTCTCGTGGTTTACGCATTTAATTAGCCATAAATTCACTGATAAACAATGAGTCATCTGATAAACGGGCAAGACAATACCCCCCTGAATAAGGGGCATAAAAATAGTTTTATTATCCAGTTGATCACCCTGGATTATTATTATCAGAGGTGACTTTTTGATATTGATATAATTAATATCATTATCATCCTGGTACCTCATGATGGCAGAGCGGATCGCTCCTCCCCACAAAACTGGAATTTCTTACTTATTCAGGACGTGTAATCCTTATTTTTTATCTGGCGGTAATTTTATTAACCCATATTTGAATAAGGGGGGGAGCAAATAGTTTGCTAATGCTCACATTATTTTCAGCTATCCTGAAATATAACCTGCCGGACTTCACATATTTGCCAGCCGTTGCGGCGACCCCTGCCAATCGACAATATCCGTTACGTAGGATAATCCTGAGATCAAGCGCGCTGTATTGGATCTGTGGAACAGCGTTAGCGCGATGGCTCTGGTAAGCATACTTTTCGGATTGAAAGGGTAAGCAGGCGGTCAGCGCCATTCATACTGCAGTCCTTTAACACCATCAACAGGTTAAAGCTCTTCATCATTAGCAGCGCATCACTCAATTTGAAATCATCTCCGCGACCCGAGAACACCGATCTCTGACTAAATTGGAGCTTAGTGTGTTAATTCAGTTAATTGAAATTGGTTTGAATGCACGGGAAGAAGATATTTGATAGGTGTTTCCTATTGGATGGTTTCATATGGTAACAACAGGCTATCTAAAGTTAAGATAAGTCTAACTTAATGGCATTACCAGTGATGGGGGATTGTCATATTTTTATAACATTATGAATTGAAATGACTTTTTTTCATTAAAAAAATTTATGCGTTACAGGGTCAGGACATTTGTACTAAGAATATTCTCAGTCTGAAGGTTATTGATAAGACTTTCTGTTGTTTAAAATTGTAATTATTGATTTCTTTTTATGCATCTCAAGCGTGAAAAGTGTGATTTATTCGTAAAATCATTAAAAAACTTATCGTTTTTTTTATTTGAAAATGTGATTTTTATCACAATAAATTGCCATTTTATGTAAAAACACTGAAAAATAAGCGTCAATTCAATTGATTGCATATGCGATCCATAGTTTACATAGACTATGTCTGTAAAATTTAAGAAATATTTTTTCATTATTTCTATGCTTTTTTATGTGATTGATTTTTCAAGATAGCAATTGGTCATCAGATAACGTTAACAATAATAAGCGAACGGTTTATCAATGACATAATGTGATGAAGGGCAGCGCAATGCTCGTGCCGCCTGTCACTCGGGGGAAGGGAAGGTTGGAAGTGCCCTCCAACAATCGTAGACGAAGTGTCATTTGCTGCGCTTATAGTGGCGAAAGGCTAAACGGGCTCCCCAGACTAAAGCTGCTGCCAATAGTAGCCAGAATAAATGTTTAATATGATGGTCCAGCGCGTGCAGCCATGGCGCAATCACCTGGCCTCCCAGATAGCCGAGCGAGACAAACAGCGTGGCCCACAGCAGCGCCCCAATCACGTTGAGCATCAAAAAAGTCGTGGGCCGCAGGCGGCTGGCTCCGATGATGATCGGCCCGACAATGCGCAGGCCATACATAAAACGTACGCCGATAACAAATAGCACGGGTCGTTTGCGGATCAGCTGATTTGCAGAGGCGATTTTGTCCTCGTGCTTTTTAAACCGTTTCAAAATGCTGGTACCGTAGTAGCGGCCCAGAAGAAACAGTGCGGTATCACCCAGAATGCCTCCACAGGCGGCCACCAGCAGCACCCAGCCGTAGTGCAAAAGTCCTTCATGAGCGGCAACGCCGCCCAGCAGAGTGAAAGTTTCACCTTCCGCCAGGCAGCCAATAAGCAGTGCCCAATAGCCGTACTCCGTAATCAGCGCATTCACATCAGTAGGCAAAATAGTTCCCCTTAAAAGTGTTTCCTTCTCATTAGTCTAGCGTTTTGTGATCGATCCCGCAGCCCGCAGAAAATCCCCGGATTTATTTCTGAAGAGAAAATAGGGCGTTAGCTCTTGTGTGTGGCTGAGCAAAAAGCAAACTATTCAGGGGCGCGTATACTGATAATGTTGCCGCTTAAGACTGAAACCACAGGCGGCCAGACGTTGTGAGGAGTGAAGATATGAACCACGTATGGGGACTTCTTGCGCATCCTGACCGTGAGATGCGGGATATCAAGCGGGAGAACGAAACGCTCTCCCATCATTACACTCATCATGTTTTGCTGATGGCGCTGATCCCGGTGGTCTGTGCCTTTATTGGTACCACTCAAATTGGCTGGGATATCGGAGTGGGGCAGACCATTCCGCTGTCGTTGTTCAGTGCCTTCGCGCTGGCGATTGTGTTTTATGCCGTGATCCTTGGCGGGGTAGCGGTAATGGGGCGGGTAATCTGGTGGATGGCGCGTGATTATCCGCAGCGGCCAAAGTTGAACAGCTGTATGGTTTTCGCCGGCTATATCGCTACGCCGCTGTTCCTGAGCGGGCTGGTTGCGCTTTACCCGCTGGTCTGGCTGTGCGTGTTGGTCGGTGCACTGGCGCTGGCCTACACCGGCTATCTGCTTTACGTGGGGATACCTCTTTTCCTGAATATCGACCGCGAAGAGAGCCTGCGTATTTCCGGTTCTACACTGGCGATCGGTATCCTGGTACTGGAAGTGCTGCTGGCGATCACCGTCCTGATGTGGGGCTATGGTTATCGCCTGTTTTAAGTCCGTCCGCCGCCGGGAAACCGGTGGCGATCTGGAAACGCCTGGAAACGAATAATCGATAGGAAAATACTCGGTTTACAGCGTATTATGCGCGAGCCAGCCCTCGCGTAATCTCCGTTTCAGCGGGTGGCGGCGTGTGGATACCACACCTGAATCACTAGCCGTTAAGTTCTGAACTGATGCCTGCAAAAATCCGTTTATCTCTTTTGAGTCTGGCCCTGCTGTTCTCCGGCCCGCTATTCCTTACTCAGGCCAATGCCCGGACTCCTCAATCTGAAATCACGCGCGCGGCACAGCCGGAAATTGCCTCCGGCAGTGCGATGATTGTCGATATGGATACCAATAAAGTTATTTACGCTAACCATCCTGACCTGGTGCGCCCGATTGCCTCAATCACCAAGCTGATGACGGTGATGGTGGTACTGGATGCGCATCTGCCGATGGATGAGATCCTCAGCGTGGATATCAGTCAGACTCCGGAAATGCGCGGAATTTATTCGCGCGTGCGGCTCAACAGTGAAATCAGCAGGAAGAATATGATGCTGCTGGCGCTGATGTCCTCGGAAAATCGCGCGGCGGCAAGCCTGGCACATCATTATCCGGGGGGGTACGATGCCTTTATTCGTGCGATGAACGCCAAGGCGCGCTCGCTGGGGATGACGAATACCCGCTACGTTGAGCCAACCGGTTTATCTATTCATAACGTATCAACCGCCCGCGATCTGACCAAACTGCTGATCGCCAGTAAGCGCTACCCGCTGCTGGGCGAGCTGAGTACCACCCGCGAAGATATGGCCACCTTTAGCCATCCGAATTACACCCTGCCGTTCCGCAACACCAATCATCTGGTGTATCGCCCGGACTGGAATATTCAGCTGACCAAAACCGGCTTCACCAATCAGGCCGGGCACTGCCTGGTCATGCGCACGGTGATCAATAAGCGCCCGGTGTCGCTGGTTGTGCTGGATGCCTTCGGGAAGTACACGCATTTCGCCGATGCCAACCGCCTGCGCAGCTGGATTGAAACCGGTAAGATCTCCCCGGTTCCTGCTGCAGCGCTGAGTTACAAAAAGCAGAAGGCCGCTCAGGTAGCCAGCAACGGCGTTGCCGACGACAGCGCGGTGGAATAATCCGCTTACAGTGTGTCGGAGGGGTTAACTTTCCGGCACCTCTGTCGCTTCCGGCTGTAGCGCCAGCTGCATCAGCAGCGTATCCCGCCATTCGCCATGCTTAAATCCCACGTTGCGAAAATTTCCCATCGTTTCGAAGCCCATTTTTTTATGCAGATTCAGCGAGCCGGCGTTGCGTTCGCCGTTGCCGACGATCGCCAGCATTTGCCGCCACGGCCCCTGCTGGCAGCGGGCGATCAGCGCCGTCATCAGCGCGCTGCCAATGCCCCGGCCGCCCGCGTCGGATGCCAGATAAATAGAGTCTTCAATGGTATAGCGATAGGCGGGGCGGGGACGATACTGCGTGGCGTAGCAGTAACCGACCACTTCATGGTTAATTAGCGCAACCAGCCAGGGCAGGCCAAAGGAGCGGACTTTGCGGAAACGCTCGGTCATTTCATCGACATCCGGTGGCGTTTCTTCGAATGAGCCGCTGCCGTGCAGGACATGCCAGCCGTAGATGCGGGTAATGATATCGAAATCGGCTTCTTCTGCGTCGCGGATGCGCACGGCAGATACAGAGCTAACCATGACTATTCCTTGTGGTTTTCTTTCTAATTTGCCATGCGGCTCACGGTAAAACACCATAGATTATTCTTATGGCTGAGACTTTTTTTTCTATCGCAAATCTTATAGTACGTACCCCGGCAAAGGCATAAACTATGCCGCGATATTCATCCGGTACCGTTCGGTGCCCTCTAATTTTTTATCAGGAACTTCGTTCATGTCAGGCATGTTAACTTTTCTTCGGGTGTGTCTGCTGGTACTGGTGGCGCTGTCGCCGCAGTGGGTGCAGGCGGCCGATAGCGATAGCGCTCAGCAAAACGGTGATGTGCCGATCAAGGTCAATGGGGCCGTTGAGCTGCCTAAGATGCAGAAAGTGCTTGATAAGATTAAGCAGCAGGTATCCAGTGAAACTAACGATACCCGCCTGAATGCGCTTAATGACCTCGCACTGGAGCTGTCCGGTGATGCCGATGCCCTGATTCAGGGGATTATCCCTCAGCGTGCCCAGCTGCAGGCGCAGCTGGCGGTGCTTGGCCCGGCACCCGCGGCGGACAGCGGGGTAAAGGAAACCAGCGAAGTCACCACCAAACGCAGCAAGCTGGAAAGTCAGAAGACCAAAACCGACGATCAGATCAAGCAGGCTGAAGCGATCAAAGCCAGTTCGATCAACCTTTCTGCCCAGATTGTCAATCTGCGCCGCGATGCGCTGAAAACCCAGCTGGCGCTGAATGCAGGCAGTATTTTGGGTCCACGTTTCTGGGCACCGCTGACGAACAACCAGAGCGACGATAGCGAAAAGATCGGTGAATTTATTGATGAACTGAAAACCGCCGCGTCGCTCTCTTTTGAGCCGGGCTGGATGTTTGGCTCCATCGGCTGGATACTCGCCGCCGGTCTGGTGGCAACGCTGGGCCGCCGTTACCTGGAACAGTTCCTCGCCTGGGTGGGTATCAACCATTTGCCGGAAGGGCGGTTGCGCCGCAGCTTCCTTGCTGCAGCTACTGCGTTAACCACGCTGGGGGCGGTGGTGCTGGCGTTTAATTTCCTCGATCTGGCCTTTACCCGCCATGACGAGGTGGTGGATGACGTTCGCGTCTTTGCCGATAAACTGGTCGGGCTGAGTATTTTCTGCGGTCTGATTGCCGGCCTGGGCCGCGCTTTCCTCTCTACTCGCCGCCCTTCATGGCGACTGCCGCAAATTTCCAATGAAGTGGCGATGTCTCTGAAGCCGTATCCGCCGCTGACCGCCGCGCTGGTGTTTATTTTCCAGACGGTTGAAAACTTCAACAGCAGCGCGAATACCAGCGTGGCGACGACGATTTTTGCCAACGGTATGACCGCGCTGCTGATCGGTGCAACCGCGCTGTCGATCAGCATTCGCACCAATCGCGTACGCCGCAGAATGATTCAGGAAGGCCATCAGCCGGAGGCGAGATCGACGCTGGTTGGCCTGATCCAGATGGCGTTGACGCTGATCGGCTTTGCCATCATGGTTGCCCTGGTGATTGGCTACATTACCCTGGCGCGGTTCCTTGCCTATGAACTGATCTGGATGGGCATCGTGTTTGGCCTGTTCTACATCTTCAGCCAGCTGGTGACCGATGCCAGCGAGAGCCTGTTCTCCACTAATAATGCCTCGGGCAAGCGCATCCAGGCATCATTGAACATCGACGCGCGCCATCTTAGTCAGGTTGCGGCCCTGCTGGGTGCGATTGGTAAAACGCTGCTGCTGCTGGCGGCGGCGATGGCATTGTTGAACGGTACATTCGGTAGCGCAACGCCGATAGAGCTGGTGCAGAAGGCGATTGAGTTCTGGGGCGGTAAGGGCCTGGAGTCGATGAATATCGTTCCGGCACATGTGGTGAACGCGCTGGCGTGCCTGGCGGTCGGTATCTGGGTACTGCGCTCGGTCAAGCACTGGCTGGAAAACGAGTTCCTGCCTAAAACCACCATGGATAAGGGGATGCGCGTTTCACTGATCACCCTGTTCAGCAACATCGGCTTTGTGCTGGTGATCCTGATGACGCTGTCGATTATGGGCGTGCAGTGGAACAAACTGGCCTGGATTGTCAGCGCCCTGTCGGTCGGTATCGGTTTCGGTTTACAGGAGATTGTGAAGAACTTTATCTCCGGTCTGATCCTGCTGACTGAACGCCCGGTAAAAGTGGGTGACCTGGTCAGTATCAGCGGTATTGAGGGTGATATCCGTCGTATTAACGTGCGTGCCACTGAGATCCAGCTCAGCGATAAGTCCACGGTCATTGTGCCGAACTCGCAGCTGATTTCGCAGAACGTGCGTAACGCCACCATGGGCAATGCGCAGGGGGTAGCAACCATTACGCTGACCTTCCCGCTGGATATCGATCCGCAGCAGGTGCGTCAGCTGCTGCTGGATGTCTATAACGATAATGAACGTATTCTGGAAAACCCGGAGCCGTCGGTGTCGTTTAAAGATCTGACCTCGACCGGCATTGTACTGGCCGTTACCGGCAACGTCGCCAGCCCGCGCCAGGTGAGCGGAGCGAAAAGCGATCTGTTGTTCGATATTCTGACCCGACTGCGCAAGGAAGGCGTGGCGCTGTCTGCGCCGCAGACGATGATTATTGAGCGTAAAGACGGGAAGGTGGTTTTACAGGATGCCGCGGAGTAAACGCATGATGACCGCCGGTGGCAACCCCACCGGCAGCCTGATGGCTTAACCTGCTTTATTCTGCATCTGATCTATCCAACTGACCAGTTGATGAACCTTGGTGCTGTTTGAGCCCTTCAACAGGACCGTATCATTGGCCTGTAGTGTCTCCAGCAGCAGCGGTTTCAGATCGTCCGGCGCATCAACCCACGCCCCTTTTTTCCCATCATCCAGCTGTTCCCAGCAGTGTTTATAGCTCGATCCTGCCAGGAAGATCTGGTCGATCTGGCTGGCGTTCAGCAGCGGTGCCAGTTCAGTATGATAATTCTCCGAGCCGGAGCCCAGCTCGGCCATTTCACCCAGCACGGCAATCCGCCGCCCGGTACAGTTCTGGCCGCTCAGGCGCTCAATGGCTGCCTGCATCGAGCCTGGATTGGCGTTATAGGCATCATCGATCAGGGTCAGCGGCAGGCCGTTAACAGTGACCTGTTTTTCTTCACCGCGCCCGGCCAGGGCGGCAAATTGTCCGATCTTCTCAATGGCCGGCTCCAGCGGATAGCCCAGCGCTTCCACCGCGGCCAGCGTCGCCAGGCTGTTCAGTGCCATATGCTTTCCGCCCGCCGCCAGCGTGTAGTGCAGGGTGCGATCGCCAATCTGCGCGGTAACCTGCTGCTTCTGCGCGTCATATTCAACCAGACGGTACTGGCAGTTGGGATGCGTACCGTAGTTAACAATATTCTGCTGCTTCGCTTCAGCCGCCTGGCTGACCGTTTCCCACTCCAGCATATCGCGGTTTAAAATCGCCACGCCGCCGGGTGCCATGCCGACAAAAATGGCGCTTTTGGTCAGCGCTACGTCGTGGACGGTGGTGTTTTCACCGAGGTGCGCGGGCTGGATATTAGTAAAAATTGCCACTTCCGGGCGCACCATTCGCGAGCTGACCGCCATTCTGCCAATGGCCATTTCCAGTACGATATGAGCGCTGTCCCAGGGCATTGAGGCGATATTCCACGCCACGCCACGCGGCAGGTTGGCGTTGTTGTTGCTCTTGCAGGTTGGCCCCCAGGCGGAGAGCGCATCGGCGACCATTGCCACGCAGGTGGTTTTCCCGGCGCTGCCGGTGATGCCCAGCACCCGGCCTTTCATCTTATCGCGCGCGTAGCGGCCCATCGCCAGAATTGCATCGGTATTATCGGCAACCTTAAGCAGTGGGATACTGTCCGACAGAATTTTTTCCGGTGCGGTAGTGATCAGGCAGGAGGGCGGAGGAGAAAGTCGTAAAGCTACGCTGGCCAGCAGTCCGGTTTTATCATCTTCGGTGCGGATAACCGCCATATTTCCGGGCTGCAGAGCGGGAGCGAAAATTGAGACGCCGGTGGCGGTCCAGCCTTCAGCAGGGGGAATAACCCAGCTGCCCTTCGTGGCTTTTTCTACATCTTGTACGGTCCAGTAATTTTTATTGCTGGTAAGGCTATTATTATTTGAAGCAGTAATATTTTCTTCTGCTACTACGCCCATATTTCCTCCGCCAGTCAGTTGGCATGATTACAGTTATCACAGGATACAATTGACTATTAGCGCAAAAGTGGAAAAAAACAATGTTTCGGGGTACATCAGGAAGGGTAAATAACATGAATATGAGCGAGGGCACCGGGGCGAAATAATTCCGCCCCGGATTAGCGGGTTATTTCTGACAGTCGCAGCTGCCCCAGTGTTTTTCTCTCGTTGTTTTACCGATACCCGGGTTAAAGGTATTGGTCGGATCGAGCTGCTGATAAAACGCTTTCAGCTGCGGTTTGGCTTTATATAGATGGCCAACGTTATGCTCTGCCGGATATTCCGCGCCGCGCTCTGCCAGCAGTGCCAGCATTTTTTCCTTCAGCGCGTGGGTATCGACTCCTTTTTTCACGATGTAGTCCTGATGGAAAACGTGGCAAAGGAAGTGCCCGTAGTAGAGACGGTGGGTCAGCGCATCGTCAAATTCGGCAGGCAGCCGTTCAAACCACTCACGGTCGTTGCGGCGCAGGGCGATATCCAGCGCCAGAATATCTTCCACCTCATCGTGATGCACGGCGTGATAGCGCACGGCGGCACCCGCAGCGGCAAAGCGATGCAGAAACGCGTGCGCGCCCTCTTTGCCTTTGCATTCAAAGAACGCGCCTTCAGCCTGGTGGAAAAATTCCTGCAGGTAAGCGCGCGCTTCGGCTACTCCATCACCGGACATTTTCAGCATCAGATGATGCTCATAGCGTTCGCGGTACTGCTTCATGCGGGCCGGTAGATGGGAGGGCAGCAGGGCGGTCAGCTTCTGCAATACGCGGTCGGTAAAGTGCGGCTTAAACCACTTAATGCGTGACAGCCAGGCATCAACACGGCCTTTCATCGTAAAGAACATCGGCATTTTATCGGTGCCGAGTTTGTCGATCATCACAAAGGTGTCTTTACCGTACACTTCGGCAATATCGAAGATATCGCGGTGCATATATTCCCCGGCGACCGGCAGATTGCTGAAGTTGGCCAGCATATGGCGACGCAGCTGGTCCAGCGCGTCGGTATTGTTGGTGCCGATATAAAACACCTGTTGGGCGGTTTCGCTGGCAAAGGTATCCAGACGGACGGCAAACAGCGCCAGCTTGCCTGCGCAGCCGGAGGCTTCGAACAGGCGGCGCGCGTCGGCATTAAAACGCGAAGGGGTGTCGGCTTCCACATCCCGCACGCGATCGGCGTATTCATGATCCGAGGCGTGGCGCTGATCATGCAGTACGTCGCCCTGCTGCCAGGTATCATCATCCAGACGGGTGAGGATCTGCTCCGGCGTGGTGCCCAGGTTGATGCCAAGGTGGTTAACCAGGCGCAGCACGCCGTCGGCGTCGATCTGCGCGTACAGCGCCATTTCGGTATAGGCCGGGCCGCGCTTCACCAGCGAGCCGCCGGAGTTATTACAAATCCCCCCCAGTACCGACGCACCAATGCAGGAGGAGCCAATGACCGAGTGCGGCTCGCGCCCCAGCGGCTTTAATTCTTTTTCCAGCTGATACAGCGTGCTGCCGGGAAACGCCAGCACCTGTTTCCCCTCATCCAGCAGGCGGATTTTATCCATACGCAGTGTGCTGATAATAACGATATCGCGGGGATAATCGTTACCGTTGGGGGTGGAGCCTTCGGTCAGGCCGGTATTGGCCGCCTGCATCAGTATAATGGCATCCGCCGCCACGCAGGCCTGTAGTATCCGCCACTGTTCAAGCAGCGAATCCGGGAAGACCACCGCCAGCGCCTCGCCTTCGCCGGAGCGGAAGCCTTTACGGTAGCGCTCGGTTTGCGCGGGATCGGTAAGCAGATGGTGGCGGCCGACGATGCGACCCAGTTCAGAAATCAGTTTTTGTCCTGCCGGAAGAGAAGTGTGCATGTCATATCCTTGTCAGAATCACCCCCCTACTTTAGCACCGCTGCGGATGCAATAAAGCTGTTGTTATCACGCGACATTCGTCGATACCTCACTAGCTGCTATCCTCAAGGTATGACAAACTGAATCAACTTGTTACCTGTCCGTCATGAAACTCATACGCCTTAGTCACTTGAGAGATGATCATCTGATGAAATGGATTTGTTCCGTCAGCTTTGCTGCCGCTCTGGCGATTCAGCCAGCCCTTGCCGATGACCTGTTTGGTCCACATGAACTGACACCTGCCGCACGCGATGCGTTCGTCACCGATCTGCTGAAAAAGATGACTCTTGACGAGAAAATCGGCCAGCTGCGCCTGATAAGCGTAGGGCCGGATAACCCGAAAGAAGCGATCCGCGACATGATCCAGCACGGGCAGGTAGGGGCGATTTTCAACACCGTTACCCGGCACGATATTCGCCAGATGCAGGATCAGGTGATGCAGCTCAGCCGGCTGAAGATCCCGCTGTTTTTCGCCTATGACGTCATCCACGGTCAGCGCACGCAGTTCCCCATCCCGCTGGCGCTGGCCTCCAGTTGGGATACCGACGCGGTGGCGAAGGTGGGGCGAATTTCTGCCTATGAAGCTGCCGATGACGGCCTGAATATGACCTGGGCTCCGATGGTGGATGTCACCCGCGAACCTCGCTGGGGGCGTGGCTCTGAGGGCTTCGGCGAGGATACGTATCTGACCGCGGAAATGGGCCGCGTGCTGGTCACCGCGATGCAGGGAAAAAGCCCGGCGGACCGCTACTCGGTGATGACCAGCGTCAAGCACTTCGCCGCCTACGGCGCGGTTGAAGGCGGCCGCGACTACAACACCGTGGATATGAGCCCGCAGCGGCTGTTCCAGGACTATCTGCCGCCGTATAAAGCGGCGCTGGATGCCGGCAGCGGCGGGGTAATGGTGGCGCTAAACTCGCTGAACGGCGTACCGGCCAGTGCCGATAGCTGGCTGCTGAAAGACGTTTTGCGCGATGAGTGGAAATTTAAAGGCATCACCATCAGCGATCACGGTGCGATCAAAGAGCTGATTAAACACGGCGTGGCCAGCGATCCGCAGGATGCGGTGCGCGTGGCGATCAAATCCGGCGTGAACATGAGTATGAGCGATGAGTACTACAGCAAATACCTCCCGGGGCTGGTCAAAAGCGGTGCAGTCACCGAGCAGGAAATTGATAATGCCGCGCGCCACGTGCTGAATGTGAAATACGATATGGGGCTGTTTAACGATCCGTACAGCCACTTAGGCCCGGCCGACCAGGACCCGGCGGATACCAACGCCGAAAGCCGCCTGCACCGTACCGACGCCCGCGACGTAGCACGCAAAAGTATGGTGCTGCTGAAAAACCGCCAGGAGACGCTGCCGCTGAAGAACAGCGGTAATATCGCGCTGATTGGGCCACTGGCCGACAGTCAGATCGATATTATGGGCAGCTGGTCCGCCGCGGGCGTGGCGAAGCAGTCCGTTACGCTGTTGCAGGGGATGAAAAATGCCACCGCCGGTAAAGCCAACCTGCTTTATGCCAAAGGGGCGAACGTCACCGATAACAAAGGCATTCAGGATTTCCTCAATCTCTACGAACCGGCAATCACGGTGGACAACCGTTCACCACAGCAGATGCTGGATGAAGCCGTGGAAACCGCGAAGAAAGCCGACGTCGTAGTGCTGGCGATTGGTGAAGCGCGCGGTATGGCGCATGAGGCTTCCAGCCGCAGCGATCTGACGCTGCCGGAGAGTCAGCGTAAACTGATTGATGCGGTCAAAGCCACCGGCAAACCGCTGGTATTGGTGCTGATGAACGGCCGTGCCCTGGCGGTGGTGAAAGAGAGCCAGCAGGCTGATGCGCTGCTGGAGAGCTGGTACAGCGGCACGGAAGGCGGTAACGCCATTGCCGATGTGCTGTTCGGCGACTATAACCCGTCCGGCAAGCTGCCGATGTCCTTCCCGCGTTCGGTGGGACAGCTGCCGATTTATTACAACCACCTGAATACAGGGCGGCCTTATAACTTCGAAAAGCCCAACAAATACACTTCGCACTACTACGACGAGGCCAACGGTCCGCTGTATCCGTTTGGCTACGGGTTAAGCTACACCACCTTTACCCTGTCGCCGGTGAAGCTCTCTTCAGCCACAATGCCGCGCGATGGCAAAATTGACGCCAGCGTGACCGTAACCAACAGCGGTAAGCGCGACGGTGCGACGGTGGTGCAGCTCTATTTGCACGATGAAGTGGCCAGCATCAGCCGTCCGTTAAAAGAGCTGAAGGGCTTTAAGCGCATTATGCTGAAAGCGGGTGAGTCGCAGACCGTAACCTTCCCGATCGATGTGAACGCGCTGAAATTCTGGAATGCCAAAATGCAGCAGGTGGCCGAGCCGGGCAAATTCAACGTGATGATCGGGCTTGACTCCGCTCGCACCGAAAACGCTGAGTTTGATTACCGCTAGAGATTGGGGGCAGAGAAGCCTGCCCCGTTTGCAGGCAGGAACAGTATGCCAGGGTTAAGAGACAGAATTCAGCAGCAGGTTTTTCGCCTTAATGGCCTGTCGCTGAATGAATTTGATATTTCGCAGCCGCCGGGCGATCCCGGCATCTACGGGCCGGATAGCGTTATCTGGCGGGTCTACGGTGATTTTTCATCGATGCTGTGCGGCGGCATCTCGGCGCTGCTGTTGCAGATGTTGCATCCGCTGGCGCTGGCGGGCGTCTGGGATCACTCCACTTTTCGTCAGGATATGATGGGCAGGCTGCGGCGAACCAGCCAGTTTATCGCCGTTACCACCTTCGGCAACTATCGCGATGCGCACATACTGATTGAGCGGGTAAAGCGCATCCACCTGCATATTACCGGCACGGATGCATACGGCGTTCCCTATGCCGCCAGCGATCCGGCGCTGCTGACCTGGGTCCACGTTGCCGAGACTCGCTGTTTTCTTGCTGCTCATCTTCGCTATAAAAATCCGCAGCTCAGTCTGGAAGATCAGGATCGCTACTACGCCGAAGCGGCGCGGGTTGCGGAAGCGCTGGGGGCTGAGCGGGTGCCGAAAAGCGTTGCGGAAGTTGAAACCTATCTGCAACGGATGCGGCCACAGCTGCGCTGCGACGAACGTACGCACGAGGTGCTGTCGCTGTTGATGAACGCGCCGGCACCCAGCTGGCAGGCGCGCCCGGCGATGTACTCGATGCTGCAGGCGGGCATCGCGCTGCTGCCCGACTGGGCACTGAATGCCTTTGGTTTACACTACTCGCCGCTTCGACATCGCCTGATCAACGGGCGGATTTATCTTATCGCCGGGCTGCTGCGTTGGGCGATCCGTCAGGGGGCTTATCAGCGGGCAATGGCGCGCATGGGGCGCTGAACCCGCGGTTTTTGAGACAAATACCCTTGCTCTGACATCGCGCGACCCGCCATCCTGCTCTATTCTGCGGAAAAAAGCATCCAGACAACGTCGAGGCGTTATGACAGAGCCCTATCAGATTGCTGAAGTGACCAATCAACAGCAGACGCTGATTGCATTGGTTGAACAGGATGAACGCACAGCCTATTTCTACATCTGGCCGGCGGAAGCGTTTCGCACCCAGTTTGCCGTGCGCGGCTGCTGGCTGCGCAATCTGCTGCCCGCTCCGGCGCAGGAAGATACGGCTGCCATGGAGCAGGGCAGGGCACCGCTGCTGAGTGCGGAATTCTGCCGCACGCTGCAGGCTGAACCGATGCTCGATCCTGCCGGTTTGCAGATTATCTGGGAACCCAGCGACGACGGCGCGGCCCTGTGGTATCAGGGGCAGCTGCTGGCGGTGATCCCCGGTTGGAGCCTGTATCAGGAAAAGCAGGTGAGCTACTCCGCTGGCTGCATCAAAGCGAATCGGCTCACCGCACCGCTCGGATCGGCGTCCACTAATCAGCATTATGCCCGCGCACAGCAGCACCGGCAGTTCTGGCGCGACTGGCAGGAAGGGCAGTGCTGGGAGCCGTTCCAGCAAAAGATGCTGGCGTGCTACAGCGAACAGTTTGGCGAGTCGATCAAGTATTATGCTATCGATCGCGGCAGCTGGCCGCCGATGGCGATTTCCCAGCATTACCATGAGGGTAACTGGTACTTTCTGACTCTGGGCATGAGCATTCGCCCGATGCCGTGGGTCGATCATCTTTATAACGATCTTGCCCCGCAGTACCGCCGAACCGAGCTGGCAATGGCCATTGACGCTGAAGTTATGACCGAGGAAAATGCGGTGCAGATGGCCAGTGCGCTGGCCGGTTTTGCCCATCTTCCCTGGGACCGCATCAGCTGGCTGGGTGAAGGGCACACGCTGACCTCCTCCATGGCCCCTGTAGGATTTGAAGGCTTTATCCTCTCGGGCACACTGGGCCGCGAAGCCGGACAGTTTACGCTGCCGCGCTTTGACGACGAGAAGGTGAATCTGCTGTGGGCGGCGCCGGTCACGCAGCTGGAGCGCGAATTCGCTCAGGCGGAAGAAAACGGCGGCTATCAGCTGGTTGCACGGCTGCTGCAATACGGCGCAGGGCATATTTTCCGCGCCCGGCAGCAGGTGGTTGAAGCCAGCGAGTGATCGTTTCCGCGCCGGCGGCGAATAAACTGCGGTGGTTATGCTGTAATTTAGGCAGTGCGCACTATTCTGTACAGTATTTTGCCACCTGGATATGCCAGAATAGCGGGGAAATGACCTGAGGAGTTCGCATGGCAGCTATTGAAGTTATCCTTGTCGATCGTGACGATCGCGCCACCGGCAGGATGGAAAAACTGGAGGTGCATGAAAAAGGATTACTGCACCGCGCGGTAACCGTTTATGTCTTTAATTCTGCTCATCAGCTTCTGCTTCAGCAGCGGGCCAGCGGAAAATACCACTGCGGCGGCCTGTGGAGTAATACCACCTGTGGTCACCCCTATCCGCAGGAGCCAACCCGCCACGCCGCCGAACGCCGGCTGTTTGAAGAGATGGGCATGCGGCTGACGTTACAGCCGGTTTTTGAGCTGAGTTACAATTTGCCGCTGAGTAACGGTCTGACTGAACACGAATACGGCCACGTCTATTTCGCCATCAGCGACCAACAACCGCAGCTTAACCCCGAAGAGGCTGATGCCTGGCGCTATGCCTCTCTGGCTGAGATCACGGCAGAAATTCAGCAGGAACCCGGGCGATTTACCCCCTGGTTCCTGCATACTTTCTCCCGTATCCCGGATGAGTTTACGCGCTTTACGGATAAGGCAGGCTCGGCGCTGACCAGCGATGCCTGATGTTTTGCGATTACTTACCGTTCAGCGCGAAATCCTCCGCATCAACATCGTAGCCTGACGGTTCCCAGCGGATCGCCAGCAGCGCCAGCAGGCCGACAATCGGAGCCAGCGCAATCACCCAGAACACGTCAGTGCTCAGCGCCGCTGCCAGTACCGGGAACAGGAACAGCGAGGCAGTGGAGCTGGCGCGCACCATCATCTGATTAAAGCCCACGCCCACGCCGCGCAGAGAAGTCGGATAGCTCAGCGATGCGTAGGTCATGGTATGCGCTCCCGGACCAAAGCCCTGGCCGAGCAGGAACAGCGCCAGCATCGCTACTGAAATCGCTGCCTGATGCCCGTCTTCCGGGCGGCTGACCAGCGCCAGGCCCAGCAGTGCGGTAATCTGGCAGAGGTAGCCCAGCGTCATCATTTTCCATGCGCCGAAGCGCGGCACCAGCCGTACAGCAAGGATGCCGCCGGTAAAGGCAAACAGCAGGTTCAGCGCCAGCGACAGCAGAATAGTGGTGAGCATCGACTGCGCCAGAAAGCTGGAGATAATGACCGGCAGGCCGAATGCCACGGCGTTATAGGCAAACGGCGAAACGATAGAGGTAACGGTGGCCAGCGTGGTGCGCTTCAGGTAGATGCCTTTAAACAGCGCGGCGTAGTTACCCCAGCTGGCGCGGCGCACCGGGCGTGCTGGCGTCAGATCGGCATCTTTCGCCACGTGGGCGTTGATGCCGTAGGAGTTTCGCAGGATAGCGGCGGCACCGTGCAGATCGCCCTGATTCGCCGCCCAGATCGGTGATTCACTCATATACTTGCTGCGGATGGCGATAATAATCAGCGCCGGAATCGCACCAAACCCGAGGATAATTCGCCACATCCAGTCGCTGTGGCTTTCCGGCAGCACCGACCAGAAGAACAGCACCAGCAGGTAAGAAACCGAGATCGCCGCGTACCATGTCGGGCACCACATCGCGATGCTGGCCGCCTTGTTGCCGCGCCCTTTTAATTTCGAAAATTCAGCAAGGAACGCCATCGCCACCGGCAAATCGATACCGATGCCCATTCCCATGACAAATCTTGCACCGGCAAGCACGTACTCATTGGGGGCAAATGCGCAGGCCAGCGCGGCAAATACGAAGAAAAACATATCTGCCATAAACACGCGATAGCGGCCAATTTTGTCCGTCAGATAGCCGCCAATCAGTGCGCCAACGATTGCGCCGAGGGTAATCGCAGAGGCAATCATCCCCGCGCCGGAAGGCGAAAGGCCAAACTCGCGTGTGACATCCTTCATACCGAAGGCCAGTGCGCCAAGATCGTAAGCATCCAGGAATACACCGCCGAGGGCGATGCCGATAACAATACGTGCATTGCTGCGCGAACTGTCGCTGTTGTTAACCAGTTGAGAGACATCCGCCGCGCGGCGAATGGTGACTGCTGCGCCTGTGGGCGCATTCCCTGCCTGCGCAACGTGCGCTGAAGAGGTAATGAGATCGGTCATGATGTTTTTTTGGGTCTTTTTAGAATAAACCCAGAGCATAACCAGCCCGACTGGCGGAGTTAAATTCCAGCTGGTTATAAGATAAAACAAAAAGTTACAAACAGGAGAGGAGCGGCAGAAAATGCCGCCTGGTGAGCAAAAGGGGGTTATTTCGAATGCAGGATCAGGGTATAGCCGGCCAACATCACGCCGCCAATTCCACCCAAAGCCATCAGCAGAAAGATAAAGACCACACCAATTTTTTGCCAGTTCATAACGTAACCCGTTTTCTCAAAGGAAAGCGGATTATAACGCCTTCGCCTGAGATTATTAAACCAAAGAGTGGTTTTTCTTCTCTTCGGTCGCCGGTTCGCTGCCGTGCGCGGTCACCGTGAACCCCTGTTCCTGCCAGTGCGCCAGCTGTTCCTGTTGGCGTCGGGTCAGGGGCTTACCGGTGTAAACGAAAATTTTCTGACCGGGAAACAGCTCCGGCCGCGGTTGCTCCAGCGGCTCGGCCAGTATGTCGATGCGCCAGCCCTGCTGCGAAAGCCGCCAGGCTTCCAGCCACAGTCGGGTGCGGTCTTCGATGCCCCAGCCGATCAGTAGTGCATCCTTACCTGCTTTTTTACGTGAACCGGTCAGGCAAAAGGCCACGTAGTCAATCAGCGCGCCGTCCAGCAGGCTGCACATCGCGCGGGCGGTATTCTGGTCCAGATTAAGCCGCTGGCGGATGGGCAGAAAAACGTGGTCGATCAGTGCATCGGCCGGATTTTCACGACCAGCTGAGGCAATTTTCGCTCTCAGCTTCGACGGGCGCACGTGGCGCAGCACGGTCATCATCTCTTCCTGCAACGTGACCCAGCCGTCGTGGATCTCGATGTTCTCGCCTTCCAGCAGCGCCTTCACTTTCCCCACCGGCACGCCGGTGCTCATCCAGCGTTTGATCTCTTCAATGCGTTGAATGTCGTCTTCGTCAAACAGGCGGTGACCGCCTTCAGTTCTTTGCGGCTTTAACAGGCCATAGCGGCGTTGCCAGGCACGCAGGGTGACCGGATTAATCCCGCAGCGCTCAGCAACATCACCGATGCTGTACAACGTCATTTCTCACCTCATTCACTCTCAGGCCTTATCAGCCCGCATTTAATATTAGCATGCTGTACAGACAAATTGTGGATGTACAACTTGATCTGAGTGCTGTCTTGCGGTAAATCTCATATGTGAGATTA
This sequence comes from Erwinia sp. GW821-FHT03D09, assembly GCF_059420805.1. Taxonomy (NCBI): domain Bacteria; kingdom Pseudomonadati; phylum Pseudomonadota; class Gammaproteobacteria; order Enterobacterales; family Erwiniaceae; genus Erwinia; species Erwinia sp. GW821-FHT03D09. Next base: position 19,414 of record NZ_JBWKUK010000010.1, read on the forward strand.
TTTCCCTTAAATGAGATATCCATGAACCAGAAGCAAACAGAACATCGTCTGGCTCAGCGGCTGGCCGACCTGCGAGTTGAGCAGGGATGGTCGCTGGAGACGCTGGCGGAGATGACCGGCATCAGCCGCGCCTCGCTGTCGCGTATTGAACGCGGGGAAAACAGCCCGACCGCCGCGCTGCTCAACCGGCTGTGCAGCGCCTATGGGCTGACCATGTCGCGCCTGCTAAGCGAAGTGGAGCAGAGTGGTCCGCAGCATCTCCGACCCTCGCAGCAGAACGTCTGGCGCGATGCCAGCAGCGGTTATCTGCGGCGCAGCGTGTCCCCGCCCGCACAGGCTTTTCACGCCGAGTTGGTGGAGGCGCAGCTGGAGCAGGGTGCGCTGATTGAGTATGACCTGCCGCCGCTGGCCGGGCTGGAGCAGCATATCTGGATGCTGGACGGTGTGCTGATTTTCCGCATGAATGACCAGCAGTGGCGGCTGGAAAAGGGTGACTGCCTGCGCTTTCATCTGTTTGGCCGCACGTCGTTCAGCGCGCCGGAAGCCGGAGGCGCTCGCTATGCGCTGGTGGTGGCACGCCCATGAATCAGATTGAATATGAGTGGCTGGACGCGCAGCAGGCGCGTGATGAGCTTCCGGCACTGTGCCGGGTACTGGAAGGCTGTGTGGCGCAGGGGGCCAGCGTCGGCTTTGTTAACTGCGATCCGCAGACTTTCAGTCGTTTCTGGCAGGATGTGGTGTTCAGCCTGGCCTGCGGCGATAAAACGCTACTGGTGGCGAGGCTGGCCGATCGCATTGTAGCAACGGTGATGGTGGTGCTGGCTATGCCGCCGAACGGTGCGCACCGCGCCGAGGTAATCAAGCTGCTGGTTCATCCCGATGCGCGTCGGCGGGGAATCGCGCGCGAGTTGATGATAAGGGCGGAGGTGCGTGCTAAGCAGGCGGGCCGTTCGCTGCTGGTGCTGGATACCCGTAGTGGCGATGTGGCGGAGCCGCTTTATCGCGCGCTGGGCTGGCTGGTGGCGGGGGAAATTCCATCTTATGCGCGATCCACTCAGGGGGCGATGGATGCCACTACGCTGATGTATAAAATGCTCTGATACACAAAGCATCGTGTTGCCGGAGAATTGCGGAGCGGTTCGACTTTTCATGGGCGATCCGCATCCGCAGGCTGACGCCAGCGCGATACTGTGTAAAAATACAGCCCTGATTTTTTGCAAAGGGTTGTCATGGCGTTAACTGCGGCGTTAAAAGCGCAAATTGCCGGGTGGTATAAAGCCCTGCAACAGCAAGTCCCCGATTTTATTCCGCGCGCTCCGCAGCGGCAGATGATTGCTGAGGTGGCGAAAACGCTGTCGGGTGAAGAAGGGCGCCATCTGGCGATTGAAGCACCGACCGGCGTGGGGAAAACCCTCTCCTACCTGCTCCCCGGTATTGCCGTCAGCCGCGCCGAGGAAAAGCCGCTGGTGGTCAGCACCGCCAACGTGGCGCTGCAGGATCAGATTTACAGTAAAGATCTGCCGCTGCTGAAGAAAATCATTCCCGAACTGACCTTTACCGCTGCCTTTGGCCGCGGGCGCTATGTCTGCCCACGCAATCTGTCGGCGCTGGCGACCGACGAAGAGAAGCAGGGCGATCTGCTGCTGTTCCTTGATGATGAGATGACCGCCAGCAAGGCGGAGCGGGCGGTCTGCTACGAGCTGGAAAAAGCACTGAACCGCTACGAATGGGACGGACTGCGCGATCACTGCAAGGACAACATCGAAGACTCGCTGTGGCAGCGTATCAGCACCGATAAGGCCAACTGCCTCGGCAGCAACTGCCACTGGTTCCGCGAGTGCCCGTTCTACGTGGCGCGGCGTGAGATCGAAAACGCCGATGTGGTGGTGGCGAACCATGCGCTGGTGATGGCGGCGCTGGAAACCGAATCGGTACTGCCGCCGCCGAAGCACCTGCTGCTGGTGCTGGATGAAGGGCACCATCTGCCGGACGTGGCGCGCGACGCGCTGGAAATGAGCGGCGAAATCACCCCCGGCTGGACTACTCTACAGTTCGATTTGTTTGCCCGCCTCGTTGAGCAGTGCATGGCGCAGTTCAGGCCCAGGCGGCCACCGCCGCTGGCCAACCCGGATCGCCTTAAAGAGCACTGTGAAGAAGTGCGCGAGCAGCTGCAAATGCTGTCGCACATTCTCGGTCTGTATCTGCCGCCGGACGGGCAGGAGGGGGAGTACCGCTTTGAGATGGGACTGCTGCCGGAGGAGATCATGACGATCTGCGGCAGGCTGTTCAAACTCAGCGACGCGCTGCGCGGGATGGCGGAAGGGCTGGTTAACGATCTCAGTGAAAAAAGCGGCCAGTATGACGTGGTGCGCCTGCACCGTGTGCTGCTGCAAATGAACCGCGCGCTGGGCTGGTTTGAAGCCAGCAGCAAGCTGTGGCGGCTGGCGGCGCTGGAGCAGACGTCCGGCGCGCCGGTGTCGAAGTGGGTGACCCGCGAGCTGCGCGACGGCAGCGTGCATCTGATGCTGCACTGTGCCGGGATACGCGTCAGCGATCAGCTGGAAAAGCTGTTGTGGCGTAAAATTCCCCATGTGGTGCTGACATCTGCGACACTGCGCTCGCTGAACAGCTTCCAGCGGCTGCAGGAGATGTCCGGGCTGAGTGAAAAAGCCGACGATCGTTTTGTCGCGCTGGACTCGCCGTTTAATCATGTGCAGCAGGGCAAACTGATTATCCCGCAGATGCAGCACGAGCCGCTGCTGGCGAATGAGGTGGCGCATCTGGCCGAAATGGCCCACTTTTTCCGTCACCAGATAAAGCAGGCTAAACATAAAGGGCTGCTGGTGCTGTTCGCCAGCAACCGGGCTATGCAGCAGTTTATTGCCTGCCTGCCCGAGCTGCGTTTAATGATGCTGGTGCAGGGCGACAAACCGCGCCCGGCGCTGGTGGCGCTGCATCGCCAGCGCGTGGAGCGTGGGGAAACCAGCGTACTGGTTGGTTTGCAGTCCTTTGCGGAGGGGCTGGATCTGAAAGGGGAGCTACTTTCTCAGGTCCATATTCATAAAATCGCTTTCCCCCCGGTGGACAGTCCGGTTATTTTGACCGAGGGCGAGTGGCTGAAAAGCATGAAGCGTTATCCTTTTGAGGTGCAAAGTCTGCCCAGCGCCTCGTTTAATCTTATCCAGCAGGTGGGGCGACTGATCCGCAGCCACGACTGCTTCGGTGAGATTGTGATTTACGACCGGCGGCTGTTGAGCAAAAGCTACGGCGCACGTTTACTGGGGGCACTGCCGGTGTTTCCTATCGAACAGCTACCGATGCCGGAAGGCGAGCTGCCAAAAGCAGTCAGCCCGACGACGAAAAAAAGAGTGCCGCCGCGCCGCAGGCGTTAACCCTATTCAGTGAGCAAACGCATGGAACTAAACAAGATTATAAAAGAGATCGGGCGCGGTAAAAATCATGCCCGGGATATTGATATCGACAGTGCGCGCGGGCTCTACCGCCGCATGCTGGCGGGCGACGTGCCGGACCTTGAACTGGGGGCGATCCTGATTGCGCTGCGCATTAAAGGCGAAGGTGAAGAGGAGATGCTGGGCTTTTATCAGGCGATGCAGGAACAAATACCGCGCCTGACCCCTCCTGCCGGTTTGCCGATGCCGATCGTCATCCCCAGCTACAACGGCGCGCGGCGGCAGGGGAATCTGACCCCGCTGCTGGCGCTGCTGCTGAGCCGACTCGGTTTCCCGGTGCTGGTTCACGGCGTCAGTGATGACCCGACGCGCATCACCAGCGAAGCGGTATTTCAGGCGCTGGGCGTGCCCGCCGTGCTGACGGCGACGGAGGCGCAGAACAGGCTTAATGCGGGTGAACCGGTGTTTATCACCATCGGCCAGCTGTGCGAACCTATGGAGCGCCAGTTGGCGATGCGCTGGCGCATGGGCGTGCGCAACAGTGCGCACACGCTGGCCAAGCTGGCCACGCCGTTTGCCGAAGACGCGGCGCTGCGCCTTGCCAGCGTATCGCACCCGGAATACATTCCGAAAGTGGGCAAGTTCTTCAGCGACATCGGCGGACGAGGACTGCTGCTTAACGGCACCGAGGGCGAGGTGTACGCCAGTCCGCAGCGTTGCCCGCCAATCAGCCTGATTCACGGTGAGGAACCTCTGGTTCTGCTGGCGCGCCAGGAGGAGATTGCCTTTGCGGCGGGTGAGCTGCCGGAGGCGAAAGATGCGGCCACCACCGCCGCCTGGATTAACCGCTGTCTTCATCGTGAAGTCGCGGTACCGCAGTCGCTGCGTTTGCAAATCGCCTGCTGCTATGTAGCAACCGGCAGAGCACCAACGCTGGAAGTGGCTTTAGGTGAGATTAAGCAGGCGGGTTATTGAGGCGAGCTGTCGATGATCCGGGGAAAGCGCGCTGGAAAGAGAGTGAAGGCTGCGCTTACTTTACCGGTGCGCCGACCACTGCGGCACTCAAAGTTTCATTCTTTGGTCCGTTCTACGACGGCTATAACGTCATCGCGCTGGATGAGGACTATCGCTATGCGCTGGTCAGCGGCCCGAATCGCGATTATCTGTGGATACTGTCGCGTACGCCGCAGATCCCCGAGAGCGTAAAGCAGAATTACCTGGCAGTCGCCCGCGGTCTGGATTTCCCGGTGGATAAACTGGTGTGGGTGAATCAGCGATAACTCGCTGCTGCAATTTTCCTGCTCTGCGGTCGTATTTCAGATCGGGGATGTTCGGGGAAATGTAAGAAGCAGATGGCCCCGCAGGGGGCCATAAAGGCGAGTGATATCTACCGCTGGGTTTCAATCAGCCGCGTGGCAGCAGTTGCTCAACCAACGCGGTCCACAGCACGATGCCGGGGCCAATCAGCCCATCGTTAAAATCATAGTTCGCGTTGTGCAGTGGCCGTGAAGGCGTATCACCGTCAGCGCCGATCCAGAAGTAGGCTCCCGGACAGTGCTCCAGCATGCAGGCAAAATCCTCAGAGGCCATTGACGGGCTGACGTTCCAGTGTACTTTTTCAGCGGGCAGCAGCGTCAGCGCGCAGTCACGCACCTGGGCAGCTTCAGCGGCGTGATTCATGGTTACCGGATAGTCGCCCTGATATTCAATGTTGCCCTCAATGCCCAGCGGTGCGGTCAGGGAAGTCACGAACTCACCGATCATCTGTTTTACCCGGCTGCGCACGTCCGCCTGCAGACAGCGTAATGTGCCGCGCAGTACCACGTTTTCCGGAATGACGTTAATTGCCTCACCGCCGTTGATCTGAGTAATGCTGACCACCGCAGAGGCCAGCGGCGACAGGCGGCGGGCCGGAATGGTTTGCAGAGCCATAATCAGCTGTGCGGCGGCGACAATCGGGTCCGCGCCGTTTTCCGGCATGGCCGCGTGACAGCTACGGCCGCGCAGAGTGATTTCGAAGGAGTCCAGCGAGGCCATCATCGCACCTGCGTTAACGGCAACTTCACCGGCGGGCAGCCCCGGCCAGTTGTGCATGCCGTAGATAGCATCCATCGGGAACAGTGTAAACAGCCCGTCTTCCACCATGCGGCGCGCGCCGCCGAGGTTTTCTTCTGCGGGCTGGAAGACAAAATGCAACGTTCCGCTAAAGCGGCGGGTGGTACTCAGGTGCTTTGCCACCGCCAGCAGAATTGCTGTATGGCCGTCGTGCCCACAGGCGTGCATTACGCCAGGATTGGTGGAGCGGTACGGCGGATTGCTCAGCTCGGTGATCGGCAAAGCGTCCATGTCAGCGCGTAACCCGATAACCGGTCCTGGGCCATTTTCCAGCGTTCCGACCACGCCGGTACCTGCCAGGCCTCGGTGAACCTGCAGACCAAAAGCCTCCAGCTGCTCGGCAATCAGCTGTGAAGTGTGATGCTCCTGATATCCCAGTTCGGGGCGGGCGTGCAGGGCTCTGCGCCAGCTGGTAGCTTCATCCATCAGCGAAACGGGAACTGTCATTAATTACTTCTCCTGTGCAGGGTAACGCGCAGAAACAAGGTAGCATAAATCGGGGGAGGAAGAAGCGGGTAGCGGGGAAGAAAACAGGCCGGCGGACCGGCCTGGATAACGCTTAGTCGATCATGGGCAGGTTCAGCTCGTGCTTCGCGGCACAGGCTTTCGCTACCTCGTAGCCGGCATCGGCGTGGCGCATGACGCCGGTAGCCGGATCGTTCCACAATACCCGGCCCAGACGTTTATCGGCCTCGGCGCTGCCGTCGGCAACAATCACCACGCCAGCATGCTGCGAGAAGCCCATACCCACGCCGCCGCCGTGATGCAGGCTCACCCAGGTAGCGCCGCCTGCGGTGTTCAACAGGGCATTGAGCAGCGGCCAGTCGGATACCGCATCCGAGCCGTCGCGCATCGCTTCGGTTTCACGGTTCGGCGAGGCCACCGAGCCGCAGTCAAGGTGGTCGCGGCCGATCACCACCGGGGCTTTCAGCTCGCCGTTGCGCACCATTTCGTTAAACGCCAGTCCCGCCAGATGGCGCTCGCCCAGTCCCAGCCAGCAGATACGTGCCGGCAGCCCCTGGAACGCGATTCGTTCCTGCGCCATATCCAGCCAGCGGTGCAGGTTGGTATGGTCCGGGAACAGCTCTTTCAGCTTGGCATCGGTACGGTAGATGTCCTCCGGATCGCCGGACAGGGCGACCCAGCGGAACGGACCTTTGCCTTCACAGAACAGCGGACGGATATAGGCCGGCACGAAGCCCGGGAAGTCGAACGCGTTTGTTACACCTTCTTCCAGCGCCACCTGGCGGATATTGTTGCCATAATCCACGGTTGGAATGCCCATATGGCAGAAGTCGAGCATCGCCTGTACGTGCACCGCCATCGAGGCGCGGGCCGCTTTCTCAACGGATTTCGGATCGCTGCGGCGGGCCTCTTCCCACTGCTCAACGGACCAGCCCTGCGGCAGGTAGCCGTTAATCGGGTCGTGCGCAGAGGTCTGGTCGGTAACGATATCCGGCTTCATACCGCCTGCTTTTGCTCGTTTCACCAGCTCCGGCAGGATATCCGCCGCGTTGCCGAGCAGCCCGACGGAAATGGCACGCTTCTCTTTGTTCGCCTGGTCAATAATCGCCAGTGCTTCGTCAAGATTCTCGGCGCGGTAGTCTACGTAGCGGGTACGCAGGCGGAAATCGATGCGAGAAGACTGGCACTCAATGGCCAGCACGGAGGCACCCGCCAGCACGCCAGCCAGCGGCTGTGCGCCGCCCATGCCCCCCAGCCCGGCGGTGAGTATCCATTTACCGCTCAGATCGCCGTTGTAGTGCTGGCGACCGGCTTCGGCGAAGGTTTCAAAAGTACCCTGTACGATGCCCTGCGCGCCGATGTAGATCCAGGAGCCAGCGGTCATCTGGCCGTACATCATCAGCCCGGCTTTATCGAGCTTGTTAAAGTGATCCCAGTTGGCCCAGTGTGGCACCAGGTTAGAGTTGGCAATCAGCACGCGCGGTGCATCGGCGTGGGTGCGGAAAACGCCAACCGGTTTGCCGGACTGAACCAGCAGCGTTTCTTCCGGCTGTAGCGCCTGTAGAGAACGCAGGATCTGCTCGAAGCATTCCCAGTTACGGGCGGCTTTACCAATGCCGCCGTACACCACCAAATCTTCCGGACGTTCGGCTACGTCAGGGTCCAGGTTGTTCTGGATCATGCGGTAAGCGGCTTCAATCAGCCAGTTGGCGCAGTGCAGCGTGTCGCCGTGGGGAGCGCGAATGGTACGGGCAACGGCCTTGCTTACGGACTCAGTCATGGTTGTTTTCCTTATCGGTATTCATCGCTTAGTGGGCGCGTGCAGGCAGCAGCGCAGCAATCATTTTCGGCCAGCTGTCACCAGCGGCCCATAAACGCATCTGTTCGATATCCGGTGCCATCAGGCGATCTTTGTCGAGATAGGCGACTTTCTGGCGGATGGTGCTCAGCACTTCCTCCAGCTGCGGCGAGCTTTGCAGCGGACGGTGGAAGTCGATTCCCTGTGCGGCGGCCATCGCTTCAATCCCCACCACGGCGGCGGTGTTAAAGCACATGGCGCCCAGGCGACGGGCAGCATAGGTGGCCATGGATACGTGATCTTCCTGATTGGCGGAGGTCGGCAGGCTGTCAACGCTGCCAGGATGGGCCAGTGATTTGTTTTCCGACGCCAGCGCGGCGGCGGTGACCTGGGCGATCATAAATCCGGAGTTCACCCCACCGTCGTTGACCAGGAACGGCGGCAGGCCTGAGAGGCCGGTATCCAGCAGCAGCGCCAGGCGGCGCTCGGAGATGGCCCCGATTTCCGCCACGGCCAGCGCGATAATATCGGCGGCAAACGCGACAGGCTCGGCGTGGAAGTTACCGCCGGAGATCACTTCGCCGGTATCGGTAAACACCAGCGGGTTATCGGACGCGGCGTTGGCTTCGATTTGTAGCACCCGCGCGGCGTGGTTGAGATTATCCAGGCAGGCACCCATCACCTGCGGCACGCAGCGAATAGAGTAAGGGTCCTGCACGCGTCCGCAGTTAGCGTGAGAGTTAAGAATAACGCTGCCTTCCAGCAGACTGGATACCGCGGCGGCTACCGAGATTTGTCCTTGTTGACCACGGGCTTCATGGATGCGGTGATCGAACGGTTTTACCGAGCCTTTAATCGCTTCCAGCGACAGCGCGCCGGCTACCAGCCCGGCGGCAAAAACGTTTTCGCCTTCAAACAGGCCGCGCAGCGCCAGCGCGGTAGAAACCTGGGTGCCGTTCAGCAGTGCCAGACCCTCTTTCGGCCCCAGTTCGATCGGCTCCAGGCCGGCCAGAGCCAGACCGTCGCGAGCGGGCATCAGCTCGCCTTTCACCCGGACTTCACCTTCGCCCAGTAGCATCAGCGAGAGATGCGCCAGCGGGGCTAAATCGCCGGACGCCCCCACGGAGCCTTTCTCCGGAATACACGGCATCACGCCAGCGTTGAACAGGGCGATCAGCGCATCAACCAGTTCAATTCTGATCCCGGAATGGCCGCGCGCCAGGCTGATAATTTTGGTCGCCATCACCAGGCGTACCACGTCATCAGGCAGCAGTTCGCCAAGGCCAACGCTGTGGGACAGGACCAGGTTACGCTGCAGCTCGGCCAGGCGGTCCGCCGGAATGGAGGTCTGAGCCAGTTTGCCAAATCCGGTATTGATGCCGTAGGTCACTTTACCTTCGCTGACAATGGCTTCAACCGTATCGCGGGCCTGCTGGATGCGGCTGCGCGCCTGTTCGTCCAGCGCCAGCGTTACGCCGCCGCGATAAACGGTTTTCAGCGTGGCGAGATCGACCTTACCCGGCGTCAGTAAGCAGTGGGGCTGAGTCAGTGGCATGGTATACTCCTGTATAGACAACTAGGTGAGCATCAAACCTGTATTGCGGGCATCGGCCCGACAGGTTGTTAATGCGAGTTAAACTTCGGTCTGAATTGAGTGAATCACAAACGTATATTCTTGTCTATACAACTACACTAACTTGTCTTGCTGCGATCACAAAAAAAGGGGATGAAGCTGCTGAAATAAACGGCGGTCTCGGCGGAAAATTTAACATGTATATACATTTAGGATATTAGCCAGTAAACTGATTTTCCCACTGTTATAAGGATTCTGTATGGCAAGGCAGACTGCTATTTCTCAACTTTCCGCTGCAATGAGCGATCAGCCTGCTCCGATTTATCAGCGGGTGAAGCAGGCGATTATCAGTCAGATCAGTGAAGGAATCTGGCAGCCAAATCAGCGCGTGCCTTCTGAGAGCGAGCTGGTCAACGAGCTGGGCGTCAGCCGGATGACCATCAATCGTGCACTGCGTGAGCTGACCAGCGAAGGTTACCTGATGCGAATGCAGGGCGTGGGGACGTTTGTTGCGGAAGCCAAGGGCTATACCGCGATGATGGAAGTGCACAATATCGCAGAGGAGATCGCCCAGCGCGGCCATCGCCACAGCAGTAAGATTCTGGCTCTGGGCGAGAGCAAAGCCGATGCTGAGCAGGCGGCGCTGCTTGGCTTAACCAGCGGTCAGAAACTGTTTCATTCGCTGATGATCCATTACGAGAACGATCAGCCGGTGCAGTTGGAAGATCGCCTGGTCAACCCGCAGATGGCGCCGGATTACCTGCTGCAGGATTACACCGAACAGACCCCCTATACCTACCTGATGCGCGTGGCACCGCTCACCGCCGGTGAGCATGTGGTTGAAGCGGTTTTGCCCGACGCGCGGCAGTGCCGCCATCTGGCGATTGACGCGCAGGAACCCTGCCTGCTGATCCGTCGCCAGACCTGGAGTGATAATAAGATCGTCACCTACGCGCGGCTGCTGTATCCTGGCTCACGCTACAAGCTGATGGGGCGCTTTAAAGGCCATGGTTAAAGCTCGGTAGCAGCGTTCCCCACAGCAGCAGGGCATCACTCGATAGCGGAACAAAGTGGCCGCCCTGATTTTCCCACCAGGCGCCCTGATCCGCTGCTAACAGCGTTTGCCCGTGCTGCCACTGGCCGCCAATCACCATCACGACGCCCGCGGCTTCCACCGGCGGTGAAAATGCCGACTTGGTGGTTCCCGCTGCGGACACATAGCTCCCCCGCCGGGCCATAATATTGAAGTCGTGGCTTGCTCCTGCGGGCAGCCGGGCACTGATGCGATCCTCACCGGGAAACGAGTAGGGTTGATGTACCGTCAGACGCTGGCGCAGCCGATCGTCGCTGTACAGCTCCACTTCCCCATCCAGCAGGGTAATAATACGGTCGATGCCGGGGAACGCCGAAAAGTCCCCGTCGGTGGCGATCGTGGCGATACTGATGCGCCAGTCAAATTCGGTTTTGCCGGGTGGATAACTGATAATTTCCCGTGTTTCGCCGCCGCCGTTGCGCCAGGGGCTCACCGGCAGACTGGCGCTGCTAAATAAGTGGATCATCGCAGCGCCTCCAGTACCTGACGAAACTCAGCGTCAATCGATGACTGCTGCGCGTGCTGGCCGTGACTGATGCGCTGCACGCCCGCCACGAACACATCCTGAATCTGCCCACGATGCCCGGCAAACAGCCAGCGGTTGAGCAGGGCTTCATCGCTGGTCGCCCCCAGTAGCGCATCGTCAGATAGCACCAACCAGTCTGCGCGGTAGCCGGTCTGCAGGCTGCCGGTTTTCACACCGCAGGCCTGAGCGCCTCCCGCCAGCGCCTGCCGGTACAGCAGATCGCCCACTGACGGCTGGCTGGCCGTAACAATACGGTTGCGGCGGCGATCGCGCAGCCGCTGGGCATATTCCAGCCAGCGCAATTCTTCTGCGACGTCCAGCGAGACATGGCTGTCGGAACCTATCCCCCAGCGGCCGCCCCGGGCGATAAACTCGGTGGCAGGGAAAATTCCGTCGCCGAGGTTGGCTTCGGTGGTCGGGCAGAGGCCAGCTACCGCCTGGCTTGCCGCAAGGCGCGAAATCTCGCTGTCGTCAAGATGAGTGGCGTGAATCAGGCACCAGCGCGGGTCCACCTGAAAGCGATCCAGCAGCCAGCTAACCGGGCGCTCGCCGCTCCAGGCCAGCGAATCGTTGACCTCTTTTTCCTGCTCGGCAACGTGAAGATGCACCGGAAGATGCGCCGGGCTGGCCGCCAGTACCTCATGCATTTGCGTTTCGCTGACCGCCCGCAGGGAGTGGAAGCAGATGCCGTGGTTAATCAGCGGCTTGCCGTCAATCAGCTTCATCAGGCGCTGCTGCTGAGCGAGATAGGCGGCGGTATCCTGAATAAAGCGCTTCTGGCCCGGTTGCGCGGGCTGGCTGCCAAATCCGGCGTAGCTGTAAAGCACCGGCAGCAGGGTCTGGCCGATACCGCTGCGCCCGGCGGCGGCAATCAGCTCAACCAGCATTTCATCCTGCGGATAAGGCTGCCCGTCCGGCTGGTGGTGCAGGTAGTGAAACTCCGCCACCTGGCAATACCCGCCCTTAAGCATCTCAACGTACAGTGCTGCCGCAATGGCTCCGACCTGTTGCGGTGACAGACGCTGCACCATACGGTACATCAGATCGCGCCAGGTCCAGAAACTGTCCTGCGGGTTGCCCGCGACTTCGGCCAGCCCGGCCATCGCGCGTTGAAATGCATGCGAGTGCAAATTCGCCATAGCCGGTATGACAATACCGTCCAGGCGCTGCGCATCCTGCGGCTGGCTGTTAGTAGTCAGAGAGGCAATCTGGCCGTGGCTATCCACATCAATCAGTACATTATGCTGCCAGCCATCTGCAAGTAGGGCGCGGGGCGCAAAATAGCGAGTCATCGGTTGCTTCCTGTGCGTTGAAGTTGTATATACATATACATACTTATAGGAGAGCAGTAAAGCACACAACGTGGGAGAGGTGATGAACCAGCAACGCAACTGTGAGCATTTGTGGTACGGCGCAGATATTGTCACCATGCGTGACGGCCAGTACAACATCATCAAAGACGGCGCGATTGCCGTAGACGGGCAGCGGATCGTCTGGGTCGGGCCATACCAGGAGGCCGGGCAGTTTACCCCACAGCGGACCACCGATTTCGGTGGCGGCATTGTGACGCCGGGGCTGGTGGACTGCCACACGCATCTGGTGTTTGGCGGCGATCGCAGCCACGAGTTTGAACAGCGCCTGAATGGCGTTAGCTACAGTGAGATTGCCTCTGCGGGCGGCGGTATTCTCTCTACGGTCCGCGCTACGCGGGAATCGTCGCTGGCGCAGCTGGTCAGCAGCGCCCGGCATCGCCTTGACGTGCTGCTGGCGGAAGGCGTGACTACCGTAGAAATTAAATCCGGCTACGGGCTGGAGATCGCCAGCGAGCTGCGCATGCTGCAGGCGATTCGCCAGCTCGGCCAGCAGGTTCCGGCGCAAATTAAGGCGACCTGTCTTGCCGCACACGCGGTGCCGCCGGAGTATAAGCAGAAGCCGGATGAGTGGGTTGAAGTCATCTGCCGCGAGCTGCTGCCGCAGGTGGCCGCCGGACAGCTGGCGGATGCGGTGGATGCGTTCTGCGAGTATCTGGCGTTCACCCCGGCTCAGGTTGAGAAGGTCTTCCTTGCCGCACAGCAGCTGGGCCTGCCAGTCAAACTGCATGCCGAACAGCTGTCGTCGCTGGGCGGTGGTGCGCTGGCCGCGCGGTTTAACGCGCTGTCGGCGGACCATCTGGAATACGCCACCGAGAGTGATATTGCGGCGATGGCGCAGAGCGGTACGGTGGCGGTATTGCTGCCGGGCGCATTCTATCTGCTGCGGGAAACGCAGCGGCCGCCGGTGGCGCTGTTCCGTCAATACGGCGTGCCGATGGCGCTGGCCAGCGATGCGAACCCGGGCACGTCTCCGGTGCTGTCGCTGAGGCTGATGCTCAATATGGGCTGTACGCTGTTTGGCATGACGCCGGAAGAAGCGCTGGCCGGCGTCACGCTACACGGTGCTCATGCGCTGGGCCTGGCCGCCACGCACGGTTCGCTGGAGCCGGGCAAGCTGGCAGATTTTGTGCACTGGCCGCTGGAACGCCCGGCGGAGCTGGTTTACTGGCTGGGTGGGCAATTGCCCTGCCGGGTTATTTTCCGAGGAGAGGAACGATGAACGCTTTTGAGTTTAACGCCGGTAAGCTGCCGCTGCTGTTGAGTATTCCGCATGCCGGCACGGCGCTGACGCCGGAAGTTGAGGCCGGGCTGAGCGATGCCGCCAAAGGGCTACCGGATACCGACTGGCATATCCCTCAGCTCTACGAATTTGCCCGCGAAATGGGCGCCAGCGTGCTGGTCGGTAACTATTCGCGCTTTGTGATTGACCTGAACCGCCCGCCGGATAATCAGGCGCTGTATACCACTGCGACCACGGGTCTGTACCCGGAAACGCTGTTTGACGGTACGCCGACCTTTAAGCCGGGAATGACGCCGACGGCGGCACAGCGGGCAGGATATCTGCAAAATATCTGGCAGCCGTACCACGACCAAATCCGCCTGGAGCTTGAGCGAATCCGTCGCCAGTTTGGCTACGCGCTATTGTTTGATGCGCATTCCATTGCTTCACGGGTGCCACGACTGTTTGAAGGCCAGCTGCCGGATCTCAATCTGGGCACCAATGACGGGGCGAGCTGCAGCCCGGAGATAGCGGGGCATCTTAAGGCTGTCTGTGATGAACAGTCTCGCTTCAGCTGGGTGATCAACGGTCGCTTCAAAGGCGGATACATTACTCGCGCCTACGGTAAACCGGCGGAAAATCAGCACGCAGTTCAGTTGGAGCTGGCACAGTGCAACTATATGGATGAGCAGCCGCCGTTTGCCTGGCGAGGCGATAAGGCCCTGCATCTGCAGGTGGTGCTGAAGCAGATAGTGGATACGCTATTGCTTGAAAGTAAACAGTAATCCCTTCCAATGGGCTGGTTTGCAGGAGATGACTGAAGAGGGATTTTTCACCAGGCTGGTTCGAAAACACCGCCGCATAAACATGTGGCGGTACACTTTCATTCTGTAGCAGCGGATGCTTCTGTTCTTTAACGGCTAAACCCTGTGAGCGGTAGAAATGCCTGTCTTTGACTACAGCAGCAGTGCTTCAATATCGCGCCAGCTGTCCACTCGCCGGTAGCCGGTGACATGCCGGTTGTGCGGGGCCGTGTAGAGAATGCCTTCCCCGCAGAAACCGACAAAGTTAATCGCATTATCATCAATCATATAGTCGGCGTTAATAATGCTTTTATTACCGCAGAATACGATATGGCTGGGCTTGATCGCCGGGAAATGGATATTCAGCCAGCGGAATTTGGCATTAAATGAGGTCGGTACCTGCATTGCCGCAGTGGTAATAAAAATTTCATAGTGTTTGCTGAGGCTGGCAATAACGCGCTGGCTGTCGGGGATCACCGCAAGATCGGCAAAAAAATCCGGATGCCCGGCCAGTTCAAAGATCTCTTCCAGCTTTTCCGGATCGTCCTGATGCAGGTCAAAGAGGTTGAGTTCTTCAGTGGTGAGCTCCTGCGAAAAATGGCGGTTCCAGGTGTGCAGGATTTTAGAATGAAAGTCAGCGATAACCTCATCCATATCAATAGCAATGCGTTTCATAGTCACTCCATGGTGGGGTTTGAAGGCATAGCATATCAAAAAAAAGCCGGAAGCAGGGCTTCTGGCTAAAAAAGACTCAGGCACGGTCAGGAGGGTAATTTCGCAGTGATCCTGCCGTGGCGACATCATACGCGGGCGGTGTAAAGAGAAAACCGCATAAGCTTGATGAAGATCTTCAAAAAGTATGATGGATTTCACTAAGAATCCCTCATTTCAATTGTGGATTACCCCGATTTCAGCTCAACCTCTTCCCGGAGCATTTCGCAACTATCCTCGTTCATTTGAAATATTTATACACATATATTTCCCTTTTTTTATCTAACCTTCACGAGATTTGGCCCCTGAATTACGGAACTGAGCGACGGTTTGCAGGCGCGACTGTGCGCGCACCGTAGCCGTCAGCTGCTGGTTGCTGGCGGCGGGCAGGGCACCGAGTTTACCCGCTGTCACCTGCACGTTCTGTGCTTCAATCGCGCTCTGCACGTCCGACGGCATCAGGCTGTAGGAAGCGAGTTTGGCGGGATCGAGCCAGATGCGCATGGCGTATCCGGCACCGAAAACCTGCAGGCTGCCGACGCCGCTGACGCGGGCCAGCGGGTCCTGCAGGTTGCTCACCAGCCAGTCGGCGATATCGGAGCTGCTGGCGCGGTAGCATTGCCTTTGGCATCGCGGGTAATACCCTGCTGCGGTGCGAGAATGGCGTTTTCCACCACGCCTTCATCCACCGGGGTATAAACGGACATGCCCGGCAGCAGCACGTGCTGTGGATTCGGGAACAGGGCGCGCAGCGTGACCGACCCCGCGGTTTCATCCACCGCCACATCGGTCAATTCCAGACGACCTTTTTCCGGGGAGGGGGTGCCATCTTCCAGCGTCAGGGTGACATTCAGGGTGTTGCCATCGCTGGCCAGCGCGCGCTTACGCAGATTCAGCAGCTCCACGCTGGAGCGGGTCAGATCGACGTACACGCTGTCGAGGCTGCGCCTTCAGGCCGACATGGCGTAAAGTTTTGTCGTCCTGCCTGCATTAAATCGTAAAGAATTTCTCTATTAATGACGGTTCGATTGAGGTAACGAATGAATAATGGTTCGATTTGTCGTCAGTGTGCGCAGGCTGAATTTCAGCTTCTCAAACGCCTCTTCGATCAGCGGGTCTTTCTACGTTTGGCTGACCACCAGCTTTTTCATTTTTATCAGCGTGTCGCGCAGCGCCTCATGGTGTTGAGCGAGATACGCTTCGCCCGCCGCTGTCAGCGAATACTGTTTTTTACCGCCGCCACTTTCAATGGTCGTGGCATACTTCTCTTCCTCAATCGAGGCCAAAATCGGATAGATCACGCGGGGGCTGGGGCGGTATACACCTTGTGAATAGTCCCTGATCGAGGTGATCACTTCGTACCCGTGCGTTGGATTCAGCCGTATCAGATGTAGCACCAGCAGCACCCGTTCTATGCGGGTAAAGGCCTTACCGCGGCGCAACTGACTTTTGCCGGAGTCGTCCCCTTTTTTACCCCACTGGTGTTTGATTCGATGGGCAGATGTGTCTCTTTCATGGTGACTGTGCAGGTTAATGGCTGACCGAAATAAGATATATCTTGAGCAATTAACGCATCAAGATATATCTTGAGAGGATTCCGCCAGCAAAGAGTAAAAGTTTCGTTAAGACCCTATTTTAGGCGTGCATCAGGGCGGACGAGGTCAAAACGCTGCGCTTCACTGATACCGTAATAGGTGCTGGGGCCGCCGGCGCGCAGGATCGGCTCTGCCCTGGCGGTTTGATAAATGCCGTTGTCCAGCAGGTCGCTGTCGATGTGTATAGCGATGGCTTCCCCCAGCACCAGCCAGCTGTCCAGCAGCCCGCCCTGCGCATCCTGTAACTGTATGCACTGGGTGAGTCTGCATTCGAAGTTGACCGGGCTTTCCGCCACCATGCTGACATTCACCAGGCTGGCGGGCAGGGCGGTCAGTCCCGCGTGGACAAATTCGTCCTCCTCCCGCGGCAGCGAGGCCGAGCTTTCATTCATTGCCACCGCCAGTGGGCGCGTGGCGAGGTTCCAGACGAATTCACCGGTTTCAACAATATTCGCCACGCTGTCCTTCCAGCCGCTGCTGGCAAAGCCGATAATCGGTGGGCGATAGCTGAAGCAATTAAAAAAGCTGTAGGGCGCAAGGTTGCGCTGCCCGGCGGCATTCCGCGAGCTGATCCAGCCAATGGGGCGCGGGCCGATAATCGCATTCAGCGGATCGTGAGGCAGGCCGTGCCCCTGTTCCGGCCGGTAGGAATGGCGTGATCGTGACATAAATTGTCCTTATAAAGAGTAAAGTCAGCGGGAAATGTTTACCATTAATAGCACAGAGGGTATCTTACGCCGCTGCTGACAAGAGAGTTACTGATGAAAACCCCTGCCGAGAAAAATGTTCTCCACCCGCGTAACCGCCATCGCGGACGCTATGATTTCGCTGCGCTGACCGCCTGTCATCCGGCGCTGGCGCAGTTTGTTGCCGTGAACAACTGGGGCAGCGAGTCGATTGATTTCGCCAACCCGGAAGCGGTGAAAACCCTGAACCAGGCGCTGCTGCACCATTTCTACGGCCTGGCCCACTGGGATATCCCGGAAGGCTTCCTCTGCCCGCCGGTGCCGGGCCGCGCTGACTATGTTCATCATCTGGCCGACCTGCTGGCGGAAGATAACCGCCGTGTGGTGCCGCGTGACATCAACGTGCTGGATATTGGCTGCGGTGCCAACCTGATCTATCCGAGCATCGGCCACAGCGAGTACCAGTGGCGCTTTACCGGCACAGAGGTAAACGCACAGGCGATGACCGCTGCCAACGGCATTATTGCGGCGAACCCAGGCCTGAACCGCGCTATTCGCCTGCGTCGCCAGAAGGACAGTTCGGCGATCTTCAGCGGAATTATCCATAAAAATGAGCTGTATCACGCCACAATGTGCAATCCGCCGTTCCATGCCTCTGCCGCCGACGCACATGAAGGCAGCCAGCGTAAGCTGCGCAATCTGGGGCTGGATCGCAATGCGCCGCTGAATTTTGGCGGGCAGCAGGATGAGCTGTGGTGCGAGGGCGGTGAAAAGGCGTTTATCGGCCGGATGATTACGGAAAGTACTAATTTCGCCCGCCAGTGCATCTGGTTCACCTCGCTGGTTTCACGCCGTGAGAACCTTCCTGAATTGTGGCGCGCGCTGGAAGAGGCCGACGTGGCCGCCGTGCGCACTATCGATATGGCCCAGGGGCAAAAGCAAAGCCGCTTTATCGCCTGGACCTTTATGGAGCAGCCGCAGCGCACGCGCCTGCTGGGCAAGTAAGCTGACTGTGGCTGCGCTGCGCACTCTGCCTCCGGCGTTTTTTTATTCGGTGCAGAGTGTAGGATAGATTGATTCTACTGGCCTACTCTGGAGCAGGCAGCGCCGCCTGCACGCCTGCGGCACCGGCCACATCGTTGCCGCTCTGCATCACCTGCACCGTCTGATAAGGCACTTTGATCCCTGCGGCATCGAAGTGCTTTTTCACCATGCCGTCCAGCGCGAATCGCACCGTCCACTGCTTCAGCGGCTGGGTGGTGAACGACACGCGCACGGTGAACGCCTGATTGGTTAAGCCGACCAGCCCGGCAAACGACGGCTCGCCAATCACCATCCCCCGAATGGTTTTATCCTCCAGCAGTTCCCTGACCGCCGCCTGCAGCGTGGCATTAACCCGATCGGTATCTTCGCGGCGATCCACGTCGTAGTTCGCCACAAACGAGCCGATACCGCGCACGAAGTTGGCAAAGGTGGTGATCGAGGACCACGGAATAATGTGGTAAGCCCCGGTATCCTGACGTACGCCGACGGAGCGAATCGACATCCGCTCCACCGTGCCGGTAATCGGCCCGATGGTCACCAGATCCCCGGTGTTCATCCCGTTTTCAAACTGGATAAATACGCCGGTGATAATATCTTTGACCAGCGTTTGTGAACCGAACGACACCGCCAGGCCTAGCGCACCAGCGCCGGCCAGCAGCGGGGCGATATTTACGCCGATCTCAGACAGCACAATCATAATGGTGATGGTGCTGATCACTACCGCCAGCGCATTGCGGAACAGCGTCAGCAGCGTGCGGGTACGTGCGCTGGGCATCGGGCGCCCGTGGGAATCTGAGGCGAGTCGGCTCTCAATCAGGCTGGCCAGCAGCGTCCAACCCACCGCGGAAAAGAACAGGATCACCACGATACGGATCAGGATATCGACCAGTTTTTCCCCCGCGCCCACGGTGAGCCAGTGCCAGAGGTCAAACAGATGCCAGGCATTCAGCAGCATCAGGGTCACGGCAAACACGCTGATCACCCGGGCCAGCTTGAGCATCGCCGACAGCCAGCCGTTAACCCGCTGCTGAAGCTCAGGGTAGTTGCGGCGCAGTTCCGGGGAGAGCACGATGGTTTTATTGATCCAGCGAGTCAGCATGCCGGACACCAGCGCGCCGATGGCGATGATCGCCAGCGATCGCACGCTGGCGGACATCATAAACTTCAGGCTGTTGCCGGGATCGAACAGGGAAAACAGGAACAGGACAATAAAGTAGGCGCTGGCCAGCCAGTGCCACACCAGCGCAAAAGCGCGGATAAACAGGGCGAAAAAGGCCAGCGAGCGATCCGCCAGCCGCGCCAGCTCCTGCTGGATATTGCGGCGGTTGTGGAAAATAAGATACAGCGCCCACGCCGTGACCAGCCCCATGACCAGTATGTTGATCAGCGCCCCGACCTGCACGTTCACCTGATTCGACACGATCGGCACGATCACCAGCAGGCCGTAACCGATCAGCCCGCTCAGCCAGCTGATACGGGTACTCCAGTAGGCGGCGCGGTCATCGCTGAGATGGAAGAATCGCAGCTGGGGGTAGCGCGGGCAGAACATCAACCTGAGTATTGCTTTGAAAAATTCGATCAGCGCAAAGGCGTTAAGGAACAGCCCCTGCTGGTAGGCGATGGTGCGACTGCCGCCATTCATATTGTCGCTGAGTATTTGCCCGACAAACAGCGCCAGCGCCAGCAGCAGCAGATCGATCACAAAGGCACCGGCAATCATCGCCGGCAGATGCAGCCAGCTGGTGCGCTCACTGTTTTTTCGCCGTCCCCAGGCACCCATACGACGATAGACTGGGGATACTGCCCAGCGAGCCAGCCAGTAAAAGACGAACAGCGCGGCTGCCAGCATGGCAAAGTGGCTGAGGGCGTTAAAAAAGGTCTGCTGGTTAAACGGCTTATGAGGCGCATCGACGATATTTCGCTGCAGGGTTTGCAGCCGGGAGGCAAATTCGCCGCCAAACTGACGGCTGACGTCGGTCACACTTTGCAAGACGGTTTTATCTTCCTCTTCTTCCGGCGGCGTCAGTACCGGGTCGGCAGGGGCTACCGGGGGCTCTGAGGCTTTGCGCAGCTGTTCAATCAGCTGTTGGCGGGACTGGTCGTTATCCAGAATATTGGCCAGAGCGGCCCACGCGGCGCGCTTTTCATCCGCATCGGGCGGTGCTGTTTCTGCGGCAGATGTCGTCTGCTGCGACTGGGCGGCGACGGCTGCGGCGGGTAACGTCACGGCCTGACCCGTGGACAGAAGCGTGCTGCATACCATCAGCAGTAAAGCCTGGAACAGATAGCGCAGTGGGGAAGTAAATCCGGTCATCCTGTTCTCCTGTTGTGACACCCGCTTCAGCGGCAACAGAAAAGTATAGACGTCTGGCTCAGGGCCAAAAGGCAATGAGTGGGATTTTAGGAATCAGTCGAAGCGGGGCGGCGGATTCCGCCCCGGCAGGATTACGATACGTGCTGCAGGAATTCGCGCAGACGGGCGCTCGGCGGGTTAGTAATCAAGTCGTCCGGGTTACCGTCTTCGGCGATGCGGCCTTTATCGATAAAGATCAGGCGCGAGGCCACTTTCTGGGCGAAACCGACTTCGTGGGTGACGATGACCATGGTCATTCCCTCTTCCGCCAGGTCCTGCATCACTTTCAGGACTTCGTGGCGCAGTTCCGGGTCAAGGGCTGAGGTTGGCTCATCAAACAGCATCATCTTCGGCTTCACCGCCAGCGCACGGGCGATGGCCACGCGCTGCTGCTGGCCACCGGACAGCTCGGAAGGGAAGTGGTTGGCGCGCTCGGCGAGGCCCACTTTGCTCAGCAGCTCTTTTGCCAGCCGATGCGCATCAGCCTTCTTCGCGCCGCGGACGCGGATTGGACCAAAGGCAACGTTATCCAGCGCGCTCATCTGCGGGAACAGATGGAACTGCTGGAATACCATGCCGGCTTCCTGACGGATCAGGCGGTCATCGACTTTCGGGTCGTTAACCTTCAGGCCATCAACGATCAGCTCGCCGCTGGTAATCTCTTCCAGCTTGTTAATGCAGCGCAGCAGGGTAGATTTACCGGAACCGGATGGGCCGATAATCACGACCACTTCGCCTTTTTCAATTTTCAGGTCGATATCGTGCAGGACCTGAGTGGTACCGAAGTGCTTGGAAACGTTCTTAAATTCAATCACAGGATTTTCATCCTTTTCTCAATGCGACGCAGAACAAAGCTCAGCACCAGCGTAATAATCAGATAGATAACGGCAACGGCGCTCCAGATTTCCAGCGCGCGGAAGTTACCGGCAATAATTTCCTGCCCCTGACGAGTCAGTTCGGCCACGCCGATGACGATAAACAGGGAGGTATCCTTGATGCTGACGATCCACTGGTTACCCAGCGGTGGCAGCATGCGGCGCAGCGCCAGCGGCATAATCACGTAGCGCAGCGTTTCACGGCTGGACAGACCCAGCGCCAGACCGGCTTCACGGAAGCCGCGGTTAATCGACAGCACCGCACCACGGGTGATTTCAGCGATGTAGGCACCTGAGTTAATGATGATAGTGACCACGGCCGCGCTGAACGGGTCGATCCGCAGATCGGTAAACGCCATGGGCAGGGCAAAGTAAATGAACATCACCTGCACCACGATTGGGGTGCCGCGAATCAGTTCGATGAAAACTAGCGCGATGCTGCGTGACAGCCAGCCGCCGTAGGCGCGGGCAAAACCGGCAATCAGGCCGATAATCACACCGCCAACCAGACCGAGGACCGAAATCCACAGGGTCAGCTTGGCACCTTCAAGCAGGATTGGAATAGCAGGCCAGATGGCGCTCCAGTCAAACTGCATGTTTATTCTCCGGATCTAAAACCATTTTTGTTGATGTGGAAAAATGCGGGAACGCATCGGCTCCCGCATTAAGTACAACCGTTCGACTCTTATTATTTAGGTTCGCTGCCGAACCATTTTTTGTACAGCGTGTTGTAAGTACCGTTCTCTTTCAGCGTTTTCAGCGCGCCGTTCACTTTCTCACGCAGATCGTCGCTGCCTTTCGGGAAGGCAATACCGTACTGCTGAGCTTCAACCGGCTCGCCTACCGCTTTAAACTGGCCTTTGCCAGCGGTATGGATGAAGTACAGGATGTTTGGCGTGTCGTGCAGCACGGCGTCAGCACGGTTGGTACCGAGTTCCATGTAGGCGTTATCGATGTTCGGGAACTGGCGCAGATCTTTAGTTTTGATGTGCTCTTTCGCGTAGTCCACGGAACCGGTGCCGCTTTTCACTGCCACAACTTTGCCGTTCAGGTCTGCAATACCCTTCACGCTGTCGTTGTTCGCTTTCACCATCACCTGCAGGCCGCTGTTGTAGTAGCCGTCAGAGAATTCGATCGCTTTCTTACGCTCGTCGGTAATGGTGATACCGGCCAGGGCCAGATCAATATTACGCGTTTGCAGCGCAGGGATAATACCGGCGAAATCCATCGGCTTCAGGGTGTATTCAAGATTTAGCTGTTTTGCAATTGCATCCCACAGGTCGATGTCGAAGCCGACATATTTATCACCCTGTTTGAATTCGAAAGGAACAAAAGCGGTATCTGTTGCTACGATCAGTTTCTTATCTGCAGCTGTGGAAGACACGGCGAACGCCATGGTCAGCGCAGCCAGAGTGACCTTAAAAATTGACTTCATCATTTTATCCTTATCGCTTCCCGGACGTCCCGGGTAAATGCCAGCAGCCCTATGAAAGAATCATGCCAGGTTTGCAATGATATGGAAAACAGCGGGTTAATGCGAGTTTTCCGAAAGGTGCTGACACGATACAGTGAATTGCACTCATGTGGGGCGTCATTTTGGTGCATCTCGTCCAGTGTGGTGCAATGGGCCGCCCCGCTTGCATTAGCAGTTGTAGCAAATTGCCGGATAAAAACAACAGATAGTGTCGTAGGGGATTAATTTATTGCCAGTGGGCTCTGATTTTTTGTGGGAATAGCGTGGGGTATGCGCCGAGGTGGGGGATAAAAAAAGAGCAGATGGCGGGGCCATCTGCTCAGAAGTGGTGAACACGTCAGATTAATGCAGCGGGTTTACTCGATGTTAGACTCGATAAACCACAGGAATTTGTCCAGATCGCGGGAAGCAGCGGTAAAGATATCGGCGCTGTCCTCATCAGAGACTTCACTAATAGCTTTACGCACGTCATTTGCTACGACTGCATAACGGTCAGCCAGCGCTTTCAGGTGTTCCTGCACGCTGTGAATGTTCAGCGGATAGCTTTTCAGCGGCGTTCTGTCGTTAACAATCTGCGTGGTTCCAAGTGCAACGCCACCCAGCTGTACCACACGTTCTGCAATAGTATCCTGGTGATCGGTAATCGCGGTGCGGAATCCATCCAGCATTTCGTGAACGGCGATAAAGTTTGCGCCGCGCATGTTCCAGTGCGCCTGCTTGGTGATCAGTGACAGGTCGATGAACTCAGTAACCAGACGATTAAGCACCTCAATCGTGGCTTTTTTCTCGTCGTCGGCCACATCGTTACGGGTGTAAATCAGATCAGAAGATTTTGCTTTAACCAGTTTAGCGGTACTCATCTTTAATATCCTCTTAATGGTCAGGTTGTCCTGTTAATTGACGGAAATAAGTATAGCACCGTTCTTTAAACCTGTATTAAAGGTGGTTCCTATCGCTTTAATAGCGCGTGATGAGTTGATTTGCCGAGGGTTAGTTTGTTTTTTTCGCAGGTTTGAATATTAACGGGAATGATTTATATTTCTAATTTTTTTGCAGGTCATTGAATTGAATCGGAGTTTTTATTTTTAGTTTGAATATGGATTCTTTGTAATTAATGATTATTTCCATGTTAGTTTATTGTTTCTGCATAAAATAACAAACCGATAAATCTCCCGCTCCGTTTGGGCGAAGCGGGAAGATGCCCGTTATTCTCGACTCTCGTTTACCGGCATAATTTTTGTCTTTGCCGGACGTAAAGTCATGGTCGAACCGGCAGACGCTACGATGATCGCCAGCAGTGCCAGCCACTGCACCAGGCTCAGCACTTCACCCAGAAACAGAATGCCGGAAATCGCCGCCATCGCCGGTTCCAGGCTCATCAGAGTGCCGAAGGTACGTGCGGGCATACGGGTT
This sequence comes from Erwinia sp. GW821-FHT03D09, assembly GCF_059420805.1. Taxonomy (NCBI): domain Bacteria; kingdom Pseudomonadati; phylum Pseudomonadota; class Gammaproteobacteria; order Enterobacterales; family Erwiniaceae; genus Erwinia; species Erwinia sp. GW821-FHT03D09. The sequence continues at coordinate 43,940 of NZ_JBWKUK010000010.1, forward strand.
AGTGCCACCATTTCAAGAGAGTAGGGCAATGCGCTGGAAAGAACGGCAATCGCCAGGCCAATCGGGATTAACGATAACGCCCAGCCGCCGCTGTGGGCGAACGTCAGCCCCAGCGGAACAAACACCAGTGCGCCGATCAGCGAACCCATTGCTGCGGTGGCCGGTCCGTGCTGGCTACCCGCACGCTTGCCGGTAATGATATACACCGCCCACAGCGCGCCCGCGCCGAGGGCAAGCAGCGCGCCAGCGGGATCGACGCTGCTGACGTTCTCGCCGAGCGGCAGGAGAAACAGCAGCCCCAGCAGTGCAAGCACCACCCACAGGAAATCCAGCGGACGGCGCGAGCTGGCGAGCGCGAGTGCCAGCGGCCCGGTAAACTCCAGCGCTACCGCAATACCCAGTGGAACCGTACGGATCGATAAGTAAAACAGATAGTTCATCCCGCCCAGCGACAGGCCGTAAATAATCAGCGGCAGGATTTGGCTGTGCTGAAAGCGTAAACGCCAGGGTTTAAACACGATGCAAAGGATCAGCGTACCCAGCCCGAGACGCAGCGCGGTAATGCCCGGTGCGCCCACCAGTGGGAAAAGCGATTTCGCCAGCGCGGCACCACCCTGTATTGACGTCATTGCAATCAGTAAGAGCAGAACGGGAAGCCAGATGGAATTTTTTAACTGTTGAGGGGACATCCTTTATCTCAGTCCTTATGTTCCGTTGTTAACCGATGTAGAACGACAGTCTACGTGAATGGCAGCGATAATCTCAGGCCATCGCGCTAAAAAATAAACGGAAGCTAAAGAAAACAAAAGAGTTAGGTAAAGAACTGTCAGGTTTCAATTGGGATTACTCTCAATGAACCTTTTTTTACAGGGGATAAAATAGTGAGCGATGTCGCATAAATATAAGAAAAATGAATAACATATAAACTTCCATTAACTTTCTGTTACACCAAATATTCCGTTAGACAATGAAAATAGGGCGGAGTTTCCCACTATATTTTGTTATATTTTTAGCGTTGTCAGGATAGAAGTACTTTTTACATTTGAGGTGGTTATGAAAAAAATTGCATGTCTTTCCGCACTGGCTTGCGTTCTGGCAGTTTCTGCTGGTTCAGCAATGGCACAAAGCACCGTTACCGCTGGTTACGCACAGAGCGACTACCAGGGTATCGCTAACAAGGCGAACGGTTTCAACCTGAAATACCGTTACGAAAACGGTAGCGATCCACTGGGTTGGATCGGCTCTTTCACTTACACCGAGAAAGATCGTACTGACGCTGGCGATTACATCAAGGGCCAGTACTATGGTTTCACCGGTGGTCCTGCTTACCGTCTGAACGACTGGGCGAGCATCTACGGCGTTGTAGGTATCGGCTACGGTAAATACCAGTACAACGAACCAAACCGCGAAAAATATGATTCAAGCGACGTAGGCTTCTCCTACGGTGCTGGTCTGCAGTTCAACCCAATCCAGAATGTTGCTCTGGATGTGGGCTACGAGCAGAGCCGTATCCGCAGCGTTGACGTTGGCACCTGGACTGCTGGCGTAGGCTACAGCTTCTAAGTTGCCTCTGCCCGGTTCGCTTTTGCGAATCCATGCTGATAAATCCGCCCTTCGGGGCGGATTTTTTTTGGCTGCTATTTAGCGAATGGGTCCTGCTGCAGCTGGCTGAACGGCAGGCGCTTCAGGGCAAAGTTGGTGACCTGAATCGCCGGGCCTTTATCGTTTGAAATAAAGCGATAGGTAGGATTGATCTCTTTGGCGCGAATACCGGTCCACTGCGAAAACAGCAGCAAAAAATCATTAGCGGAACGCGGCTGGCTGATGAGCTGGTGGCGACTGTCGTTGCTGGAGGTAATCAACATCGGTACCTCGAAATTCTGCCGATATTTATCATCGTGCGTCAGATACTCGTTGCGCGTGCCTTTTTCTTTAAACGCCAGCCCATGGTCGGAGAAATACATCAGCGAGAAACTCAGCCCGCTGCCGTGCAGCCGCTGCCACAGCTGGCTGAGAAAACCGTCGGTCTGCGTGATGCTGTAAAGGTAGCAGGAGGTTTCGCTGGAGTGCAGATACTCAATGAAACGCCCACGTGTGCGATCGCAGGCTTTGGGGTGCGATCCCACAAGGTGATACACCAGCAGGCGCGGTTTCTCTACCGGTCTGGCCAGCGCCGCGGCGGTAAAGCTCAGCAGGTCTTCATCCCGCGTATTTTTATCCGCTTCAAAATCGCCCTGTTTGAGGAAATGCACCATCTTCGCGCGACGGGCGATACTGGCAATCGGCGTATCAAATTGCCCAATCTGTCCCTGATTCGACAGCCACCAGGTATCAAACCCCGCGCGATTCGCCAGGCTGATGATGTTGTTCTGGTACTGTGGCTGGCCATTGACGACCTGATTCAGCGTCAGCCCCAGCGATTTCTGCGTGGAGGAGGCAGCCGACGTGTACTGGCTGAAAAACTGGCCGTTGAGCTGGCTGGCAAACGGGGTGTTATCCCAGTGACCACCAAAAGCACCCATCGCATCACGGCGTGCGCTTTCACCGATAACAATGACGTAAATCTGCCGATCGGGTTTGACCCCAAGCAGGTGCCAGTCATCCTGCAGCGTGGCAAGCTGACTCATGCGGTCGATCTCTTTATCCACCGACACTTTGCTTTCAATCGTATCTTTCACGAAGCGCACCAGCGGATAACCGGCGTCTTTCAGATTGAATACGCCGCCGGTGAGTTGATTCAGCACTGGCTGGGTGAGCCAGGCCACCACGACGAAAGCCAGACAGGCGCTCTCACGATGCCCCCACTTAGCCTTTGGTTCGGGTTTGCGCTTCAGCGACAGTAAACCGGCGGCGATAATCGCCAGGCCAATCGCGTAATCGTGCAGCGGAAAAATCATCAGCACCTCGCTGGCTTCTTCCGCATTGGTGGCGTGTAAAGCAAGCAGGGTATTGAAATTGGGCGGGCCATAAACCTGACCAAACGGATAATAGAAACCGGCAATCAGGGTGGATAATACCAGCAGAGCTTTTTGTCCTCTGGGTAGCACCCGGGCCAGCAGCATTGATAATACCGTGAAAGCCAGCAGATAAAGCCATTCCAGAACATAGCCAAATGCCTGGTTAATCATAAAGGAAAGCAGTAGATACAGTCCGGTATACGGGCTCAGCCAGCCACGGTAGCGGCTTATCGAAACGGTTTTCAGTAGGGTCAGATTCATGCTCAATTCTTATAGAAAAAGCTATAGCTCACCGCCTCAGCATGTAACTGAAGTAGCAACTGCCTGATACAGCTCGTCAGAAATGGGGAGACTGGGGAAGGATGGGACCCGATCGGCCTGCACTCTTTACGAAAGGCTGGGAAGATAGTCGTTGTTTTGCAGGAAGGCAACCAGCGATATGAATAAGTTATGTGAAGTGGTTTACAAAATGAAGAGGAACGAAGAAGGGGATTAAGAGGCCGGGGTTGCCGGCCTGTTTTTAAGCAGCATGTTCAGCAGCATCAGCCGCAGGGTAAAGGGTGAACGACTAAACAGTTTCAACAGTAGTGGTACTCTCATGTTAAGCCCCTCCAAACGTCAGGGTATGAACGATTTATCAACAGATATAGCACAGGCTATATCCCATAGCCAGAGCTAATACGCTAAATTTTGTGCTTCTTTAAGCTTCGTTTACAATGGCAGACGAACAGACCGCTGCACGGTGCTAAAAAGCAGCGGAGGATAATAAGAGGAAGCTGAATGAGTCGTCGCGCAAAAGTAGCAGTGCCCGCGCCACTGAAAGATATTGAAGAGCATGTCGAAGGCTTCCGCCAGGTACGTGAAGCCCATCGCCGTGAATTAATCGATGACTATGTTGAGCTGATTTCCGATCTGATCCGGGAGTTCGGAGAGGCCCGGCAGGTGGATATGGCTGCCCGTCTGGGGGTTTCACAGCCAACGGTGGCAAAAATGTTGAAGCGTCTGGCAACTGCCGGCCTGGTAGAGCAGGTGCCCTATCGTGGCGTCTTCCTGACGCCGGAAGGTGAGAAACTGGCGGAGGAGAGCCGTGAACGTCACCACATCGTTGAGACATTCCTGCTGGCGTTAGGTATCAGCCCGGATACCGCCCGCCGCGATGCCGAAGGGATTGAGCATCACGTCAGCGATGAGACGTTAGCTATTTTCCAGAAGTTTAGCGAAAGTCGTAAGTAATCTATTTCAATTCTGCGAGCCAGCATGACAACCCTGCTCAGGCCTTTTTTGCACGATCGTTTTCTGCATCTGTTAGTGGTTCTGGGCCTGTTGCTGGCCTGCTTTGTACCCTTCACCGTTGCCGAGTTGCCCCGAGCGGTTGACTGGCCGACGATGATCACCCTGTGTGGTCTGTTAATGCTGACCAAAGGCATTGAGGTCAGCGGCTATTTCGACGCGCTGGGCCGGCGTCTGGTGCAGGGCTTTCAGCATCAGCGCCAGCTGGCGCTGTTCCTGGTGGCTGCCGCCGCGCTGCTGTCCACGTTCCTGACGAATGATGTCGCGCTGTTTATCCTCGTTCCCCTGACGCTTTCGCTGCGGAAATATTCGGCGCTGCCTGTCGTGCGGCTGATTATTTTTGAAGCGCTGGCGGTGAATGCGGGATCGCTGCTGACGCCGATCGGTAATCCGCAAAATATTTTGCTGTGGCGTCACGGCGATCTGGCGTTCGGCGAGTTTATCTGGCAGATGCTGCCGCTGGCGGCGTTGCTGCTGTTGAGTTTGCTGCTGCTAACTGTCTTTTGCTTCCCGACCCGGCGGATTGAACGCCATCCGCATGAAGACGAAGCTCGCTGGCAGCGTCCTCTGTTGCTCGCCAGCGCGCTGCTTTATGCGGTGTTCATTGCGGCGCTGGAACTGGATCTGGCTGTCTGGGGATTAGGTCTGGTGTTTGCTGTCTTCCTGCTAATGGCGCGGCGCATCCTGCTGACCATCGACTGGAGCCTGCTGGTGGTGTTTATCGCCATGTTTATCGACGTATTTTTACTGACCCGGCTGCCGGTACTGCAATCGTCGCTGCACGCCGTGGGTCAGTTGCCGCAGCTGGGGCAGTTTCTGCTGGCGGCGGGATTATCGCAGGTGATTAGCAACGTTCCTACTACCATTCTGCTGCTGAGCAGCCTGCCGCCTTCGGCGCTGCTGGCCTGGGCGGTGAATATTGGCGGCTTTGGATTATTGCCGGGTTCGCTGGCTAACCTGATTGCACTACGCATGGCGAAAGATCGCCGCATCTGGTGGCATTTCCATCTTTATTCTATTCCGATGCTGCTGTGGGCGCTGGTCAGCGGCTGGATTCTTCTTTTGATTATTCGTGCTGACTGAACTCTGGACAGTCTGGTTTCGTCAAGAAAGCCTGGTAATTGTCAATTTACGCTTTATGTTTAGATCAGACTGACTCATTGCGACTTAATTTTGAGTGCGCCTTCTGATCGATGGGAACTATGGCTAATCAAACGACACCAGGCTCGACTGATGAGACGCCTCATCAGCATGACCAGCAATCCCCGAACTACGATGACAACGAAGCTCCCAGTAAGCGCCCCGGCAAAAAACCGCTGATTATCCTGGCGATAGTAGTGGTAGTGATGCTGGTAATTGCGCTGTGGTTCTGGCTCACCACCCACAACATTGAAACCACCGATGACGCCTTTACCGAGGCGGATGCCGTGACCATTTCGCCGAAAACCTCAGGCTACGTCACCGAACTCCGGGTGAAAGATAACCAGCGGGTGAAGAAAGGCGATCTGCTGGTGGTGATCGATCCGCGCGATACCACTGCGCAGCAGGCGCAGGCGCAGGCACAGCTGAGTCTGGCGCAGGCCCAGCTGCATCAGGCGCAGGCGCAGCTTAGCCTGGCGAAGGTGCAGTATCCGGCGCAAAAAGATCAGGCGCTGGCCCAGCAGGCGCGCGCCGAAGCCAACTATGCTAACGCACTGGCTGATGATAAGCGCCAGCGCAACGTCGATCCGCGCGCGACCTCGCAGCGCAACATCGATTCTGCCAGCGCCCAGCTGCGCTCCGCAAAAGCGGAGCTGGAAAACGCCAAAGCGCAGGTGGAAGTGGCCTCGCAGGTTGCGCTGCAAATTCGCCAGCAGGAAACCAACGTCGAAGCCCGGCAGAGCCAGGTTGAACAGGCGCAGGCGCAGCTTAATGTGGCGAATCTGAACCTCTCATACACCGAAGTTCGCGCGCCTTACGATGGTTTTGTCACCAAACGTAATGTGCAGGTGGGCACGCTGGTGCAGGCGGGATCGTCGCTGTTCTCGCTGGTGTCGCCGGATGTGTGGATCGTCGCTAACTTTAAAGAGTCGCAGCTGCGTCGCATGAAGCCGGGCGATAAGGTGGAGATTGGTATAGATGCCTGGCCGGATCTGAAGCTGGAAGGGCACGTAGACAGCGTGCAGATGGGTTCCGGTTCACGCTTCTCGGCCTTCCCGTCGGAAAATGCCACCGGCAACTATGTGAAAATCGTGCAGCGCATTCCGGTTAAAATCATTATCGACAAGGGACTGGACCCGAATCAGCCGCTGCCGATTGGACTCTCCGTTGAACCGAAGGTGACGGTGGAATGACCCCCGGCCAGAGCTGGAAGCCGTCCAGTAATCCCTGGCTGGTTGCCATGACGGTCACGCTGGCGGTATTTATGGAGATCCTGGATACCACCATCGTCAACGTGGCCCTGCCGCATGTGGCCGGTTCGCTGTCGGCCAGCTATGACGAATCCACCTGGGTACTCACCTCGTACCTGGTGGCCAACGGCATTGTGCTGCCGATCTCGGCCTTCCTCAGCCGCCTGTTCGGGCGCAAACAGTTCTTTCTGATCTGTATTGTGATGTTTACCGTCTGCTCGTTCCTCTGCGGCATTGCCACCGAGCTGTGGCAAATCATTCTGTTCCGCGTGATGCAGGGTTTCTTTGGCGGTGGCCTTCAGCCGGTGCAGCAGTCGGTGCTGCTGGACTACTTTAAGCCGGAAGATCGCGGTAAGGCGTTTGGTCTTTCTTCGATTGCGGTCATTGTCGCCCCGGTTATGGGCCCGACGCTGGGCGGCTGGATCACCGACAACTACAGCTGGCGCTGGGTGTTCTTTATCAACATCCCGGTAGGGATACTCAGCGTGTTGGCAATTTATCAGCTGCTGGAAGATCCGCCGTGGGAGCGAAAGTGGGCGAAGGGCAAGCTGCGGGTAGATTATATCGGTATCAGCCTGATTACCCTCGGACTGGGCTGCCTGCAGGTGATGATGGATCGCGGTGAAGATGAAGACTGGTTTAACTCCAGCTTTATTGTCACCTTCGGCCTGCTGGCGCTGACCGGTATTGTCGGGGCGATTTACTGGCTGATTTATGCCAAAAAACCGGTGGTCGATCTGCACGTGCTTAAGGATCGCAACTTCGCGGTGGCGGGGCTACTGATGGCGGGGATGGCGGCGATACTTTACGGCAGCTCGGTGGTGATCCCGCAGCTGGCGCAGCAGGATCTGGGCTATACCGCCACGCTTTCCGGGCTGGTACTGTCGCCGGGCGCGGTGCTGATCGTGCTGTCGATCCCGCTGGTGTTGAAACTGATGCCGCTGATACAAACCCGGCTGATTATCGCCTTCGGTTTCACGTTGCTGATGCTGTCGTTTATCTATTCGGCAACCCTGACCCCGGATATCGACTTCACCACGCTGGTAATGATGCGCAGCGCGCAAACCATCGGGCTGGGCTTCCTGTTTGTACCGCTCACTACCATTGCCTTTGTCACCATCCCGCAGCGACTTAACGCCGACGCGTCGGCACTGTTTACCATGTTCCGTAACGTGGCCGGTTCGATCGGTATTTCGTTGTCCACGGCGATGATTACAGAGCGAACCCAGGCGCGCAGCGCAGAAATGGTGCACAACATGACGCCGCTTAACGAGCCGTTTAACCTTGCCGTGGAGCGCTGGGCGCAGGGCGTACGCGACTTTGTTCATATGGCGGGCGATCCCATCACGATTGCTACCGGTCAGCTCTACCAGCAGATGATCGTGCAGGCGAGGTTCCTTGCCTATATTGACGTCTTTATGGGCCTGAGTATTGTGGCCCTGATCCTGATTCCATTTTGTCTATTGCTGTCGCCGATTAAGAGCGAAGGCAGTGCGGGAGCACACTGACATGCGCGTTTATTTCCCTCTGGCCCGTTCGCGGACGGCAACGCTGGTGGCCGCCGTACTGGCGCTGAGCGCCTGCGCCGTTGGCCCTGATTACCAGGCTCCCAGGCCCTCCACGCCGGGCAGCTTTAACAGCATGCAATCGGACAGTGCCTCCCGTCCGCAGGCGTCGGCGGTTAACGCCAGCTGGTGGAAGTCGTTCAACGATCCGCAGCTGGATAGCCTGATTGAGCGTGCGATTGCCGGCAACCTGTCGCTACAGCAGGCGGTGCTGCGCATTGCCGGCGCGCGTCAGCAGCTGAACCAGGCGCGCGGTGCCTGGGCTCCCTCGGTTAACGGCAACGCCAGGTTTACCCGCCAGCAGTTAGGTATCAAGGGCGAACTGGAGTCCGAAGGGGCCTACGACCGTCTGGATCAGGTTGATACCGATACCGACTTAAAGCCGGTGCTGGACAGCCTGTCTAAACCCGTTGGTCTGTACCAGGGCAGCTTCGATGCTTCCTGGGAGCTGGATATGTGGGGCAAAGTCCGTCGTCAGGTCGAAATGGCTGGCGCGCAGCAGCAGCAGTCGGTAGAAAACCGCAATGATGCGCTGGTTTCGCTGGAGGCTGAAGTTGCCCGGGCCTATCTGCAGCTGCGCGGCGCGCAGGCGATCACCGCGACGCTGGAGACGCAAATTGCCGTGGCGCAGCAGACGCTGGAGCTGACTCAGAGCCAGCAGCGCAACGGGCTGGCGCCGCAAACCAACGTCGAAAACGCCCGCGCCCAGTTCAATTTGCTGCGCTCCCAGCTGCCGCAGTACCAGGCGCAGATCCACCAGGCGATGAACGGTCTTGCGGTGCTGACCGGTCGTATTCCCGGCGCGCTGGATGGCGAACTCGCCGCCAGCAAACCGTTCCCTGCGCTGCCACAGGTGGTGCCGGTTGGCATCCCTGCCACGCTGGCCCGCCGCCGCCCCGATGTGCGCGAGGCGGAAGCCAGCCTGCATGCCGCCACGGCGAATATCGGCGTGTCGGTGGCCGAACTGTTCCCCAGCGTGTCGCTGACCGGGCAGTTTGGTATGCGCAACAGCGATGCCAGCTATCTGGATAACTGGAGCAGCCACTTCTACAGCTACGGCCCGTCCGTCTCCATCCCGATCTTCCAGGGAGGACGGCTGGTGTCAAGCGTGAAGGTGGCACGTGCGCAGCAGGCCAGCGCTGCACTGGGTTACCGCCAGACAGTGCTGACCGCGCTACAGGATGTAGAAAACGCACTGGTTAGCTACCGCAGCGATCAGCAGCAGGTTGTCGGGCTGGATGAAACGGTAAAGGCGCAGCAGTCGGCGTTTAATCTGGCCAGCGATAGCTACCGGCAGGGAATTTCTTCGTTTATTGAAGCGCTCGACGCCCAGCGTCAGCTGGCGCAGGCGCAGCAACAGGCTGAGCAGGCGAGGGTGCAGAGCGGTCTGGATCTGGTTGCACTGTATAAAGCGCTGGGCGGCGGCTGGGAAAATTACCAGAACGTCACTTTGCCGGAGTATTCCGTATTTGGCCCGGCCGAAACCCCGCAGTAATAGCATTTTTTTCGCAGCCCCCGTTCTGGGGGCTAAAACCTCTCTGTATTGATCCCTTCCCGCTTTCGCTCCTTGATCGTTTTATATCGCTACAGAAGTTTACTCCCTGTTTTAATTCCGGTTATCTGCCGTAACCCTCATCCCGAAAGATAAAAGTGATGGATATGATGATGAAATGATAATTAAACCATAATTTATATAATTTATATAATTTATATAATTTATATAATTTATATAATATATTGATTTTATTCATCTTTTTTTGTTCTATTTGCTGTTTTTAATTGCAAGGATAAATGACAGATAGCTATCACTCTTATTTTATATGAAATTTACATTCCCTTTTTTTGTGATGTGAAATGAAATAGCAGGCATATTACTCGGGTTATTCAACCCTGAAAGCGGGTTAATGGGCGACGCATCACAAATTAAAGGCGGTAATAGGAGCGGTTTCTCAAAAATTAATTTCTATTGTTAATCAAAATGAAAAAATGATCTAAATTGGTTATCAGGCGGTTGTTGTTAAATCAAGGTTGAGTTTTACCGCTCTGTCCCCTTACCAACCCGGCTGCGCGGCGTCTTTATGGGTGGGGCGGAAACCCGCAACCGCAGTCTGGAGCAGATTGAACACTATCTGCACGACTGGCTGAGTAAAGATGAAGAGACTGCAACGCTGGCTACATCGAAGCATAAAGCAGAAAGTCACTAAACTTCCGGCCGGGCACTCGCCCGGCCTTTTCACTACCGCGCCTGGTTGCCGCACCAGTACACTGTATTCGCCGCGCCGTTTTTGGCATAATGCGCGCTGACTCACATCCTCACTACGTAAAATAAAGGCAATCCTGTGCTAGTTTCCAGCAACGTCACCATGCAGTTTGGCAGTAAGCCGCTGTTCGAAAATATTTCTGTCAAATTTGGCGGCGGCAACCGCTACGGTCTGATCGGTGCCAACGGCAGCGGTAAGTCCACCTTTATGAAAATTTTGGGTGGCGATCTGGTGCCTTCTGCCGGTAACGTCTCCATCGATCCCAACGAGCGCATCGGTAAGCTGCGCCAGGATCAGTTCGCCTTCGAGCAGTATTCAGTGCTGGATACGGTGATCATGGGCCACGGCGAGCTGTGGGCGGTGAAGGAAGAGCGCGATGCGATCTATGCGCTGCCGGAAATGAGCGAAGAAGATGGCTATAAAGTTGCCGATCTCGAAGAGAAGTACGGCGAAATGGACGGCTACACCGCGGAAGCGCGCGCCGGTGAACTGTTGCTGGGCGTAGGTATTCCGCTGGAGCAGCACTACGGCCCGATGAGCGAAGTGGCCCCCGGCTGGAAGCTTCGTGTGCTGTTGGCGCAGGCGCTGTTCTCTAATCCGGAAATCCTGCTGCTTGACGAACCAACAAACAACCTGGACATCGATACCATTCGCTGGCTGGAGCAGGTGCTGAACGAGCGTAACAGCACCATGATCATTATCTCGCACGACCGTCACTTCCTGAATATGGTCTGCACGCACATGGCCGATCTGGACTACGGCGAGCTGCGCGTTTACCCGGGTAACTACGACGAATATATGACGGCGGCCACTCAGGCGCGTGAACGTCTGCTGTCGGATAACGCCAAGAAGAAGGCGCAGATCAACGAACTGCAGTCCTTCGTCAGCCGCTTCAGCGCCAACGCCTCGAAATCCCGTCAGGCAACCTCTCGCGCCAGGCAGATTGATAAAATCAAGCTGGATGAAGTGAAAGTTTCCAGCCGCCAGAACCCGTTTATCCGCTTCGAGCAGGATAAAAAGCTGTTCCGTAATGCGCTGATGCTTGAAGCGGTAACCAAAGGCTTTGATAACGGTCCGCTGTTTAAAAACCTGAATATGCTGCTGGAAGTCGGCGAAAAGCTGGCGATCCTCGGCCCGAACGGTATCGGTAAAACCACCCTGCTGAAAACGCTGGTCGGTGAGCTGGCACCGGATAACGGCACCGTTAAATGGTCTGAAAACGCACTGGTTGGCTACTACGCGCAGGACCACGCCCATGACTTCCAGGACGACCTCAGCGTGTTCGACTGGATGAGCCAGTGGAAGCAGGAAGGGGATGATGAGCAGGCGGTGCGCAGCATTCTTGGCCGTTTGCTGTTCAGCCAGGACGATATCAAGAAGCCTGCTAAAGTGCTTTCCGGTGGCGAAAAAGGCCGCATGCTGTTCGGCAAGCTGATGATGCAGAAGCCAAATATCCTGATTATGGATGAACCAACTAACCACCTGGATATGGAGTCCATCGAAGCGCTGAATATGGCGCTGGAAATGTACGAAGGGACGCTGATCTTTGTTTCTCACGACCGTGAGTTTGTCAGCTCGCTGGCCACCCGCGTGATTGAAATGTCTCCGGGCAAGATCAACGATTTTACCGGCAACTACGAAGACTACCTGCGCAGTCAGGGCATCGTCTAAATTGCCGTTCGTGGGTCAGGCTCTTCTGGCCCACGCTTAATCATTTTCCGCCACACGATTCTTCCCCGCGTTTTTCGCTGCGTACAGCGCGCGATCCGCCCCGGCAATCAACGCCTGCGGAGACACCGTCTTATTTTCCTGACTCATCACATGCAGCCCAACGCTGACCGAGACCGCCTGCTGGTCACAGCTGTTGTGTTGATGAGGGATGTTTAGCGCGCTAATCGCTTCAAGCACCTGCTGCGCATAACGATAGGCCAGATCGCGATCGCAGCCGGGCAGAATAATCGCAAACTCTTCACCGCCGTAGCGGGCTACCAGATTATCCGGGCGATAGGGCAGGTGGGCCAGCGCATCGGCAATGCGCTTCAGGCAGTCGTCACCCGCCGGATGGCCATAGCTGTCGTTGAACGCCTTAAATGCATCGACGTCAATCATCAGTAGCGCCAGCGGGATATGCAGCTTGTGCGCGCGGTCAATGCTGTGCTGCAAATAGAGATCGAACTGACGACGGTTTGCCAGTCCGGTCAGCCCGTCAACCAGCGCCAGCGTCTGCAACGTCCGGTTCATCGCGGTAAGCCGGTCGCGCACGGCGGTCAGCTCCTGCTGATTTTTAAGGTTCAGGCTGATATGTCGCAGCACCAGCATCCCCAGCAGGAAAATGACCAGTAGCAGAATGGTACAGAGCGCGATGTAGACGCTTAGCGTAGAGAACCAGCCGCGCATTAGCTGCCCTTTATCATAGCCGGCGGCTGTGACCAGCGGGTAACGTTGCAGAGCCGAGTAGCCGAAGACGCGCTCTTTGCCGTCCAGCGCGGATTTATATACGGCGGTGCCGCTGGAGGCGTTCTTCAGCAGGGTGGTGAACAGTGGGCTGCCGGAGATATTACGGTTAATGGCGCTCTCAACATAGGGGCGCAGGTACAGGATCGTGCCATCGCTCAGCATCAGCGCCAGCACGTTGTGGCGGCCAAGATTGTAGTAGCCATAAACCGTTTTGAAAAAACTGAGATTGACCGAAGCAAGCAGGATACCGCGAAAGGAGCCATCGCTGTTATTCAGCCGCAGTGAAACCGGGATCACCAGATCGCCGGTTGCGCGGCTGCGTATTACCTTGCCGATATGAACCTTGCTGTCGGCATGGGTGAGGTGATAGCGGAAGTATTCCCGATCGCTGTTATTAATCTGCTTCGGAATATTGCCCTTTGACGTGACCAGCCAGTTACCCTGCGCATCATAAATAGCCATGCCGTTAAGCTGCGGTAACGAATCGGTGCGCGAGCTGAGCAACTTGCGCAGATAGCCGTGCTGTGTCTGATTCAGTCCAATGAGCGAGATGCGGTCACTGACATCCTGTAACGTCAGATCGACCTGTAAGAAGGTATCCTCCGCCTGCCTGGAGAGCGACTGCGAAAGATTATGCGCATCAACCTGCGCCGAGGCGATGGTCCGCTGCCAGGAGTTCCAGATCAGCCAGCCGTTTATCAGGATCACTACGCTCACAATTGCCAGTAGAAAAATAATCATCATCTGGCGCAATGAAAGCTTGCTGGAGTGAGTGGTCACGGCGTGCTGGTCTGCAATCATTAATGTCATCCTTCCTGCCACCGGGGCGGTCAAGCTTTATTATAGGCTCTGCCAGCCGAAACGCTTGTTTTTACTCCGTAAAAATTACGAGAAGCGCCTATTCCGGTGCGCGATCTGCGCAAACTTCACAGTGGGGATCGCGGGCCACTTTCATCGTACGAAACTGCAGGGTCATGGCATCATACAGCAGCAGCTGGCCGGCAACCGGGCTGCCGTAGTTGGTGAGTGCGCGAATCGCCTCCATCGCCTGTAGGGAACCGATCACCCCGACCAGCGGTGCCATCACGCCCGCCTCCACGCAGCTCAGCGTTGCAGCACCAAACAGCCGGCTGATGCAGCGATAGCACGGCTCGTTATCGCTCCAGCGAAACACGCTGATTTGTCCTTCCATGCGGATCGCCGCGCCGGAAACCAGCGGCGTTTTGCTGTCAAAGCACAGGCGGTTAAGCTGTTCACGCGTGGCCACGTTATCGCAGCAGTCAATCACCAGATGATGATCGGCAATCAGCTGCGCCAGTTCACAGTCGTCAAGCTGGGCATTCACTGTGCTGAAGCGAATCTGCGAGTTGATGGCTTCCAGCCTTGCACGCGCCGATTCGACTTTAGGCATACCCAGCTGCGCTTCACCGTGCAGCACCTGCCGCTGCAGGTTCGACAGTGAAACGCTGTCGAAGTCGAGCAGGGTCAGATGACCGACGCCCGCAGCGGCAAGATACTGGCTGGCGGCACAGCCCAGTCCGCCCAGCCCGACCACCAGCACGCTTGCCGCCTTCAGCTGCTCCTGGCCTTCAAAATCAAAGCCGCGCAGCACAATCTGGCGGTTGTAGCGCAGCATCTCTTCATCGCTGAGTTCGGGATGCATATCAGCCTTCCAGCAGTGCGTTAAACGGTTCAATCTCCACCCACTCTCCGGGCTGTACATTGCCGCGTTCGCGCTCGAGAACGATAAAGCAATTCGCCTGACTCCATGAGCTGAAGACGTGCGAACCCTGATGACCGGTGGATTTCACCTCCAGCTCTCCCTGTGCGTTACGCAACAGGTATCCACGCTGGAAGTCGAGGCGGCCCGGGGATTTTTTGAGGACATCGGCACTGCGCACCCGCTGGCGCGGCGGCAGGGCAGGGCCGCTTTGCCCGGTGAGTTTTGCCAGCAGCGGCTGCACCAGCTGGTAGAACGTCAGCATCGCGGAGACAGGATTGCCCGGCAGGCCACAGAACCAGCTGTTTTGCAGCCGACCAAAGGCAAACGGTTTGCCCGGTTTAATCGCCAGCTTCCAGAAGGTGATTTCGCCCAGCTCTTCCAGCATCTGTTTGGTGTAATCGGCCTCGCCAACGGAGACTCCTCCGCTGCTGATTACCACGTCTGCGCGGGCATTGGCTTCGTTAAAAGCGGCGCGCAGTGCATCGCGATCGTCACGAATAATGCCCAGATCGATAACCTCGCAGCCCAGCTTGTTCAGCATCAGATGCACGGCGAAGCGATTGGTATCGTAAATTTGCCCGGCGTCCAGCGGCTGGCCCGGCGACTGAAGTTCATCACCGGTGGAGAAAATCGCCACGCGCAGCGGGCGCAGTACCTGCACGCTGGCAATCCCCAGTGAGGCCAGCAGCGGCAGCTCGGCGGCACCGAGCCTGATGCCCGGGGTCAGCACTTCGCTTCCCCGGCAGATATCCTCTCCGGCGCGGCGGATGTTTTGCCCCGCGCTGACCCCGGCGGTAATCACCACCGCGTCACCCCGTTGCTCGGTCTGTTCCTGCATCACCACCGCTTCACATCCCGCAGGTATCGGCGCACCGGTCATAATGCGGATGCAGGTACCGGCCGGCCATTCACCGTTGAAAGGCGAGCCGGCAAAGGCTTTCCCGGCGACAGCCAGTGGCACGCCGGATTTAACATCAGCCATGCGGACGGCATAGCCATCCATTGCTGAATTATCAAAAGGGGGAACCGCCATCGGTGAAATTATCGGGGCAGCGCTGATGCGGCCTGCGGCCTGCGGCAGCGGTAAAAGCTCACTTTCATCAATAGGGGTAATGCGGCTCAGCATATTGCTCAGGGCATCGTCGAGGGAGATCAATCCCGATGTAAACGCTTCCATAACTTCTCCTCCGTTCGCGCCGCGGGGCGGGCGAAATGCTTTTGGCAGTATTATGGCGCGATTCGACAGCAGGGTCACGCACGCTGAAAATGCAGGTACGAAAGTAAGAAACGCAGCTAAGTTAGAACCATTGGTTATTATCAGGGTGCAAACTTTCCGCTTTACAACATCAGGGATGCTACCTATAGTCAAAACGGTATTTTTTTCAAAAAATACCAGCTAACCCGGTGTTTTTCATGCTGATTTAACAGACAGGATAAATAATCATGGTCAGAGCGACGATTGCCATCCACGGTGGTGCAGGCACGATAACTCGTACCAGTATGGATGCAAAAGCTGAGCAACGCTATCGTCAGGCGCTGACGCAGATTGTGGCCAGTGCGCAGGCGATCCTGGCCGGCGGTGGCTCTGCACTGGATGCCGTCACCGAAGCGGTCCGTCTGTTGGAAGAGTGCCCGATGTTTAACGCCGGAGTGGGATCGGTATTTACCCATCAGGCCACTCATGAACTTGACGCCTGCGTGATGGATGGTCGGACCCTTGAGGCTGGTGCCGTCGCGGGTGTTTCCCATATTCGCAATCCGGTACTGGCTGCGCGCGCGGTGCTGGAGCACAGCCCCCATGTACTGTTTACCGGCGTCGGTGCTGAATCGTTTGCTGCCGCTCAGGGACTGGAAATGGTTGCCGCTGACTTTTTCTCTACGCCGGGGCGCCGCAAACAGCTTGAACGTGCGCAGAACCAGCAGAAAGTGGTGCTGGATCACGATGGAGCCCGTTCGGGCGAGCCGCTCGACCCCGATCGTAAAATGGGCACTGTCGGTGCCGTCGCACTGGATTCCGCAGGAAATCTTGCGGCCGCCACCTCCACCGGCGGCATGACCAATAAACAGGTTGGCCGGGTGGGTGACTCTCCGCTGCCGGGTGCGGGCTGCTATGCCAGCGATACGGTGGCGGTTTCCTGTACCGGTACCGGCGAAGTTTTTATTCGTACTCTTGCGGCCTATGACGTTGCCGCGCTGATGAACTACGGCGGCCTGTCGCTACAGCAGGCGACCGAACGGGTCATTATGGAAAAAATCCCTCAGCTCGGCGGCAGCGGTGGGCTGATCGCTATCGATCGCCAGGGAAATGTGGTACTGCCGTTTAACAGTGAGGGAATGTATCGCGGTTTCGGCGTGGTCGGCGAAGCGCCGGTGGCGGCTATTTTTCGCGAGGAGTATTGATGAGCGCGCTTCACCAGCATAACGAGCTGGTGCTGACGGTCAGCGACCTCAGCGTCAGTTTTCAGCAGGAAGGTCGGCGCATTCAGGCGGTAAATAATCTCTCGTTAACGGTTCGCGAAGGCGAAACGCTGGCGATTGTCGGCGAATCCGGCTCCGGTAAATCGGTAACCTCACTGGCGCTGATGAGACTGGTAGAGCAGGGCGGCGGCAGTATTGATAGCGGCAGCATTGTTCTGCGCCGCCGCAACCAGCAGCCGGTCGATCTGGCGACGCTCTCCCCCCGGAAACTGCGTGAAATCCGCGGGGCGGATATCGCGATGATATTTCAGGAACCGATGACTTCACTTAACCCGGTGTTTCCGGTCGGGGAGCAAATCGCCGAGTCTATTCGCCTGCATCAGGGTAAAGATCACCAGCAGGCGCTGGTGGAAGCTCAGCGCATGCTGGACCTGGTCCGCATTCCGGAAGCTAAAAATATTATGTCCCGCTATCCGCACCAGCTTTCCGGCGGCATGCGTCAGCGGGTGATGATCGCCATGGCGCTCTCCTGTCGCCCTGCTTTGCTGATTGCGGATGAACCGACCACCGCGCTGGACGTGACCATTCAGGCCCAGATCCTGCAGCTGATCCGCGTACTGCAGAAAGAGATGCAGATGGGGGTGATTTTTATCACGCACGATATGGGCGTGGTGGCGGAAATGGCCGATCGGGTGCAGGTTATGCGTCGCGGCAACGTAGTGGAAACCGGCGAGGTGGAAACGCTGTTCTCCGCACCGAAAGAGCCCTATACCCGTGCGCTGCTGGCGGCGGTGCCAAAACTCGGCGCCATGACCGGCCGACCCTTTCCACAGAAGTTTCCCCTGGTGAGTGAAGAAAATCCCGCGGAGGAACTGCCGCAGGATACCGTGCGCAAAAACGGCCCGCCACTGCTACAGGTTCGCGATCTGGTGACCCGTTTTGATATTCGCAGCGGTATCTTTAACCGCGTCACCCGACGGGTTCATGCGGTGGAAAAAGTCAGCTTCGATCTTCATTACGGCGAAACGCTGGCGCTGGTCGGTGAATCCGGCTGTGGCAAATCCACCACCGGTCGGTCGCTGCTGCGGCTGGTTGAGAGCCAGGGCGGCTCGATTACCTTTGACGGTAAGCGCATCGATTTGCTCAAAGGCAGCGCGCTGTCGCATCTGCGCCGCGATATTCAGTTTATTTTTCAGGACCCCTACGCCTCTCTCGATCCGCGTCTGACGGTGGGCTACTCGATTATGGAGCCGCTGCTGGTCCACGGCCTCGCCCGCAGGCAGGAGGCTGAGCAGCGAGTGGCCAGCCTGCTGGAGCGGGTCGGGATGCTGCCGGAACATGCGCGGCGCTATCCACACGAATTTTCCGGTGGCCAGCGGCAGCGTATCTGCATTGCCCGGGCGCTGGCGCTGAATCCCAAGGTGGTGATTGCCGATGAATCGGTGTCCGCGCTGGACGTGTCGATTCAGGCACAGATTATTAACCTGATGCTTGATCTCCAGCGCGACTACGGCATTGCGTTTCTGTTTATTTCCCATGATATGGCGGTGGTTGAGCGCATCAGCCACCGGGTGGCGGTGATGTATCTGGGGCAGATCGTAGAGATCGGCCCGCGGCAGGCCGTCTTTGAACATCCGCAGCATCCGTATACCCGCAAGCTGATGGCGGCCGTACCGGTCGCACAGCCCGGCCATCACCGCCGCGAGCGAGCGCTGCTTGTTGATGAAATTCCCAGCCCCATCCGTACCCTTGGCGATGAACCGCGGGTGGCCCCGCTGGTTGAGGTCAGTGCCGGACATTATGTTGCCCGACATGCGATTAACCGCGCCTGATTATTTGATCATGAAAATAAGAGACAGGAGATTGAGATGATGGTTCTGAAAACGCGTAAGCTGTTGTTAACCGCCGGGCTGCTGGGCAGTTTTGCCGCGCTGCCCGCCTGGGCGGCGAAAGATGTCACTATTGCCGTAGCTTCTAACTTCACCACCCTCGACCCGTATGATGCAAACGATACGCTGTCGCAGGCGGTGGCGAAATCCTTCTATCAGGGCCTGTTTGGGTTTGATAAGGACATGAAGCTGCAGAACGTGCTGGCCGAGAGCTATCAGGTCAGTCCCGATGGTCTTAACTACACCATCAAGCTGCGCAGCGGCGTGAAGTTCCAGGACGGTACGGAGTTCAACGCGGCGGCGGTGAAGGCCAACCTCGATCGCGCCAGCAATCCTGACAATCACCTCAAGCGCTTTAACCTGTTTAAAGTGGTGTCCGGCACTGAAGTTATCGACCCGACTACGGTGAAGATTACTCTGTCTCAGCCGTTCTCGGCCTTTATCAATACCCTTGCCAGCCCGGTCGCGGCGATGATTTCCCCGGAGGCGCTGAAAAAATACGGCAAGGATATTGGCTTCCACCCGGTGGGAACGGGCCCGTATGAGTTTGTTACCTGGAATCAGACCGATTTCGTTAAGGTGAAGAAGTTTGATGGCTACTGGAAGCCGGGCTATCCGAAGCTGGATTCGATTACCTGGCGTCCGGTTGTCGATAACAACACCCGTTCAGCGATGTTGCGAACCGGTGAGGCGAACTTTGCTTTCCCGATCCCCTTTGAGCAGGCCAAACTGCTGGAAAAAAACAGTAAGCTCGATCTGGTCACCTCGCCGTCGATTATGCAGCGCTACATCAGCCTTAACGTGACCCAGAAGCCGTTTGATAATCCGAAAGTGCGCGAGGCGATTAACTACGCGATTAATCGTGATGCGCTGGTGAAAGTGGCCTTCGCCGGTTATGCCACTCCGGCAACCGGTATCGTTCCGCCGTCCATTCAGTACGCGCAAAGCTACCTGGCGCCGGAGTATAACCCGGCGAAAGCGCGCGAGCTGCTGAAAGAGGCGGGCTATCCTGACGGCTTCAGCACCACGCTGTGGTCCTCCCATAACCACAGCACCGCACAGAAGGTGCTGCAGTTTACCCAGCAGCAGCTGGCGCAGGTGGGCATCAAGGTGCAGCTGACGGCGATGGATGCCGGCCAGCGTGCCGCGCAGGTTGAAGATAAAGGGCAGAAAGAGAGCGGCGTTCGGATGTTTTATACCGGCTGGTCGGCATCGACCGGTGAAGCAAACTGGGCGCTGACACCGCTGTTTGCCACCCAGTCCTGGCCGCCAACCATCTTTAATACCGCGTTCTACAGCAACCCGCAGGTTGATAAAGATCTGACCGATGCGCTGAACACTACCGACAGTGAGAAGAAATCTGCCCTGTATAAAGATGCCCAGGATCGCATCTGGAAAGATCAGCCGTGGGTGCCGCTGGTGGTAGAGAAGCTGGTTTCCGCCAACACCAAAAACCTGACCGGTTTCTACGTGATGCCGGATACCTCGTTCAGCTTCGACGACGCTGACCTGAAGTAACACCCTACAGCAAAAACGCCCCCTGTTAAGGGGGCGTAGGAACATCGATGCTTAACTATTTTATTAAACGCCTGCTGGGCCTGATCCCGACGCTGCTGATTGTGGCGGTGCTGGTGTTTCTGTTTGTTCATCTTTTACCGGGAGACCCGGCGCGATTGATTGCCGGACGCGAAGCGGATGCCGAAGTGGTGGCGATGGTACGCGAACAGCTGGGGCTGGATTTGCCGCTGCCGCAGCAGTTCTGGCGCTATATCATCAATGCGTTGCAGGGCGATTTTGGCCTGTCGATGGTGTCAAAACGCCCGGTTTCAGAAGAGATTGCGCTGCGCTTTATGCCCACCTTCTGGCTGACGCTGAGCAGCATGGCGTGGTCGGTTGTTTTCGGCATGGCGATTGGGATTGTTTCCGCCGTGTGGCGCAACCGCTGGCCGGACCGTCTGGGAATGACGCTGGCGGTATCCGGCATTTCCTTCCCGGCTTTTGCCCTGGGTATCCTGCTGATGCAGGTTTTTTCCGTTGAGCTGGGCTGGTTGCCGACCGTTGGGGCCGACAGCTGGCAGCACTATATTTTACCCTCAATTACTCTTGGCGCCGCCGTGGCGGCAGTAATGGCCCGCTTTACCCGCGCATCGTTTGTTGAAGTGATGCAGGAAGACTATATGCGTACCGCGCGGGCCAAAGGCGTGCGTGAACCAATGGTAGTGGTCAAGCACGGCCTGCGCAATGCGATGATTCCGGTGGTCACCATGATGGGGCTGCAGTTTGGTTTCCTGCTCGGCGGGTCGATCGTGGTGGAAGTGGTGTTCAACTGGCCAGGACTGGGTCGGCTGCTCGTTGATTCCGTTGAGATGCGCGATTACCCGGTGATTCAGGCGGAAGTGCTGCTGTTTTCACTGGAATTTATTCTGATTAATTTGATGGTCGATATGCTTTACGCAGCGATCAATCCGGCAATTCGGTACAAATAAGGATGGTCGATGCTTAACTGGCGACGCAAAGCTGCGCTATCCGCGCTGCCGACAATCAGCCCCGATCGTGTGCGTACCCCGTGGCGTGAGTTCTGGCGACGTTTTCGTCGGCAGCATCTGGCGATGGCGGCGGCCATATTTATCGTGCTGCTGGTGGTAGTGGCTGCGTTTGCCCCCTTGCTGGCACCGTTCGATGCAGAAAATTATTTTGACTACGACCGGCTTAATGAAGGGCCATCAATGCTGCACTGGTTTGGTGTGGACGCGCTGGGCCGCGATATCTTCAGTCGCGTACTGCTCGGTGCGCGTTTGTCGCTGGTCGCCGGGGTCTTTTCGGTGGCGGTGGGGGCCGCTATCGGCACGCTGCTGGGTTTGCTGGCCGGCTATTACGAAGGCTGGTGGGACCGGATTATTATGCGCATCTGCGACGTGCTGTTCGCCTTTCCCGGTATCCTGCTGGCGATAGCGGTGGTGGCGGTACTCGGTAACGGCATGTCCAACGTGATCCTCGCGGTAGCGATTTTCAGCATCCCTGCCTTTGCCCGTCTGGTACGTGGTAATACTCTGGTATTGAAGCACCTGACCTATATTGAATCCGCTCGCAGCATCGGTGCGCCGGACTGGGTGATTATTCTGCGCCATATTCTGCCGGGAACGCTTTCTTCCATCGTTGTGTATTCCACGATGCGTATCGGCACCTCAATTATCTCTGCCGCCAGCCTGTCGTTTCTGGGGCTGGGTGCTCAGCCGCCAACGCCGGAGTGGGGGGCGATGCTCAATGCGGCACAGGCGGATATGGTCATGGCGCCGCACGTGGCGATCTTTCCCAGCCTGGCCATTTTCCTGACGGTGCTGGCCTTCAATCTGCTGGGAGATGGTCTGCGCGATGCGCTGGACCCGAAACTGAAGCACTGACAGCACTTTGAGCGCGCAGCGGCAGCTGCGCGCTTAAACCATCCGGTTGACATTACCCAACGCGCACCGTGCGGTTCACATTATCCAGCGGAACTTCTCCGTGATAACGATGCATTTGAAGTGGTCTGCCGGGCTGGTCATGCTGAGTTTAATGCTGGCGGGCTGTTCCTCTAAAGTGGCTGAGCCGACGCAATTTTCAGGATTTCTATCCGATGACTCGCAGCTAAAGCCGACCAGTTCTCCGAGCGGTCATCAGACTCTGCGCTAGATTTCACCCACTTTTAAGTCAGCGGATTACACAGGCATCTACTCTACGCCGGTGGTTTACTATCCCGCAGCCCGGCCTACGGAACGCATCAGCCAGCAGACGCTCGATCGGGTGCGCGGCTATGTTGATACCCAACAGCTGCAGGCGGCAGCACGGCATAAGCCGCTGGTCAGTAAGCCAGAGCCGGGAACGCTGATTTTGAAAACCGCCATTACCCCAGTGAGTGCTGAAAATCAGGATATGAAGTTCTATGAAGTGGTGCCGGTTGCGGCGGTCGTTGCCAGTACAATGGCAGCTTCCGGCCACCGTACGCAGAACAGCGCGCTGTTCCTCGAGCTGGAGCAGCAGCTGAGGCTGCACCCCATACGACAATTCCACAGCGCTTCCCATGCCTCATTAAGGTTTTGTAAAAAGCCCACCGCTTTAGCCCCGATTCGCTACGGTTATCTGATACATCCCGTTACGGAGAGAAAACAATGTTCAAACCTCTGGCCGCAGTTAGCCTGCTTGCACTGCTGTTCAGCCCGGCGGCGATGGCGGAAAACGTTACGGTTGAAGAGTTGCAGGATGGCCTTAACCATCCCTGGGCACTGGCTTTTTTGCCTGATGATCGGGGGATGTTAATCAGCGAGCGATCCGGCGAGCTCAGGCGCTGGCAGGCGGGCAAAGGGCTTTCTGCGCCGCTTAAAGGTGTACCAGAGGTCTGGACCCGCAGTCAGGGAGGCTTGCTTGACGTGGTACTGGCCCCTGACTTTGCCGAAAGCCGCCGCGTCTGGCTAAGCTATACGCGGGGAGAGCCTGATGGTCGCGGTGGGGCAGCGATCGGCTATGGTCGGCTTAGCGAGGATTATCAGCAGCTCAGCGACTTCCGCGAAGTCATCCGCCAGCAGCCGGGCCTTTCCGGCGGGGCTAATCTGGGTACCCGTATGGCCTTCGACAGCAGTGGCGATCTTTTTATCGCTTTCGGGGATAATTTCCAGGCTGAAAAAGCCCAGGATCTGAATGCGCTACAGGGAAAAATCGTACGGCTGAAGGCGGATGGTTCAATACCGCCGGATAATCCCCTGGTGGGTAAAGCGGGGGCCCGCCCGGAAATCTGGACTTGGGGAATGCGTAACCCGCAGGGGCTGGCATTAAATCCCTGGACCCGGCAGATGTGGGAGAGCGAACACGGTCCGCGCGGCGGTGATGAAGTGAATATTTTACGTAAAGGGGCCAACTACGGCTGGCCGCTGGCGACCTGGGGTATCGATTACAGCGGTGCGAAAGTTCCCGGCTCAAAAGGCGGCGAGGTTGAGGGAACGCTGCAGCCGATCTGGTACTGGAAGGTTTCCCCCGCCATCAGCGGTATGGCGTTTTATAACAGCGCCCGTTTCCCGCAGTGGAAAAACTCGCTGTTTATCGGCGCGCTGAAGGAAAAGAATTTGATCCGTCTGAGCCTGAACGGCGATCGGGTAGTCGATCAGCAGCGCCTGCTTGAGGATCGCGGCGAGCGAATTCGCGATGTCCGCGTGGGGCCGGACGGCTGGCTGTATCTGCTCACCGATGAATCTAACGGCAAGCTGCTGCGGGTGGGGCTGGCTCCCTGAAGTACAGCATCTAGCGTACCCAGTTACACACTTCCCAGCCGCGCTGCTGCGCCAGGGCGAGGAGTGCATCGGCAGGATTCACCACGTGTGGGCGATCGGCATTTTCCAGCATCGGCAGATCGTTTATTGAGTCGCTGTAGGCCCAGGATTTCTCAAACTGACGGGCACTGCTCTGCGACAGCCAGCGATTAACGCACTCCACCTTGCCTTCTTTATAGGTGAGCGGGCCGAAGATTTTGCCGCTGTAGCGGCTGTCGATCACCTCGACGCCGATGGCCAGCGCGCAATCGGCACCCAGGCGTTGCGCAATAGGTGCCACCAGATGCTCGCCGCTGGCGGAAATCACCATCACCGTATCGCCGCGCTGCTGGTGCCAGCGAATACGCTCACGCGCCGCCGGATAAACTCTCGGCATAATGTCACGCTGGATAAATCGACGTATCCAGCCGCTAACCGTCGAGGTTGCCAGGCCCGTAAGCGGTGCAAGCGTGGTATCCATATATTCTTCCATTGAAAGGGTACCCTGATAGTACCGATCCATCAGCGCCTGCTCCTGCTGCAGGATCGCGGAAGGGGCGAAGCCCTGGGAAACCAGCCAGTGTAGCCATAATCCTGTGCTGTCTTCACAAATAATGGTTTCGTCCAGGTCAAACAGTGCGAGATCCATGGTCACTACTCCTCAGCAGACTGAATCCAGAGTAGCGAATTATTGTGACAGGCTTAACTGTTTAACCATAATTCAGAATTAGTCCTGGTGTAAACGTGTCGGGGTTGGCGATTATTTCCCCATCATGACAGGCAAGGTCAAGATTTATCTAATAAACTCTAAGAAACTTTACGGTTCGAAGGTTCTTTTAAGTGATGTAACGTCTTAGTGTAGGGGGTTAGGTGCCCGATTGCGCTTCGATTACACGTCTTTCAAATGGATATCTGGTCACGCCATGAAGAAAAAACTCCTTTCTGCCAGCGTTATTACGCTGGTCACTGCCACAACGGTGTTATTCACACTGCCAGCTGCCTACGCTGAACAGGCTCCCGCAGCGCCTCAGATCGATGCCAAAGCGTGGATACTGATGGATTACAACAGCGGTAAAGTGTTGACAGAATACAACGCGGACGATCGCCTCGATCCGGCCAGCCTGACCAAAATGATGGCCAGCTATGTAATTGGTCAGGCGCTGAAATCCGGCAAGATTAACAAAGATGATATGGTCACCGTGGGTAAGGATGCCTGGGCGACCGGCAACCCAGTACTGCAGGGTTCATCGCTGATGTTCCTGAAACCGGGTGATCGCATCCCGGTTTCAGAGCTGAACAAGGGCATTATCATTCAGTCCGGCAATGACGCCAGTATCGCCCTGGCGGACTATGTTGCGGGCAGTCAGGATTCTTTCGTTAGCCTGATGAACAACTACGTGAAGGCGCTGGGTTTACAGAATACCCATTTTAAGACCGTCCACGGGCTGGATTCTGACGGGCAGTACAGCACCGCTCGCGATATGGCGCTGATTGGCCAGGCGCTAATCCGCGATGTACCCGATGAGTACGCGATACACAAAGAGAAAGAGTTTACTTTCAATAAAATCCGCCAGTACAACCGTAACCGCCTGCTGTGGAGCACCAATTTACAGGTGGATGGTATCAAGACCGGCCATACTTCCGGCGCGGGAAATAACCTGGTGGCGTCGGCGGTTGACGGCGATCAGCGGCTGATTTCCGTGGTGCTGGGGACGGCAACCGATGCGATTCGTATGCGGGAAAGTGAGAAGCTGCTGACTTGGGGTTTCCGCTTTTATGAAACGGTGACTCCGATTAAGGCCGGTAAACCATTTACCACGCAGCGCGTCTGGTACGGCGAGCGCAGCGAGGTCAATCTTGGCGTTGCTGAGGATGCGGCGATAACCGTGCCGAAGGGGCAGATGAAGAATCTGAAAGCCAGCTTTACGCTGACTCAGCCGCCGCTCACTGCGCCGCTGGCAAAAAACCAGGTGGTTGGCACCATTGATTTCCAGCTGGATGGCAAATCCATCGATCAGCGCCCGCTGGTGGTATTGGATGAAGTAAAAGAGGCAGGATTCTTTGGTCGTATCTGGGACTTTATCGTGATGAAAATCACCGGGCTATTCAGCTAACGCTAATTGTTTATTGCTTGTACTCAGGAAGCAGGGGCGGACCGGCCGGTCCGCCCGCTGAGAAAAATCAGATTAAATCGTAAACCACGGCGGAAATCGCCACCAGCCCTACCAGCACCACAAACACGTTGCTCAGCTTGCCGCTGTACTTGCGCATCGCCGGAACTTTGTTAATGGCGTACATCGGCATCAGGAACAGCAGCACGGCGATAATCGGGCCGCCCAGGCTTTCGATCAGACCGAGGATGCTCGGGTTCAGTGTGGCAACAATCCAGGTCGTGACCAGCATAAACAGCGCGGTAAAGCGGTTCAGTTTATTTTCGGCAATGGTTTTACCGCGGCTGCGCAGCATCTTATTAACCGCACCGTTGAAGCCTTCACGGGCGCCAAGATAGTGGCCGAGGAAAGACTTGGTGATCGCCACGATGGCAATCATCGGGGCCAGCCACGCCATCAGCGGGGTGCTGAAGTGGTTCGCCAGATAGGACAGAATGGAGATGTTCTGCGCCTTGGCTTCCGCCAGATTTTCCGGTGACAGACTCAGCACGCAGCTGAACACAAAGAACATCACCGTAATCACCATCATAATGTGGCTGCGGGCCAGAATGCGTGAGCATTTATTCTCGGCCATGTCTCCGTATTCACCGCGCTTGGCGACGGCAAAGGCAGAAATAATCGGCGAGTGGTTGAAGGAGAAGACCATCACCGGGATCGCCAGCCACAGCGTCATCATCAGACCGCTGCCGCTACCGCTCAGGCTGACGTTGTCGAAAATTGAGCTGTTCCAGTGTGGGATCAGATACAGCGCCAGCGCCATCAGCACCAGAACAAACGGATAAACCAGCATACTCATGGTTCTGACGATAATGTCTTTACCAAAACGCACGATGGTCATCAGACCGACGATCAGGATCAGCGACAGCAGTGCACGCGGCGGTGCCTGCATTTGCAGCTGGTGGGTCATGAAGCTTTCAACGGTATTGGTAATCGCTACGCTGTAAACCAGCAGGATAGGATAGATGGCGAAGAAATAGAGCAGAGTGATCAGCTTACCGGCACCTACACCGAAATGCTCTTCCACGACTTCGGTAATATCACCATCCGGTTTGCTTCCGGAGAGCACGAAGCGACACAGTCCGCGGTGGGCAAAGTACGTCATTGGAAAGGCCAGCAGCGCCATAATAATCAGTGGGATCAGCCCACCAATACCGGCGTTAATCGGCAGGAACAGCACGCCTGCACCAATGGCCGTACCGTACAGTCCCAGCATCCACATAGTGTCGGTTTTACGCCACGTACTGGCATCCTGAGGGGCTACGGGATTGAGCACCGCTGTTTGGGATGAGTCCATCACTTTCTCCAGTGTTTAAAAACAATTAATTAAATCGCTTAACATCCGCACAGCAGTTTTTAATTACCGATAACGGATTTAATTAATCACTCTGATTTTTATGGCGCACACTCTACCATCAGAAAAAATAGATGAAAGCACTGGATGATCTATTACCGGTGATCGTAGTCACAATTCCATTACCTTTTTTGGTGTGAACATCTGTTGATAGTGGTTTTGTAGGGGTTATCTACCAGGTAACTGCTTTATTAATAGGTGTTTAAACTGAATTTAAGGTTTTTTAAATGGTTAAATAGTAGTCTTGTTGGCTGTTTTTTGTTAGCGGTTGATTTTATATTTCATTAAAAACAATGAGTTATTTTAAATTTATGGATTGGAGTGTTGTTGGTTTAATCAACTGCGCAACGGCAGTGAGCAGGCAGCATTTAATTCGGGTTTATTGCGCAATAAGAAAAGCGGAAGGGGGAAGTGTTTTAGCCTGGCGTTGCGGGCCGGAGGATTCCGGCCCAATAAATAATTAGTGGCACACCCAGCCTTTGCTGATTGGAAAAGCAAATACCGTTCGATAAAGAGCAGAGAGCAGTGGTAACAAGCGGCTACCGAACATCAGCCAGAAAAGTTGTGCAAACAGGCATGACAACACACCGACCAGCAGTCCGCCCAGCATATCCATCGGCCAGTGCACGCCAAGATAGATGCGTGACCAGGCGATGGCGGCGCCGGTAGCCAGCAGCACGGCGCCTGACCAGATGCGATGCCAGGCAATAAACGCCAGCGCAAAGGTAAAGATCACTGTACCGTGGTCGCTGGGATAGGAATCATCAGGGGCGTGAGCAAGGTACTGGTGGCCAAGTCCGATTGCGAAGGGGCGAGGATGCGGAAAAAGATGACCGAGGCACCAGGATATCGCCAGCGCATAGAGTAGCGCCACGATGGTTTTCACCACCAGCACGCGCTGCGAGGTCAGCTGGCTGTGCGGCCCCCACAGCCACAGCACGACGATCATCAGCGGGACAATGGCAATCACGTCACGGGCGATGAACGTTGCCAGTGCGATCACCCATCCCGGCGAGTCGCCGTTGGCGTTAATCCAGAGAAACAGCGAGCGGTTAATCTCTTCCATCATTGTATTTATTTCCTCTTCATTTTAAGCAGATGCGTTACGCATCCGAAAATTACACACTGCGTCAGCCATACCCACCATGCGGCCCAGAGGTTGTGGGACATGAAGTGTGCGCCACGCATAATCTGACCAAAGCCCATAACCGTCCCCAGCGTCAGCGCCGCCCACCAGCAGCACCAGGCGAGGCGCGGGCGACAGGGCCAGAACAGGAAAAACAGCGCCATCGCACTGAATCCGCTGGAGGCATGCCCCCCCGGGAAGCAGCGCCCCGGTCCGCTATTTTCGGGAATAGCACCAAATAGCGGATAAGAGACGGCATGGCCACCAAACTGCACCAGGTCCCACGGACAGGAGTGCGCGCTGCTGCTTTTCAGCACGCCAACCACCAGCGGTCCGATACCCATCAGCAGTGCCACCAGTACCCATCGCCACTGGCGGCGTACGATCCCGGCAATCAGCAGCAGTACACCGCCGCCGATGACCAGGTCTTTTAACAGGCGGTGGTTAATCACATCCAGCCAGACGTTATCTTTCCATGGAAACCGCTGAGTCAACGGGTCGTACCACATCTGGCTAATGGCCATGTCCCAGCTTTCACTGCGCGACAGCCAAATCAGAAACATCGCGCTGAGCAGTAATAGCACGGATTGCTTAAAATAAAAGTCAGCCGGAAGAGGGTAAAGGGCTTCACTCCTAATTCCGCGCTTCGTTTCGGGTTTGTTGAGAATTGATGACATTTCTAAGACGCTTTGGCGATAAGTACAGGAAGTCTACGATGCCTGAAAGCGCTTAAGGCAACATTAAGAGCGGAAGGAAAGGGTGTTGCGGAAGTCACGGAGCAGAAAAGAAAAAAACCCGCTAAACATAACGTTTAACGGGCTCCTCAATTTGGGGATTTCAAAGAAAAGCAGTGGCATTAATTCAGACTGCACCCCGCCATAAAAGTTCTCTGAAGTCCCTAAATATTTTTTAGTCAGCCGAAAATTGGCCAGATTACCACGATCAGCGTACCGGCGAGCGTAAGCAAAACGTTAGCAATCGCATAAGTTCCTGCATAACCCAGTGCCGGGATGTTGCTGCGCGCCGTGTCGCTGATAATTTCCATCGCCGGAGCGCAGGTCCGTGCGCCCATAATGGCACCAAACAGCAGGGCGCGGTTCATCTTCAGCACCAGCGCACCAAACAGGAAGCAGATCACCACCGGCAGCAGGCTGACAATCAGTCCGGCGGCCAGCATCAGCAGACCGGTTTCACCCAGCCCCTGATTAATGCCGCTGCCCGCGCTCAGCCCGACGCCGGCCATAAACACCATCAGGCCAAACTCTTTCACCATCGTCAGTGCGCCCTGCGGGATATAACCAAAGGTTGGATGATTAGCGCGCAGGAAGCCGAGCATAATCCCGGCGAACAGCAGCCCGGCAGCGTTACCAATGCCAAAGTTGAAACTGCTGAACTGGAAGTTAATCATGCCGATCATCAGTCCGATGATAAAGAAGGAGCAGAAGGCCAGCAGGTCGGTCACCTGGCTATGAATCGAAATAAAGCCGATACGGTCAGCAATGGACTTCACGCGTTTTGCTTCACCGCTGATGTGCAGCACGTCACCTTTATTCAGGATGATACTGTCGTCGATCGGCATTTCAATCTGACTGCGAATAACCCGGTTCAGGAAGCAGCCGTGATCGGTCAGCTTGAGCTGGCTGAGGCGCTTGTTGACCGCATTGTTATTTTTCACCACGATTTCTTCATTAACGATGCGCATGTCCAGCAGATCGCGGTCGAACACCTCTTTTCCGTTGCGGAAGCTGGGGTCGAGGCGCGAATGGGCATCCGGGTAGCCCACCAGTGAAATCTCGTCGCCGGGCTGGAGTACTGCATCGCCGTCGGGATTTGCCAGAATGCCGTTGCGGCGAATACGTTCGATATAACAACCGGTTTGGCGATAAATGCCCAGCTCGCGCAGATTTTTGCCATCACTCCATGCCACCAACTCGGGGCCAACGCGATAGGCGCGGATCACCGGAAGATAGACTTTCCGCTTGCTGTCCGGATCGAGGCCGCGTTCACGGGCAATTTGCTGTGCGCTGGTCGGCAAATCCTGGTGCTGAAGTTTAGGAAGATAGCGGGCGGCGACAATCAGACTGACAAGGCCAATCAGATAGGTCAGAGCATAGCCCAGGCTAAGATGATCCTGCGCCTGACTAAGGCTGCCACTTTCGGTCATCATTTGCCGCAGCGTATCTCCGGCACCCACCAGCACTGGCGTCGAGGTCATCGACCCCGCCAGCATCCCGGCAGTCAGACCGATATCCCAGCCGAAAAGTTTGCCCAGTCCTAATGCGAGGATCATTGCGCTGGCGACCATCACGATAGCCAGCATCAGATAGTTTTTTCCATCCCGGAAAAATATAGAAAAAAAGTTCGGGCCGGCTTCAACACCGACGCAAAAAATAAATAACATAAAGCCAAGATTCAGGGCTTCGGTATTAATTGAAAAATGCTGTTGGCCGAGCAGCAAAGAAACCACTAAAACGCCAATGGAATTACCTAGTTGTACAGAACCCAGCCGTAATTTCCCTAAACACAGGCCCAATGATAAAACAACAAACAATAACAGTATGTAATTTCTACTTAACAAGTCTGCGACGTTTATATTCACGGTTTAACTTCTTGTTTACCATTAACCTATTGATGAAAGGGCATTTATACGCTAGATTTTATCCGCCAGGCTCCGTTGCAGTTCAGTTACAGCATGACAGCATTGGGCTAATTTTTAGCAATGATCTTTACGGATAAATCGACGGCTATTTTAATCGTTATACTGCCTTACAGCCAGCATCCGCCTGGTTTATTTTTAGCAATATCAAGATAATTAAATTTATTGTTGTATAACAATCACACGCTTATTCTTTTTTGAATTGATGTTGGGTTAAAAATAACCTGGAGAAGATTCTGATGTGGGTTAAAGCCTTCAGTTGGTCTGGTGTTATTGCCTGTAGCTCTCTTTATGGGTTGCTCTTTCTTGCCGTGCGTTATCTGATCGCTATCGGTGGTGCTAACCACGTCCAGTTCGGCCTGCTGCTGTTTATGATACCCGGTGCGCTGGCGGCGTTGATGTCGAAAGAGGCGCCGTTTACCGTTTTACTGCTGGCGGTGCTGTTGGCGTCACCACCCTGCCTGGCGTTAATGCAGCTAAGCACGTTCCATAGCGTGGGACTGGGTCAGGAGATCGCGATTATCATCAGCGCAGTTTTCTGGTGTGGCTCAGGGGCATTGGCGATGATGCTTTGCCGTACGCTGGTGGAGATTCATCAGCGGCAGAGCAGGGGGTAAGGGAAACTCACCGGAATCTAAAACATCAGGGGGACGCGGTATCGCCTCCCCCTGAGGGACAAAGCCATTAAGACTGGAACAGGCCCAGGTTGGCTTTAGCGTAGGCTTCAAAATCAGTGCAGCCGCCGATGTGGGTCTGATCGAGGAAGATCTGCGGCACGGTTTCAACAGGTTTACCCACTGTCTTCTCCAGATCTGCTTTGGTGATCCCTTCCGCGTGAATGTCTACATAGCGGAAGTTAAAGTCATCACGCTCTTCAGTCAGTTTCTCAGCCAGTTCTTTAGCACGCACGCAGTAAGGGCAGCCCGGGCGTCCGAAAATCACAGCAAACATAGATGTCTCCTCAAGGATTGGATTCTTTTATGTGACTTAAGTCACAACTTATTGCTCAATGCCGCCTATGATGCCCGCAACCCCTGTTGAATGAAAGAAGGATTTACCTGTTGGTATGATTCGTACAGGCTATATCCCTTGCGTTTTTCCGCTCTTTTAGGGCAGAGTGTGGCGGCGCGAGTCCGGGCCTTTTGGGTTGATTAACAGAGCGTAAGGAGAGTCAAAATGCGTGCTTTTACTCAGTTACCCCGACCGGTTCTTATTCTCGAAGCCCTGGGGGGAATCGTGTTGCTTATTGCCCTGCTTACGCTGCATGAAGTGCTTCCTTTACCTTCGCCTTTCACTGGCAAACTGGCCGTAACCGTAATGATTTTCGCCGGAATTGTCCTGATGCTGCCCGCCGCCATCGTTATGATGTGGCGCACCGCTAAAGCTATGGCCCCGGACTTATTTAACACGCGCCGTTCGCATACCAAGAAAGAAGGAGATTCTCATGACGCCGACCATTGATTTGCTCTGCGCCCATCGTTCCATTCGTGCCTTTACCGAGCGCAAGATAACCGAGCAGCAGCGCGCTGCCATTCTTGCTGCTGCGCAGTCGGCTTCCAGTTCCAGTTTTTTACAGTGCACTTCAATAGTTCGTATCAGCGATCCCACACTGCGTGAGGTGCTGGTAACCCTCAGCGGCGGGCAAAAATATGTTGCCCAGGCCGCTGAGTTTTGGGTGTTTTGCGCCGATTTTAATCGCCTGCAGCAGATTTGTCCGGATGCGCAGCTGGGGCTGGCAGAGCAGCTGCTGCTGGGCTGTGTTGATACCGCGCTGATGGCGCAGAACGCAATGACCGCTGCGGAATCGCTGGGTTTCGGCGGCGTGTTTATCGGCGGTATTCGCAATAATATCGCCGAGGTAACGCAACAGCTTAAGCTGCCTGAATATGTACTGCCGCTGTTTGGGCTGTGCCTGGGGGAACCGGCACAGGACCCGCTCTTCAAGCCGCGCATGCCTGCAACAATGCTGGTGCATGAAAACCAGTATCGGGCGCTGGAGCCGGCCGAGCTGGAAAAGTATGACCGCCAGCTGGAAAGTTACTACCTGAGCCGCGACAGCAATCGCCGGATTGAAAGCTGGAGCGACCATATTCGTAAAACGCTGGTGAAAGAAAGCCGACCGTTTATTCTTGATTATCTGCACCAGCAGGGCTGGGCTACGCGCTGATCTTCCCGCTTTCGGAGGTAACTGTTGAAAATTGCCGTGCTTTCCCGCGATGGTTCGCTTTATTCCTGTAAGCGTCTGGTTGAGGCTGCGCGCGCGCGTGGCCACAGTGTGGAGGTCATCGATCCGCTTTCCTGCTATATGAATATCAACCCTGGTTCCTCGGCGATTCATTATCGCGGCCGCCAGCTGGAACATTTTGATGCGGTAATTCCACGTATTGGTCCTTCTACCACTTTCTATGGTACGGCAGTGCTGCGCCAGTTTGAGATGTGCGGGAGCTATCCTCTTAATGAGTCGCTGGCGATTGCGCGCGCGCGTGACAAACTGCGTTCGCTACAGCTGCTGGCCCGCGCCGGGATCGCCATGCCGATTACTGGCTTTGCACACTCGCCTGACGATACCAGCGATCTGATTAAGATGGTCGGCGGTGCCCCGCTGGTGGTCAAGCTGCTGGAAGGAACCCAGGGGATTGGCGTGGTGCTGGCGGAAACACGGCAGGCGGCGGAAAGCGTGATTGACGCCTTTCGCGGGCTGAATGCGCACATTCTGGTGCAGGAATTTATTAAAGAGGCGCAGGGACGAGATATTCGCTGCCTGGTGATTGGTGGCGAAGTTGTTGCCGCCATTGAACGGGTGGCGAAAGAGGGGGAGTTCCGATCCAATCTGCATCGCGGCGGCAGCGCCCGACGTGTGGTGATTGACGATCGCGAGCGGGAAATTGCGGTCCGGGCGGCC
The DNA here is from genome assembly GCF_059420805.1 of Erwinia sp. GW821-FHT03D09. Lineage (NCBI taxonomy): Bacteria > Pseudomonadati > Pseudomonadota > Gammaproteobacteria > Enterobacterales > Erwiniaceae > Erwinia > Erwinia sp. GW821-FHT03D09. The sequence continues at coordinate 78,372 of NZ_JBWKUK010000010.1, forward strand.
GCAACGCTCGGTCTGGATGTCGCCGGGGTTGATATTCTCCGCGCTGAACGCGGCCCGCTGGTCATGGAGGTCAACGCTTCACCCGGGCTGGAAGGCATTGAAAAAACGACTGGTCTCAATATTGCTGCGATGATGATCGGCTGGATCGAAGAACAGGCTCGTCCAGGTTTCTGCCTCAAAACCGGTGGCTAATGTCTTAATTTCTGTCGTAAACGTAGTTTTTATTAACGATTTTCCGTAAGCTAGTGCGCAATTTTATGGCGGCAAGAGATAAAGTATATGGATTCACTCATCGTCCCGGATCTCGACGTATTACGGCGTTGGCTGGATCAGCAAAGCATCACCTGGTTTGAGTGCGATTCCTGCCAGGCCCTTCATCTGCCGCATATGCAGAATTTTGACGGTGTGTTTGATGCCAAACTGGATCTGGTTGATAACGTGATCCTGTTTTCGGCGCTGGCCGAAGTGAAGCCCACAGCACTGATTCCGCTGGTTGGCGATTTGTCGCAGATCAACGCCAGTTCACTGACCGTGAAGACATTTCTCGATATTCAGGATGATAACCTGCCGAAACTGATTGTCTGCCAGTCGCTCAGCGTGAGTGCCGGTGTGACTTACGCACAGTTCGTTCACTTTATGAAACAGAGTGAAGAGCAGATTTCGATGATCGTGATGGAAGCGTTTGCCAATCATCTACTGATGATCGGTGAAGATGAAGAGCGGGCACCGGTGATTACCGGGTACTCTATGCTGCACTGATTTTATTATTTCCTTCCCTGGGCAGTAGAGCATACTGCCCGGCAGCCTACATCCCGATTTCCGACTTTTCAGCATTCTGCTTAATTATCTGCTCAAGCTGTGTTTATCCCGCCTCATATCGTACGAACGCTACCACTTTTTATTCTGCATTTTGCCCTTAATTGCCAGATATCTATCGCTGTTTATGCCGCGAATGGCATATCACGTAGAGGAAACATGCATAGAAAATCGATAAAAGGCGTTTTTTACGCTAAGGTCTGGTCTGGACCAGTGAGTGGGGCTATTCTTGCGTTGCCGTATTAACGCGTGCAACGTCGCTACAAATATAGGTTTTTTCTATTAACGGCGCAGTGAATAATGATTCATTGTGGACCTGTATTTTGCGGCAAGTGCTCACCGGTTCGCTTGCTGAGAAATGTACCTCTGGGTACTGCTGTGATTATCCCTGTTCAGGAGAATGGAAGATGTTCAACCAACGCAAAAAATGGTTGTCAGGTGTGGTTGCGGGTGCGCTGATGGCGATCTCCGCTGGCTCTCTGGCGGAAGATAAAACGCTGCACGTTTATAACTGGTCTGATTATATTGCGCCGAATACCGTGGCCGATTTTGAAAAGCAAACCGGCATCAAAGTCGTTTATGACGTGTTTGACTCTAACGAAGTGCTGGAAGGCAAACTGATGGCGGGCAGTACGGGCTATGACGTGGTGGTGCCATCTTCCAGCTTCCTGGCGCGTCAGCTGCAGTCCGGTGTGTTTCAGCCGCTGGATCGCAGCAAGCTGCCAAACTATAAAAACCTCGATCCGGAGCTGATGAAAAAGCTGGAACAGCACGATCCGGGTAACAAATACGCTATTCCTTACCTGTGGGCTACCACCGGTATCGGTTATAACGTGGATAAGGTCAAGGCCGCGCTGGGTAAAGATGCCCCAGTTGACAGCTGGGATCTGGTGCTGAAGCCGGAAAACCTTGAGAAATTGAAAAGCTGTGGCGTGTCATTCCTTGATGCCCCGGAAGAGATCTTTGCTACCGTGCTGAACTACCTCGGTAAAGATCCGAATAGCAGCGATGCAAAAGACTACTCGGGTGCGGCGACCGATCTGCTGTTGAAACTGCGTCCAGGCATTCGTTACTTCCACTCATCTCAGTACATTAACGATTTGGCTAATGGTAATACCTGTGTCGCTATCGGCTGGGCCGGTGACGTTCTGCAGGCGAAGAAACGTGCAGAAGATGCGAAAAACGGCGTGAACATTGCCTACAGCATTCCTAAAGAGGGTGCGCTGGCGTTCTTCGATATGCTGGCGATTCCGAAAGACGCAAAAAATACCGATGCGGCCTATCAGTTCATTAATTATCTGATGGAGCCGAAAGTGATGGCGCAGATCTCTAACACCATCTTCTATGCCAGCGGCGTGAAAGCATCGATTCCGTTTGTTGATGAAGCTATCCGTAACAACCCGGGTATCTACCCAACCCCAGAAACCATGGCGAAGTTGTTTACCCTCAAGTTGCAGGACCCGAAACTTGATCGTGTGCGCACCCGTTCATGGACTAAAGTTAAAAGTGGTAAATAACTGAGTAGTGAGTCTGACTCACTCTTGCTAAGCAGCAGAGGCCCGGTTATCGGCCTCTGTTTGTTATTTTTGGGCCTGTCCCACCGCGGGAAGGTTCTTTAGCGCCGGAGAGTAATGGTAGTGAACGACGCGATCCCCCGTCCTCAAAGCAAGGCTGGCAGGGCGTTAACGCCGCTGCTGGAAATCCGTAATCTGACGAAATCGTTTGATGGTCAGCACGCGGTAGATGATGTCAACCTGACCATCTACAAAGGCGAAATCTTCGCTCTGCTGGGTGCTTCTGGCTGCGGTAAGTCTACGCTGCTGCGTATGCTGGCCGGGTTTGAAAGCCCGACTCATGGGCAAATCCTGCTGGATGGCCAGGATCTCTCCCACGTGCCGCCCTATCAGCGCCCAATTAACATGATGTTTCAGTCCTATGCGCTGTTCCCCCATATGACAGTGGAGCAGAATATCGCTTTTGGTCTGAAGCAGGACCGCCTGCCTAAAGCTGAAATTGCCAGCCGCGTCGCCGAAATGCTGACCCTGGTGCACATGCAGGAATATGCTAAACGTAAACCGCACCAGCTTTCCGGCGGTCAGCGTCAGCGCGTGGCGCTGGCACGTAGTCTGGCGAAGCGGCCTAAACTGCTGCTGTTGGACGAACCGATGGGTGCGCTGGATAAAAAACTGCGTGACCGCATGCAGCTGGAAGTGGTTGATATTCTGGAGCGCGTGGGCGCCACCTGCGTGATGGTGACGCACGATCAGGAAGAAGCGATGACCATGGCGGGCCGTATTGCCATTATGAACCGCGGCAAGTTTGTGCAGATCGGCGAGCCGGAGGAGATTTACGAGCATCCCACCACCCGCTTCAGCGCTGAGTTTATCGGTTCAGTTAACGTCTTCGAAGGACTGCTGCGTGAGCGCCAGGAAGACGGGTTGATTATTGACAGTCCAGGACTGGTGCATCCGCTGAAAGTGGCGAGCGATGTGTCGGTGCTGGACGGCGTTCCTGTGTATGTGGCGCTGCGCCCTGAAAAAGTGCTGCTGTGCGACGATGTTCCGGCCGACGGCTTCAATTTTGCCGTGGGTGAGGTGGTGCATATTGCCTATCTGGGCGACCTGTCTATCTATCATGTGCGCCTGCGCAGTGGCCAGATGATCAGCGCTCAGCTGCAAAACGGCCATCGTTTCCGCAACGGTACGCCGACATGGGGCGATGAAGTTCGCCTGTGTTGGGATGTCGATAGCTGTGTGGTTCTGACGGTATAAGCAGGGGGGGATGATGAGCCAATTTTCTGAACGTACTACCAAACCACCGAGCGTGAGGCGCATCGGCGTTTCGCTGCTGACCCGGCTGCAGATGGCCCATGGCCGCAAGCTGGTGATAGCACTGCCCTATATCTGGCTGTCGCTGCTGTTTTTACTGCCGTTCCTTATCGTACTAAAAATCAGTTTTGCTGACATTGCGCGTGCCATTCCACCGTACACTGAGCTGCTGACCTGGGCCGACGGCCAGCTGAGCATGGTATTGAATCTCGGCAACTATTTCACGCTGACCGACGATCCGCTTTATATCGATGCCTATCTTCATTCATTACAGGTTGCGGCAATCTCAACGGGCATCTGCCTGCTGATTGGTTATCCGCTGGCCTGGGCGGTGGCGCATGCCTCACCCTCAACGCGCAATATCCTGCTGCTGCTGGTGATCCTGCCATCCTGGACCTCTTTCCTGGTCAGGGTGTACGCGTGGATGGGTATCCTCAACAATAACGGTATTTTAAACCGCTTCCTGATGTGGACCGGCGTGATCGATCACCCGATCGCCATTCTGTACACCAACATGGCGGTGTATATCGGTATTGTTTACTGCTATCTGCCGTTTATGGTGCTGCCAATCTATACCGCGCTGACCCGAATCGATTATTCGCTGGTGGAAGCGTCGCTCGATCTTGGCGCGCGCCCGCTGAAGACCTTCTTCAGCGTGATTGTGCCGCTGACGAAAGGCGGCATTATTGCCGGTTCAATGCTGGTATTCATTCCGGCGGTGGGCGAGTACGTGATCCCGGAACTGCTGGGCGGCCCGGACAGTATTATGATTGGCCGCGTGCTGTGGCAGGAGTTCTTCAATAACCGCGACTGGCCGGTAGCCTCTGCGCTGGCGGTGATAATTCTGCTGATCCTGATCATGCCGATCGTCTGGTTCCACAAGCATCAGAACAAAGAAATGGGGGATAAGGCATGAACAGTTTGCCGACCATTCGCTCGAAGTGGCGTACGGCGATCCTCGCTGTTTGTTTCTTCTTCCTCTATGCGCCGATGCTGTTGCTGGTCATTTATTCGTTTAACTCGTCGCAGCTGGCCGCGTGGGAAAGCTTCTCGTTCCACTGGTATAACGTGCTGTTCCACGATGATGCGATGATTAGCGCCGTCACGCTCAGTCTGTCGCTTGCTGCACTGTCGGCAACGGCGGCGGTGATCCTCGGCACGATTGCCGCCGTGATTATCGTTCGCTTTGGTCGCTTCAAAGGATCGACCGGTTTTGCCTTTATGCTGACGGCACCGCTGGTTATGCCCGACGTGATTACCGGCCTTTCGCTGCTGCTGCTGTTTGTGGCGATGGCGAATGCCTTTGGCTGGCCTGCCGATCGTGGGATGTTGACCATCTGGCTGGCACACGTGACCTTCTGTACCGCGTATGTCGCGGTGGTGGTCAACTCGCGTCTGCGGGAGCTGGACCGGTCAATCGAGGAGGCGGCAATGGATCTGGGTGCGACGCCGCTGAAAGTGTTCTTTGTGATCACCGTTCCAATGATCGCCCCGGCCATCGTCACCGGCTGGCTGCTGGCCTTTACGCTGTCGCTGGATGATCTGGTCATTTCCAGCTTCGTTACCGGTCCGGGAGCCACGACGCTGCCGATGCAGATCTTTGCCACCGTTCGACGCGGCGTGAATCCGGAAATTAACGCGCTGGCTTCACTCATTCTGTTTGTGGTTGGGCTGGTGGGCTTTATCGCCTGGCGTCTGATGGCACACGAAGAGAAGCAGCGGATTAAGGATATTCAGAAGGCGCGTTCCGGGCATTGAGTTGTCAGGCGGGTGCGTTCGTCTACAGCAGCGGATAGACGGACCACCCGGGCGCGGTCAGGAAGCCCGCGCCCGGCCTGATGGCAGCATCCCTGCGGTCCTCTCCTGGCCCATGACTTTCGCTTCAGCGCTGCGGAGCCCGGCACCTCTCGCAAAGGCCTGGCAGCAGTTACCCCAGAACCCTTCGAACGCAGGCTTTAAAAATTTTTACTCCGACCGGTAGCGAAGTCAGATCGAAATGCATATCGGGATGATGCAGCCCCGGCAGCAGACCCGTGCCCAGCCCCCAGAAACCTGCCTTCACTTCCGGGCGCTGTACCGGATACTGGAAGAAATCTTCACTGCCTGGCGTGGAGCGCACCGGTATCAATGCACTTTCACCCTGCACGTCAACAATCGCCTGCGCTATCAGTGCGGTCATCTCGTCATCAATCACTGCCGCAGGCATGCTCTTCATCACTGTAACATTGGCTTTGGCACCGTAGGCCGCCACGCTGTGCTCAACGGCCCGCTGAACGCGTGCCTGCAGCTCAACCATATCTTCATTTTTGGCAGCACGCAGATCGAACACCACCCGGGCTTCATCCGGGATGGAGTTGGTGACGCCGGCATCGCAGATAAAGCGAGTGGCTTTTACACTCCACCCGCTGTTCGGAGCCAGATGTACCGCATTCACCGCCTGCACCGCGCTGACGGCGGCATCCAGCGCGTTGACACCCAGATGCGGTCGCGCGCCGTGAGCCGCATGCCCATAAATAATGGCTTCCAGCGTGACGCATGCCGAATAGTGTACCGCCGGAATGGCTGTACCTACGGCGCATTCCTGGGCCGGGCGCACATGGAAGCCTAAAATCATATCCACGTCGTCAATCGCGCCTCCGGCGATCATCGCCAGCGCGCCGGCCCCTAGCTCCTCCGCCGGTTGGAAAATCAACTTCAGCCGACCGCGTTTTACTTCATGCCCGGCAATCAGCTCCTCGGCGGCGCTCAGCACCACGGAAGAGTGGGCATCGTGACCGCAGGTGTGCCGCGCGCAGTGTATACCGTCGATAATGTGTCCCAGCGCATCCATATCCGCCCGCAGTGCCAGAGTCGGGCCTGGAATACCACTGTCAAGAATCGCCACAATACCGGTTGTACCATTAAAATTATCCTGTACGACAAAGCCCGCATTTTTTAACTGCTGGCTGATATAGGCCGACGTTTTAAATTCCTGGAAACCCAGCTCCGGGATTTCATGCAGGTAGTTATAGTGCTCCAGAACCCTTGACACGTTTTCTACTCCATTCAGAAATAATTAAAGTAACACGCCGACCTGCGGGCGGTTACCGTACGGTAATCATACATCTGACCATCCTCAGCCAACCGGGATGCTGTTTTCCTGAGAGATTAAAATATATTCAGATGTAGAAATATACGTTTTGTCTGGTTTTATTTTGGGATAATTAATGACCGAAAATAATTTTATTTCGTGGAGTGGAATTATTGGCGCGTATAGGCTAAAAATAGTTGAATTAATCTGCCTGAATGCGTGTTGCAGATTGATAACCAGACAGTAGCAGTGTGGGTTGACGATATTTAGCACAGGGCAGGAGAGGGATATGTCAGAGGTGTTCAGAGGTGGTGGTGCATTGTCCGGCGACCGGATTGCTATCCCTGTACCGGTGCTGATTGCTGGAAGCGCGATTATTGCCACCCGGCTGCTCAGCGTGCTACTGCGGGCCAATGAACTGGGTTATGAAGAAGTGATGAACTTCATCCACCGCAGTGCCCAGTCCTGGGATTCCACTTTAATTTTTATTGCCAGCCAGCTGATCTTCTTCCTTGAGCTGCGCTGTGCAATTGCCTTGATGCGTGGACGTAACTGGGGGCGCTGGACGTTCCTTACTACTCAGGTGGCCGTGCTGCTGTATATGATGATCGCAACGCTGACCGGGATCTACCCGGAGATTTTCAGCATGAGCGGCGAAGATAACGTCCGTATTATCAGCTCGCTTATCGCGCAAAAACTCCCGGATATGCTGGTGTTGCTGTTAGTGTTTGTTCCGTTTAGCAGCCGAAACTATTATCGCTGAGCCGCGTTTCGTCTGAGACTGCACCCGGCGTTGATTTGGGTATATACTGTTAACCTGCATTTCGCATTCCCAATCAACAGGCTTTAACATGCATTGCGCGCTCTACGACGCCGGTCGTTGCCGATCCTGCCAGTGGCTGGAAACGCCGTACACCCAGCAACTTTCGCAAAAACAGGCTCATTTGCAGCAGTTGATGGCTTCGCTGCCGGTGGCAAACTGGCTGGCGCCGGTGATTTCTCCGCCGGAAAAATTCCGTAACAAGGCGAAAATGGTGGTCAGCGGCAGCGTTGAGCGCCCGCTGCTCGGTATGCTGCATCGCGACGGTACGCCGGTCGATCTCTGTGACTGCCCGCTTTATCCCGACAGTTTTACCGATGTGTTTGCTGCACTGCGCCCGTTTATTGCCCGCGCCGGGCTGACGCCCTATAACGTTGCGCGCCGCCGCGGCGAGCTGAAGTTTATTTTGCTGACGGAAAGCCGTTACAGCGGTGAATTGATGCTGCGCTTTGTGCTGCGCTCCACCACCAAGCTGGCGCAGCTTAAGGACGCATTGCCGGAGCTGCAGCGCACGTTACCGCAGCTGGCGGCGATTTCCGCCAATATTCAGCCGGTGCCGATGGCGATTCTGGAAGGGAATGAAGAGATCCCGCTGACCGAAAATCAGGCGCTGGCGGAGCAGCTTAATGACGTCCCGCTGTGGATTCGGCCGCAGAGTTTTTTCCAGACCAACCCGGAAGTGGCGGCATCGCTGTATGCCACCGCGCGCCGCTGGGTGGGCGATCTGGGCGTTAACAGCATGTGGGATCTGTTCTGCGGCGTTGGGGGATTTGGCCTGCACTGCGCCACGCCGGATATGCAGCTGACCGGCATTGAGATCAGTAAAGAAGCAATTGCCTGCGCGAAGCGGTCGGCTGAACTGATGGGATTAACGCGGGTGAATTTCGCTGCGCTGGACTCGACGGCGTTTGCCACCGGAGAAGGCAGCGTACCGGAACTGGTGCTGGTGAATCCGCCGCGACGCGGTATTGGTGCTGAACTGTGCGACTATCTCACCCGAATGGCACCGCCGTGGATACTCTACTCCAGCTGCAATGCGGTGACGATGGCGACGGATCTTGCGCGGCTAAGTGACTATCGTATTGTGCAGGTGCAGCTGTTTGATATGTTCCCGCATACGGCGCACTACGAAGTGCTGACGCTGTTGCAGCGGAAAGCATAAAGCGAGCAGGCGAGAAATTCGCCTGCCGTTTGTGCATTACTCCGGGAACCAGCGCTGATTAATTTTCTCAATCGTGCCGTTTGCGCGCAGCGTATCCAGCGCGGTATTCAGTTTTGCCAGCAGTTCCGCGTTATCTTTACGCACGGCAATCCCTAAGCCGGTGCCAAAATAGCTGCTGTCGGTAACGTGCTTACCCACGGTGCCAAGATTCGGACTGCTTTTCAGCCACTGATTTACCACTGCGCTGTCGCCGAAAATACCGTCCAGGCGATTATTTTTCAGGTCCAGAATAGCATTCTGATAGCTGTCATAGGCCACGGCGGTAATTTCAGAATGCTGCTCCTGTAAATACTTCTGATGCGTGGTGCCGTTTTCCATACCGACGCGTTTACCTTTCAGCTGTGAAAGATCGGTAAATTTACCCTTTGGCGCAATCAAAATCGCGGAGTTGGCGTAGTAAGGCTTGGTGAAGCTGACCTGCTGGCTGCGCTCCGGGGTGATATCCATCCCGGAAATCACGGCATCGTAACGGCGGAACTTCAGGGCCGGAACCAGGCTGTCAAACGGGTTATTGGTGAAGGTGCATTCTGCTTTCATCTCTTCACACAGCGCTTTGGCCAGATCGATATCAAATCCAACAATCTGATTCTCACTGTCCAGCGATTCAAACGGTGGATAGGTCGCAGAGGAAGCAAAACGAATTTTATCTGTGGCTACTGCCCCAAAGGTCATGCTGGCCAGAACCGTGGCCAGAATAATTTTTTTCATATTTATTAGTTCCTTTTTTAGAAATCGTTCGCTCAGCTGCGCTGCTCGAAGGCTAATGCCCGGCGCTCGATCAACCGCATCAGCAGAGTCAGTAAACCGTTGACGATAAGATAAATTATCCCGGCAGCGGCAAACACCGTTACGTCATAGGTTCGGCCATACAGCAGCTGTCCGTGGCCCATCACTTCCATCAGCGTGATGGTGTAAGCCAGCGAGGTACTTTTAAACACCAGCACTACCTCGTTCGAATAAGAGGAGAGGGCGCGCTTAAAAGCATACGGCAGTAAAATGCGCAGCGTGTCCTTGCGGTTCATGCCTAATGCCGCACAGGATTGCCACTGCCCGGCAGGGATTGCCCGCACGGCACCGTGGAACAGCAGCGTGGTATAGGCGGCACTGTTTAACGACAGCGCCAGCAGGGCACACAGCCACGGCTGTGACAGTAAATGCCAGAGCCAGGAAATGTTTTGTATGGAAGGAAACTGGCCTGGGCCGTAGTAAATCAGGAAGATCTGCACCAGCAGCGGCGTACCGGTAAACAGCGTGATATAGCCACGGGTAATCAGGCTGAGAACCGGCACCTTCAACGCCAGAATCACCGTGAAGATCAGCGCCAGCAGTAGTGCCAGCAGCAGCGATGCCACGGTCAGCGTCAGGCTGGTTTGCAGCCCTTTAAGCAGTTCGGGGAAGTAACTCAGCATCAGGAACCTCCGCGCTCAAAGCGCGTCGTGCGCAGCTCAATACGCTTCAGCACCTGCTGGCTGAACAGGGTGATCAGCAGATAAATCGCCGCCGCAATAACGTACCAGGTAAACGGCTCCTGGGTACGGGTTGCGATGCTTTTGGTCTGCAGCATAATATCGTTCACGCTAATCAGTGAAACCAGTGCGGTATCCTTGAGCAGCACCAGCCACTGATTGCCTAAGCCGGGCAGGGCGTGTCGCCACATCTGTGGCATGATCAACCGGAAGAATATCGCCGATTTTTTCATTCCCAGCGCCTGGCCTGATTCCCACTGGCCAGCAGGAACCGCCTTTAGCGCACCACGCAGGGTTTGTGAAGCATACGCAGAATAAAGGATCGCCAGCGCAATCACGCCGCACAGGAACGGGCTGACGTCAAAGTTTTCAATGGCGACCTGAATCGGGATCTGCACCACGCCGAGATTCAGAGTGAATCCATCGGAGAGCGTCAGCAGCAGCTGCGAGGCGCCAAAGTAGATAAACAGCACCACAAGAATTTCCGGCAGCCCGCGAAACAGGGTAACCAGCAGCGTACCCAGCCACGCCAGCGGCCGCCAGCGAGCGGATTCCCACACGGCAAAGACCATCGCGAGAGCCAGTCCGAGCACTAAAGCACAAACGGCAAGGCCGACGGTCATCCCGGCGGCGCTGGCAAGAGAATAAAATTCGCTCATTAATTACTGCTGAAACCACTTGCTGTAGATAGTTTTATAGGTGCCGTCGGCTTTCACCTTATCCAGCGCCGCATTGAATTTACCCTGCAGATCGGTGTTACCCTGGCGAACGGCAATACCCAGGCCGGTACCGAAGTAAGATTTATCGGTCACTTTCTCACCCAGCGCGGTCAGGTTCGTGTTCTGTTTTAACCACTCGTTGACCACCGCAGTGTCACCGAATACCGCGTCGATGCGGCCATTTTTCAGATCAAGGATGGCGTTTTGATAGCTGTCGTAAGGGACCAGTTGAATATCAGCCTGTTTTTCGCTGAGGTATTTCTGGTGGGTGGTGCCGTTCTGCACACCAACGCGTTTGCCTTTCAGGGCATCAATACTGGCGACTTTGCCTTTCTGCACCACGAACAGCGCGGAGTTGTCGTAGTAGGCATTCGTGAACAGAACCTGCTTTTCGCGTTCTGGCGTGATGTCCATACCGGCCATCACCGCATCAAAGCGACGGAATTTCAGGCTGGGGATCAGGCTGTCGAAGGCCTGGTTGCTGAAGGTGCATTCCGCGCCAATTTCGCGACACAGTGCGTTAGCCAGATCGACATCAAATCCCTGGATCTTATTGTCAGCGTCAACAAACTCAAACGGAGGGTAGGACGCTTCTGTCGCAAAACGAATGGTCTGGGCAGCGCTGGCTCCCAGGCTGATGCTGGCTAAAAGTGCGGCAAGTACAACTTTTTTCATCATTATGTCCTGCGTTTAGTGCGAAAGATAATGTGCAAACGCATCGGTTTGCGGCTGTGTAAAGCGGCTGGCATCGCCTTGTTCAACGATGTACCCATTTTCCATGTACACCACGCGGCTGGCGGTTTTACGCGCCACTTCCACTTCGTGGGTGACGATAACCTGAGTGATGTTGGTTTCCGCAAGTTCGCGAATAATGCTGACGATCTGCGCGGTAATTTCCGGGTCCAGTGCCGCGGTCGGTTCATCGAACAGCAATACCGCAGGTTCCATCATCAACGCGCGAGCAATGGCCACGCGCTGTTGCTGACCACCGGAAAGATGCAGTGGAAAACGATCGGCAAAGGGCGTCAGGCGCAGACGATCGAGCAGTTTATTGGCACGTTCATGGGCCTGCTCTTTACTCAGACCCAGTACGCGGCAAGGCGCTTCAATCAGATTCTGCGTGACGGTTAGATGTGGCCAAAGATTATACTGTTGGAAAACCATACCGACGTTCTGCCGTAGTTCACGAACGGCACTTTCGGTTGGCGGCTTGCTGAAATCGAAGTGATTGCCGGCGATATCAAGCGTTCCGGAACGCGGCATCTCGAGCAGATTCAGCACGCGCAGAAGTGAGCTTTTCCCGGCACCGCTTGGCCCCAGCAGAACCAACGTTTCGCCCTGAGGGCACGCCAGCTGTATGTCAAATAGCGCCTGGTGGGCACCGTAATAGCAGTTAATACCGTTTAGTTGAATACTCATGCGCAAAAAATGAATAGCAATTGATGCCACAAATCTTAACGTCCACAGAATAGTTATGCAATCATCGTGCGTTAAAATTTATAATTGTTGGCGAGGTGATTAAAGCGTAGCACAAGATAGGGCAATGTTGCCGTTTAACATGAAAAGCTTTGCTGTTGTTATGCAAATGTGTGAGTGAGATCGTGCCGCCGGGTCTGGCGGCACGGAAGGATTGGTCACTCTTCGAACTGCTGGCGCAGCGAACCGCCGGTAATATGGGGAACGGGGCCGAGATAGCGTATGTCGTCCACGGTCCAGCAGGTGCCTTCCCGTGCCATCAGGATTTCATCCTGCCATAGAACTTCCGGCTGTCCGGTATGGCTGAGATTCACTCGCAGGGCAATATTACGCGCATCGGTATTAGGGATAGTGGATGAGTCGCTCACGCTGGCGCTGGTAGCACTCGCAGAGCGGCTACTGAACAGGTCGCCCCGCAGCCGGGATTTGGGCGATCGCTCTTGGCTGGCTTTGATTAAATCCTGATATAGCGGCCCGCTAAGCCAGGGACGGTAATTTGCCAGCTGTTGATTATCCGGGACGCCGAGGAAAGGATGCTGTAAGCGCATATCGTAGAACTGTTGAGCCACCTGGTCCGGCCCACCGCTAATGCAGGGCGCTTCTCGTGAACCGATATCCTTATAAGCGGGTTCGACAGTGGTACAGGCGCTGAGTAGTATAGTCAGTGGAATAACAGCAGCAAAGACTTGGTATTTCATCTTGATTTCCTTATTGTTCTGCTTGAATGCTTTTACCACTGACAGCATGTGTTCTTCTTCACAGTAAGAGCGCTGTAATTTTACAAGGAGAGAGGCATGAAATTTTCCACTACCCCAACGCTGGAAGGGAGTCCGATCGCTGCCTATTGTGGTGTCGTTACCTCAGAGGTGATCCTGGGCGTGAATATTTTCCGTGATTTCTTTGCAGGCATACGCGATATCGTGGGTGGCCGGGTTGGCTCTTACGAGAAAGAGCTGGCTAAAGGGCGTAAAATTGCCTTTGAAGACCTGGAGAAACAGGCGGAAGCAATCGGAGCTGATGCCGTGGTTGGCATCCAAATTGGTTATGAGAGCGTCGGTAAGGACAATATGCTGATGATAGTGATTAGCGGCACCGCGGTGAAACTGAGCCGCCCATGACCCCGCTGTCTTTTATTCGCCCGTTGCTGGTGCTTTTGGCGATCTATTTGCTGACCTCAATCACGCCGCAGGGGCTGCATGAACAGAAGGGCTATACGGTGGATACGCGCCAGGAAGCCTGGGGCGCGCGTCCGCGTATTAAAGTGCTGGTTATCCACTATACGGCGGGTGATTTTTCCCCTTCGCTAAATACGCTGACCAACCACTCAGTGAGTGCGCATTATTTGTTGCCAGCATCACCGCCAAAGTACGATGGCCAACCTCTGGTCTGGCGTCTGGTGCCGGAATCAATGCTGGCGTGGCATGCGGGAATCAGCTACTGGCAGGGTGCAACGCGGCTTAACGATACTTCAATTGGTATTGAGCTGGAAAACCCCGGCTGGCGGCGGGTGGGTAAAGAGATAGTTTTCGCTCCGTTTCCCCCTTCGCAAATGGCTGCACTGCTGCCGCTGGCTCGCGATATCGTGAAGCGATACGGTATTCGTCCGCAGGATGTGGTGGCGCACAGCGATATTGCGCCGATGCGTAAACAGGACCCTGGCCCGATGTTTCCCTGGCAGTGGCTGGCGGAGCAGGGTGTTGGCGCCTGGCCCGATGCGGATCGGGTCGCGTTTTATCTCGGCAACCGCTCACCCGTACAGCGGGTTGATAAAAGTAAGCTGCTTGGTCTGCTGGCAAGTTACGGTTATGAGGTCACGCCGCAAATGACACCGTACCAGCAGCAGGTGCTGATAGCGGCGTTCCAGATGCACTTTCGACAGAGCGACTATCGCGGCTTTGCCGATGCGGAAACGGAAGCTATTGCTTCGGCGCTGATTGAAAAGTACGGGACGGGTTCGGGTTAATACCTCTGGATACTGAACGGGTTTGTACGGGCCCGCTCAGCGTCCCTCAGGCTGGCATCAATATCGCCCGATCGGGGTCAATCAATGCTGTGCTAAAAATGCCTGCCACTCATTAACGAGGGTTTGCAGTGCATCGCGATCGACGTCCAGATGGGTCACCAGCCGTGTTACCGCGCCCGGGCTGAGCAGGATGCCGCGCTCGCGCATCCATGGCCCCAGGGCGGCCATCTGATCTTCCGGCAGGCGCAGGAACAGCATATTGGTGTCGTGACGGGTGACGTCTACACCGATTTCTCGTAGTGCGCCAGCCAGCCAGGCGGCGTTATCATGATCTTCCCGCAGGCGTTCAACGTTGTTTTGCAGTGCATAGCGCCCTGCTGCTGCGAGGATACCCGCCTGGCGCAGGCCACCGCCGGTCATTTTCCGCCAGCGGCGTGCACGCTGAATAAATTCCGTACTGCCGCACAGCAGGGAACCGACCGGCGCACCCAGCCCTTTCGACAGGCAGATGGTTAAGGTGTCGCAGTAGCGGCTGATTTCCTCCATCGGCACGTTCAGCGCCACCGCCGCGTTGAAGATGCGTGCACCGTCAATATGCAGCGCCAGACTACGCTGGCGGGTGAATTCCCACGCCTGTTGCAGATAGCTCAGCGGCAGTACTTTGCCGTTATGGGTATTCTCCAGGCTGAGAAGGCGGGTGATGGCGAAATGCAGGTCGTCAGGTTTGATAAACTGTGCAACCACATCCAGCGGCAGCGTGCCGTCACCAGCGGCTAAAATCGGCTGTGGCTGGATGCTGCCAAGCACTGCAGCTCCGCCCGCTTCATATTTGTAGTTATGGGCCAACTGGCCGACGATATACTCTTCGCCGCGCTGGCAGTGGCAGAGCAGCGCCACCAGGTTTGCCTGAGTGCCGGTCGGCAGAAACAGCGCTGCTTCTTTGCCGCTCAGCGCTGCGGCTTCCGCCTCCAGTAGATTCACCGTCGGGTCATCACCATACACATCATCGCCGGTTTCAGCGGTCATCATCGCCTTGAGCATTGCCTGGCTTGGGCGTGTTACGGTATCACTACGCAGATCGATCACACCTGTTCTCCTTACACATGAAAACGGGCGCTGCAGCGCCCGAAATTAACGGCAGTTCTTTCTTTACCTTAGCCAGTTAGTTTTTGCCAGTTCGACGACTTCATCGCCACGGCCATTGATAATGGCCCGCAGCATGTACAGGCTGAAGCCTTTGGCCTGTTCCATCTTAATCTCCGGCGGCATAGCCAGTTCTTCTTTTGCGGTCACCACATCCACCAGTGCCGGACCATCGTGTGCAAATGCCTGCTGCAGTGCATCATTAAGGTCGGAGGCCCGTTCCACGCGGATTCCTTTAACGCCACACGCCTCGGCGATCGCCGCAAAGTTAGGATTATGCAGCTCGGTGCCGTCGGTCATATAGCCTCCGGCTTTCATCTCCATCGCCACAAAGCCCAACACGCTGTTATTAAACACCACGATTTTCACCGGTAGTTTAAGCTGGGCCAGCGAAAGAAAATCGCCCATCAGCATACTGAAGCCGCCATCGCCGCACAGGGCGATAACCTGCCGATGCGGATCGATGGCCTGTGCACCCAGCGCCTGCGGCATTGCATTAGCCATCGAGCCGTGGCTGAACGATCCCAGCAGGCGGCGCTTACCGTTCATTTTCAGATAGCGGGCTGCCCATACGGTTGGCGTGCCAACGTCGCAGCTGAATATGGCATCTTCAGTGGCAAACTGACTAACCTGTTGCGCAAGATACTGCGGGTGGATCGCCTGTTTGTCGTTGGCGGTGGCCAGATCGTCGAGATCTTTACGGGTTTTGGCATAGTGTTCCAGGGCTTTATCCAGGAAACGTCGCTCGCTTTTTACGCTGAGTTGCGGCAGAAGCGCGCTCAGCGTGGCTTTGATATCGCCCACCAATGCCATATTCACATGGCTGTGGCTGCCAAGGCTGCCGGGGTTGATATCAATCTGAATAATCTGCGCTTCAGGTGGATAAAACGCGCGATAGGGGAACTGGCTGCCGAGCACCACCAGCGTATCGGCGTTCATCATCGCATGATATCCTGATGAAAAACCGATCAGCCCTGTCATACCGACATCATACGGATTGTCATACTCAATGTGTTCTTTGCCGCGCAGGGCATGAACAATCGGCGCTTTCAGGGTTTCGGCCAGTTTCACCACTTCAGCATGGGCTCCGGCACAGCCGCTGCCGCATAGCAGGGTAATATTGCTGGCGGCGTTGAGTTTTTCAGCCAGCGCGGAGAGCTGCCCGGCAGCTGGGCGCACCAGCGGCTGTTGTGGAGGATACCAGGCATCGCTGGCGCCTTCCGGGGCAGGCTGAAGGGCGACGTCACCCGGCAGAACCACCACTGAAACGCCCCGGTTAAGAATGGCTTTACGCATCGCGATGCCGAGCACCTGCGGCAGCTGCTCGGGATTTGAAACCAGCTCGCAGTAGTGGCTGCATTCACGAAACAGCTCCTGTGGATGGGTTTCCTGAAAATAGTTGCTGCCAATCTCGCTGGAGGGGATATGTGCGGCAATCGCCAGCACCGGAACGTGATTGCGATGACAGTCAAACAGGCCATTGATCAGATGCAGATTTCCCGGGCCGCATGAACCGGCGCAGACCGCCAGTTCGCCGGTAAGATGCGCCTCTGCCCCGGCAGCAAAAGCCGCCACCTCTTCATGTCGAGTGGGCATCCAGCGAATGGTCCCCATCTTGTTAAGGCTGTCACTCAGTCCATTAAGCGAGTCCCCGGTCACGCCCCAGATGCGCTTTACTCCTGCACTTTCAAGGGTTTTTGCGACCAGTGCCGCAACAGTTTGCTTCATGCTTTCCTCCTCGTTCAGCGCGATCGAATTAAAATACTGTGATTAATTCCTGGCAAAAGCATAGTTGAAGGCGGACAGGATCGGGAAAGCGTATGCAACAAGCTATTTCACACGCGGTGATTTAGCCGATAACAATATCGCTTTGTGGCTGGCAACTACACGCCAGCACGTAACCCTGCGCGATCTCTGTCTCACTCAGTGTTAGCGTGCTGCCGGTGGTGTAGTCACCGCTGGCAATGCGTGTTTTACAACAGCCGCAAACGCCCGCGCGACATACGGCAGTGACCGGCAGGTGATGAGCCTCCATGGCGGCCAGCAGTGACCAGCCTGCGGGGAACGGTGCCGCGGCAGAGAGCGGCGGGCCGCTGATGGTCAGGGTAGCGCCTGCTTCGGAGGCGGGTTCAACATGCGCAGTAGCGGTTACGGGCGTAAATCGTTCTGTCAGTATTTGCCTGGCACTCAGCGCGGCGGCATCGCTCTCCATCAGATCCATATAAGGTTGAGGTCCGCAGATCATGACCGTTGCGTCAGCAATATCCGGCGCGAGCGCGGCAAGGCGTTCGCGATCCAAGCGACCAGCCAGCATTCCCGCAGCGGGTTGATTTTCCGCTACCACGGTCAGCTTCAGCCAGGGCTGCATTGCGGCCAGTTCACTGGCAAAGATCACATCACTGGCGGAGCGCGCACTGTAAATCAATCGTACGCTGCATTCCGGCCGATGCTGCCGCAGCCAGCGGCACATTGACATAACCGGCGTGATGCCGCAGCCCGCGGCCAGAAACAGATAGTTTGCGGCCGGATGCTTTTCACAGCTGAAGTCACCCTGCGGATCGGACAGCCAGAGGTGATCGCCAGGTTTCAGCTGCTGCGTCAGCCAGCCGGAGCCTTTACCCTCGATAATATGGCGTACGGTCAGCGTAATCAGCGCGCTTTGTCCGGGCGTGGAGGAGAGCGTGTAGGCGCGCAGATCGTCGCTGCCTGCGATGCTGACCAGCGCATACTGCCCTGCCTGCCAGCGATAAAAATCGTGGTTAATCAGCGCGATGGTCCAGACATCCGACGTTTCCTGGTGCAGGTGATGAACCTGCATCCGCCACTGACACAGGGGATGCATGTCCATGATTTATACCTCTTCACCCAGCGCGATGGCCATATCCTGCTCGGCACTGTTGACCGGCATCAGGCCAAACTGTTCGTTGAGAATGGTCAACAGGTTTTCTGTCAGGAATGCCGGAACGGTTGGGCCGGTACGCACATTCTTAACCCCAAGCGCCAGCAGCGTCAGCAGCACGACTATGGCCTTTTGTTCAAACCAGGAGAGCATCAGCGACAGCGGCAGGTCGTTAACGCCGCAGTTAAGTTTTTCGGCCAGCTTCACCGCCAGCATAATTGCCGAGTAGCTGTCATTGCACTGGCCGACGTCCAGCAGGCGGGGTAGCCCTTCAATGGTGCCGAAGTCGAGTTTGTTAAAGCGATACTTGCCGCAGCCGAGCGTCATGATCAGCGCGTCTTTCGGGGCCGCCAGCGCCAGTTCGGTGTAATAGCTGCGCTGGTCGCGGCTGCCGTCACAGCCGCCAATGACAAACACGTGGCGCAGTTTTTTACGGCTGACCAGGTCAATCACGCTGTCGCACGCATCCTGTAACACTTTTCGGCCAAATCCGACGGTGATCTCATGCGGGATTTCACTGTACGGGAATCCCGGCATCGCCAGCGCCTGGTTGATAACTGACGTAAAATCTTCGTCTTCGATATGGTTCACACCCGGCCAGCCAACGATGCTGCGGGTCCAGATGCGCTGCTGATAGTCGCCGACGGTGGGATCGATAATGCAGTTGGAGGTCATGATGACCGGACCGGGGAAACGGGCAAACTCGGTCTGTTGGTTTTGCCAGCCGCTGCCGTAGTTGCCGACCAGATGTGAATGCTTTTTCAGTTCCGGGTAGCCGTGAGCGGGCAACATCTCGCCGTGGGTATAAACATTAATACCTTTGCCAGCGGTCTGTTCCAGCAGCAGCTGGAGGTCTTTCAGATCGTGGCCGGAAATCAGAATCGCTTTACCGGCAACCGGACGCACATTCACCGTCGTTGGCTGCGGATCGCCGTAGACGCTGGTCTGCGCCTCATCCAGCATGCCCATAATGGTGAAGTTCATCTTGCCGATTTGCATCGCGCAGTCTACCAGCTTCGCACTGTCGTTCGGCTGGGTGCCGAGCCAGGCCATGATCTGGTGATATTGGGCGTAGACGTCATTGTCGAAACGACCGTGTACGTGAGCATGCTCCATATAGGCCGCCGCTCCTTTCAGACCGTACAGGTTCAGCAGGCGTAAACCGAGGATATCGGGGTGAGTGTTCGCATCCCGTAGCGCAAACTGCGCCGCCTGCTGTTGCAGAACGCTGACGTCGTGGCTTTCCAGCCGCAGATTTGCCAGCGGATGATGCGGTGCCGCACTTCCGGCCACCTGTTCGCAGCGCAGGCGCAAATCCTCACGCAGGCGAATCGCTTCAAAGGCGTAATCGATAATTCGATGGGAGTCAAAGTTGACGTTGGTCAGCGTGGAGAAGAAAGCGCGGGGTGAAAAGCTGTCAACCTGATGATCGGTGATCCCCAGACTACGGGCTTCCAGCGCCCACGCCGACAGGCCCTGCAGTACGGCGACCAGCAGATCCTGCAGATCGGACGTTTCAGCTGTTTTACCACACATGCCCTGTGCATAGGCACAACCGTCACCGGCTGGCGTACGCATTGTTTGTTCACATTGAATACAAAACATGATCTCATCCTTATAAGATGTATTTTAAATACACTTTATAAAAGATCGTGCAGCCGATGATTGCAAGCGTCGTGCCTGTGAATCAGGTATCGGTTTGATCTGGCTCAAATTCGTGCGCAAATAGAAATAATAGTAATCTGCATTACGTCTCTTGACCTGGCGCTGTGCGCCGACCATTCTCATTAAAACGGACGAGTTGGGGCAGATATGATTCTGGAACAAATTGATGTCATGGGCTTTCGCGGCCTGAGTCGCCTGGTGCTACCGTTGGAACAGCACAATGTACTGATCGGCGAAAATGCCTGGGGCAAGTCCAGCCTGCTGGACGTGCTGTCGCTGTTGTTAGCGCCACAGCAGGAACTGTATCAGTTTACCCCGCATGATTTCTATTTTCCGCCGGGTGAGCAACAAAGCCGTGAGCAACGTCTGTGTGCAATTTTTACCTGGCGTGAGGAGCAGGGCGATGTGCTGTCCGATCGCTATCAGCGTTTTTCATCTTTGTGGCGTAAAGGAGATGATCGTCTTCAGCGGATCAGATTACGCTTTGAAGGACGTTTACAGGCCGACGCTCGTGTGACGACTCGCCGTCAGTTTACCGACAGCGAAGGGCTGCCGCTGCTGGAAGGCAGTGCCTGCAATGAGCGGGTGAAATTGCTGATACAGCTGCATCCGGTGCTGCGGTTGCGGGATGCGCGTTTTAGCCGACGTCTGCCGCGTGAAGCGATTGCCGAGGCAGGAGAGCGGCAGTTTGGTGAGCTGGTCAGCCAGATAAGCGATCTGACGCGCGACGTGGTTTCCCGACCGCAAAATCTTACTGACAGCGCGCTACAGCAGGGGCTGGGCACGCTGCAACAGCTGCTGGAGCACTATTTCTCCTGGCAGCAGTCCGTGGATGATGTTCCGCAAAAGCGGGCGCCTCATCATCATCGTGCTTCCCGACTTGGCTGGCGGCATCTGGCCGAAATCAATCAGCTGATTGTGGCCGCCGACAGCCGCAGCCGGCGGCTGATCCTGCTACAGATGTTTGCACAGCTGGTGCAGGTTCGCGGTGTTCAGCAGCTTGCACCGCAGGCACGACCGCTGCTGCTGCTGGAAGATCCCGAAACGCGGCTGCATCCAATTATGCTGGCGGTGGCGCAGGAGCTGCTGGCGGTGCTGCCGCTACAGCAGATTGCCACTACCAACTCCGGTGAGCTGCTGGCGCAGGTGTCGGTTGAACATATCTGCCGCCTGGTGCGCGACAGCGGACGGGTTGCCGCCTGGCGGCTGGGTGAGAGTGGGCTGAGCAGTGAAGACGCGCGGCGTATCGCTTTTCATATCCGTCTTAACCGCCCCTCAGCGCTGTTTGCCCGCTGCTGGCTGCTGGTGGAGGGGGAAACGGAAGTCTGGGTAATGAATGAGCTGGCGCGTCAGTGCCATTATCATTTTGCCGCAGAAGGAATCAAGGTGATCGAGTTCGCGCAGTCGGGGCTGAAGCCGCTGCTAAAGTTTGCTCGCCGCATGGGCATTGAGTGGCATGTGTTGACCGATGGCGATGAGGCCGGAAAAAAATATGCCGCCACGGCGCGCAGTCAGATCCCTCCAGGAGAACTTGAAGAGAACTATCTGACACAATTACCCGCACTGGATATGGAGCATTTCCTGTACAGGCAGGGATTCTCGGCGGTATATCATCGTGTAGCGCGTTTGCCTGAGGGCGTGCCGATGAACCTGCGACGGGTGATCGCTAAAGCCATTTCCCACTCGTCAAAACCTGACCTGGCGATTGCGGTGGCGGAAGAGGCTGCTGTTCGCGGCACGGAGGCGATTCCATCATTGTTGCGTAAAATGTTTGCCCGCGTGCAGTGGCTGGCAAGAGGGAAGGCGGACTGAAGGAAAACGGACGCAGTGGCGGGTTGAAAAACGGCGACTCAACCCAATATAGATAGCGTTGTGCAGTTATTGCATAAAAATGCCAGCATCGCTGGCTGGCATTTTGTCGCAGGGTTGTACAGAATGAGTCAGAAAGGTCAGGCGCTTACCGCGATTGCCGTTTCTACAGGGACGATCAGGCTGGCATGATTGCCTTTTGGCCCCTGATGCACATCAAACTGGACTTGTTGCCCGGCTTTCAGCGTTCTGTATCCATCCATCTGAATCGTGGAGTAGTGCGCGAAGATATCGTCGCCACCCCCTACCGGGCAGATGAAACCGAATCCTTTGGCATTATTAAACCATTTAACAGTACCCGTCTCCATGCTTCTACATCCCTCGCAAGACATTCAAAATTGGTGGGGAAACATCCGGCAATTCGCCCGATGGCTGTTTAAAACACATTCAGCCTGTTTGAGTACTGTAGAGAATTAGCAGGGCCGGTCAAGCAAACGAGCGGTGCACTCAGGGACAAAATCATCAAAATTTGAGGTAGTTAACGCTATTGCAAATTTTGTGATGAAGGTCGCGAATGTTACCTTTTATTCACAATATCAACGATGTTGCACAACATTTTGGTCATGTAAAACATAACCTGAATGATGTTAATCTGGCAGAAGTAAGTAATGTTGATCACACTGGATATGTATGGGAAAGACTAACGACTGGCTTAATTTTGAACAGCTTGCGGATGACAAAGTTCGCGAGGAGCTTAAGCCACCCTCCATGTATAAGGTCATTCTGCACAATGATGACTATACGCCTATGGAATTTGTTATTGACGTGCTGCAAAAGTTCTTTTCTTATGATGTTGAACGTGCAACGCAACTGATGCTTACGGTGCATTACCATGGGAAGGCGATCTGCGGCGTATTTACCGCCGAAGTTGCAGAAACCAAAGTGGCACACGTGAACAAGTATGCCAGGGAAAACGAGCATCCGTTGCTATGTACGCTGGAAAAAGCCTGAATAAGGCGATCTATTGTGGGAGGTGCCTATGCTCAATCAAGAACTGGAACTCAGTTTAAACATGGCTTTCGCCAGAGCGCGCGAGCACCGACATGAGTTTATGACCGTCGAGCATTTGTTACTGGCATTGCTCAGTAACCCGTCGGCCAGAGAGGCACTGGAAGCCTGCAGTGTCGATATCTTGGCGCTCCGTCAGGAGCTTGAGGCGTTTATCGAACAAACCACCCCGGTTCTGCCGGTCAGCGAAGAAGAGCGTGATACACAACCTACGCTCAGCTTCCAGCGCGTACTGCAGCGCGCAGTATTTCATGTCCAGTCATCAGGCCGTAGCGAAGTGGCTGGCGCAAACGTATTGGTCGCTATTTTTAGCGAGCAGGAGTCGCAGGCAGCTTATCTGCTGCGCAAACATGAAGTCAGCCGCCTTGATGTGGTGAACTTTATTTCTCACGGCACGCGTAAAGATGAGCCAGGTCCGTCATCAAGCGCAGAAAATCCGGTTAACGAAGAGCAAGCAGGCGGGGAGGAACGTATGGAAAACTTCACCACCAACCTTAACCAGCTTGCCCGTGTCGGGGGTATCGATCCCCTGATCGGCCGCGATAAAGAGCTGGAGCGTGCCATCCAGGTACTGTGCCGTCGCCGGAAAAATAACCCGCTGCTGGTGGGTGAGTCCGGCGTAGGTAAAACCGCGATTGCCGAAGGTCTGGCATGGCGTATCGTGCAGGGTGATGTGCCGGAAGTAATGAAAGAGTGCACCATCTATTCGCTGGATATCGGTTCGCTGCTGGCGGGTACCAAATACCGTGGCGACTTCGAGAAACGTTTTAAAGCCTTGCTGAAGCAGCTTGAGCAGGACACCAGCAGCATTCTGTTTATCGATGAGATCCACACCATCATCGGTGCAGGTGCGGCCTCCGGTGGCCAGGTTGATGCGGCTAATCTGATCAAACCGCTGCTTTCCAGCGGCAAGATCCGGGTGATGGGCTCAACCACCTATCAGGAATTCAGCAATATCTTTGAGAAGGATCGTGCGCTGGCGCGTCGCTTCCAGAAAATTGATATCACTGAACCGACGGTTGAAGAGACGGTGCAGATCCTGAACGGGCTGAAGCCGAAGTATGAAGCGCACCACGATGTTCGCTATACGGCGAAAGCCGTGCGTGCAGCTGTGGAGCTGGCGGTGAAATACATCAACGATCGTCATCTGCCTGATAAGGCGATAGACGTCATTGATGAAGCCGGTGCACGTGCACGTCTGATGCCGGTAAGCAAACGTAAGAAAACCGTTAACGTGGCGGATATCGAAAGCGTTGTGGCGCGCATTGCGCGCATTCCTGAAAAAAGCGTTTCTGCCAGCGATCGCGATACGTTGAAAACGCTCGGCGATCGCCTGAAGATGCTGGTGTTTGGTCAGGATAACGCTATTGAAGCGCTGACCGAGGCAATCAAGATGAGCCGCGCTGGTCTGGGCCAGGATCGCAAACCGGTGGGTTCATTCCTGTTTGCCGGACCGACAGGGGTTGGTAAGACTGAAGTCACGGTACAGTTGGCGCGTGCGCTGGGTATCGAACTGTTGCGCTTTGATATGTCCGAGTATATGGAACGTCATACCGTCAGCCGCCTGATTGGCGCGCCTCCGGGCTATGTTGGTTTCGATCAGGGCGGTCTGCTGACGGATGCGGTGATTAAGCATCCGCACGCTGTAGTGCTGCTGGATGAAATTGAGAAGGCCCACCCGGACGTCTTTAACCTGCTGCTGCAGGTGATGGATAACGGTATGCTGACCGATAACAACGGCCGTAAGGCGGACTTCCGTAATGTCGTACTGGTAATGACTACCAACGCCGGTGTGCGGGAAACCGAACGTAAATCGATCGGCCTGATCCAGCAGGATAACAGCACCGATGCGATGGAAGAGATCAAAAAGATCTTTACGCCGGAGTTCCGTAACCGTCTCGATAACATTATCTGGTTCAAACACCTGGATCGCGTGGTGATCCATCAGGTTGTCGATAAGTTTATCGTTGAGCTGCAGGCCCAGCTGGACCCGAAAGGCGTATCGCTGGAAGTCAGTGATGATGCAAGGGAATGGCTGGCGGATAAAGGCTATGACAAAGCGATGGGTGCCCGTCCGATGGCCCGTGCCGTTCAGGAGAACCTGAAAAAACCGCTGGCGAATGAATTGCTGTTCGGCTCGCTGGTTGATGGCGGTTCGGTATCCGTTGGGCTGGACAAAGAGAAGAATCAGCTGACCTATCACTTCCTCAGCGCTGAGAAGCGTAAAGCGGAAGGGACCGTACACTAAGGGTTCAGCAGATAAAATAAAGGCCGGATAATTATCCGGCCTTTTTAATGGTTACTGCCAGGCAGAATTCTGCGGGCAGAAACGGAATGGGGCTAATCAGCGACTACGGAAGACAATGCGGCCTTTGCTCAGGTCGTACGGGGTCAGCTCTACAGTGACTTTGTCACCCGTCAGGATGCGGATATAGTTTTTGCGCATTTTACCGGAGATATGAGCGGTAACCACGTGACCGTTTTCCAATTCAACGCGGAACATGGTGTTAGGTAACGTATCAAGTACGGTACCCTGCATTTCAATATTGTCTTCTTTGGCCATCGAATCCTCTAGGTGGACTACCTTAGTTTTGAACCGGCAAGATAATGCCGAATTTCACGTATTAAGTAAAGAATTGCAGATGATTTCATCACCCACATCAACTCCTCTCATGCCATTTAAGCACAGAAAAGTTACGAATAAGTCGTATTGAATAGCGTCTGCGTGGGGGAACAGTGGGCTAAGAATCTGTTTAAATCTGCTTTATCGCACGATGAGAAACAGTTCTGACAGGTGCGTTGAGATTCCCAGCCTGGGATTCCACATCACCATCTTGTACCGGTGAAAAGCGGACGATATACTAAACGCCGGGGATTATATCACTTTTATTCGTCGGGTGCTGGAAAACATCAGCGTTAGCCTCTAAAAAAGGCGTTTTGGTCGCCAGCAGTCGGGTAAAAGTACCTGCCTGGCGTAATTTTCCACGTGTTGCAAATAGCTGGCGCGGGATATTTCCCTGGCACCCAGCGAGGCGGTATGAGGATTAAGTATCTGGCAGTCAATTAATTGCCCACCCTGTTGCTGAAACCAGTGGCTGAATACCAGCAGAGCAGTTTTAGACGCGTTCTCGCTGCGGCTGAACATCGATTCACCACAAAAAATCTGCCCCAGCGCCAGACCGTACATACCACCGACCAGCACCTCTCCGCACCAGACTTCAATCGAGTGTGCATAGCCCTGCGAATATAATAATTGCCAGGCCTGCCTGACCTCCGGGGTAATCCAGGTGCCTTCATCACGATCGGTTGCGCAACCTGCTACAACGTCGGAAAAACGCTGATTTAGCGTCACGGAGTAGGGGGATTTTTGATGAAAACGCTTCATGCTGCGGCTGAGGTGAAATTCCTCTGGCGGCAGTACAGCGCGGGGATCGGGTGACCACCAAAGAATCGGATCGCCCGGGGAAAACCAGGGGAAAATACCGTGATGGTAGGCATTTAGCAGGCGGGCAGAGCTGAGATCGCCCCCCATTGCTAACAGTCCGTTAGGTTCCCGCAGCGCCATTTCTGGCGGCGGGAAGTTTAACGAATCGCGTGATAGCTGGATCAAACGCATCGGGGGTGTCCGCAGGTTTCCTGAGCTAAAGACTATAGCGCAAAGCGTTGTAAAAATGTCCAGTAGCGGCCACGATCCGCCACTAATTTCTGATGATCGCCCTGTTCGATGATCCTGCCGTTATCCATCACGCAGATCCGATCAAAGTTTGCCAGGCCACGCAGGCGATGCGTTACCATGATCATGGTTTTACCCTTCGACACTTTACGTAGCAGTGACAGTATTTGCTGCTCGGTTTCGGCATCCAGTCCCTCAGTCGGTTCATCCAGCAGCAGCAGGTCACCGTTGTGCAGCAGCGCCCGGGCAAGACCAAGACGCCGCAGTTCACCGCCCGACAGCTGGCGACCGCCTTCACCCAGCCATGCATTCAGCCCCTGTTCATTATCCAGTAGTTTATCCAGCCCGACCTGATGCAGAGCGGTGCAGAGTTCTTCATCGGCGGCACCCGGTGCAGCTAGCAGCAGGTTATCGCGCAGCGTGCTGGTAAACAGGTGAACGCGCTGAGTCACCACGCTGGTGCGGCTCCGCAAGTCGGCTTCACTCCAGCTATTGAGTGGAGTACCATTCAGCACAATCTCACCCTGTTGCGGGTCCCATGCGCGGGTTAACAGCTGCAGCAGCGTGGATTTGCCACAGCCTGTTCGGCCCAGCAGCGCGATGTGCTCACCGGATGCAATATCCAGAGAAACGCTGTTCAGCGCCAGCGGATCGCTGCTGGCATAGCGGAAACTGACATCACGTAGCGTGAGCGCTGCGCCGCCAGCGTTCTGCGGTGAAGTTGTCGTAAAGGTCACCGCCGGTTTTTGCTCGATGATTTGCGTTACCCGCTGCGCTGAGGCGATAACATGTCCCAGATGCTGGAAGGCAGTACCCACCGGACCCAGTGCCTCAAAAGCGGCCAGTGCGCAGAATACAAACAGTGCAATATAGGCGCCGGGATGAAGATCGCCACCAATGCCTGCGGCACTCAGCCAGAGCATCAGAGTGACGGCGATGCCTCCCATCAGCATCACCAGCGCCTGAGACAGTCCGGTCAGGCTGGCCTGGCGAAGTTGCACATTCAGCCACTGCTGTTCCGTATCGTCCAGCGCGTTGCGGAACTGAGCGGCAGCACCGTACAGTCTCAGCTCGGCCTGCCCCTGTAACCATCGTGTGAGGCCGCTGCGATATTGCCCGCGTAAACGGGTGAGATCTTGCCCAACCGGCAATCCGGCACGATAAAATACCGGAGGAAGCAGCAAAAGGGTTAACAGCATCAGCGCAGCGAGTGTCAGCGCCAGGCCGACGTCCAGCCAGCTCAGACCAACCGTCACTACGGCAATCACCACCAGCGCACCCACCAGCGGAGAGATCACCCGCAGATAAAGATGGTCCAGGGTATCGACATCGGCAACCAGGCGGTTGAGCAACTCACCCTGACGGAAGCGGGCAATACCGGCAGGAGAGAGCGGCAGCAGCTTGCTGAAGGTAAACACCCGTAAATGTTGCAGAACGCGGAAGGTGCCATCGTGGCTGACCAGGCGTTCGACGTAGCGAGCAACGGTACGGCTGATGGCGGCACCCCGCACGCCTGCCGCCGGCAGCATGTAGTTAAAGCTGTAGATACCCGCCACGCCTGCCAGCGAGGTTGCCGCAAGGAACCAGCCCGACAGCGTCAGTAAGCCGATACTGGCTAACAGCGTGACTGCAGCCAGCAGCATGCCAAACAACAGCCGCCAGATGTGGCGACGATAAAGTTTCAGAAAGGGCAGCAGAGTTTTCATTCCAACGATCCTCCTCGCTGTGCCAGTAGTTCAGCAAACGGTCCCTGGGTACCTGCCAGCGTTGCCCAGTCTCCCTGTTGCACAATAGTACCGTTGCGCATCAGCCAGATTTCGTCCCACTGCGCCAGGCGGTCCAGCTGGTGGGTGATCAGCAGGGTGCTCTGGTCATGAGAAGCTTGCAACAGCGCATGATTCACATGCTGCTCGCTTTGCGCATCCAGGCTGGCATCGGGTTCATCCAGCAGCATAAGGCGGCAGGGTTTCATCAGCGCACGTGCAACGGCAACGCGCTGCGCCTGTCCTACGGAGAGGCGTGCGGCCTGATCGCCCGCCTCACTGTCCAGACCCGCAGGCAGCCGAGGGAGAAATTCATTAACACCGGCCAGTTCAATAACCTGCTGCAGGCGCGTTTCGTCCTGACTGCCGTTGAGCTGAATATTTTCGCGCAATGTATTCGCCGGAAGATGCGGGTTTTGGCCAACCCAGGCCAGCTGCGCCTGCCAGTGGTCCTGATCGATATCGCGCAGCTCCGTATCGTTCACCAACAGCGAACCCGTATACGGCAGATAACCGAGCAGGGCATTCATCAGCGAGGTTTTACCCGCTCCGCTTTGCCCCACAACCGCGATTCGCTGCCCCGGCTGCATTTCAAAGCTTAACGGGCCCGCCAGTACCGTACCATCGGTCGTGGTTATGGTCATATCGCGCGCAACCAGGCTGAAGCCGGCGCTGAGGTCTGGTTTCAGTTCCCCACGCTTAATGGCGGCATCCTCACTCTCTTCCAGGAAGGTTTGCAGGGCGTCAGCGCCTCCCACAGCCTGCGCTTTGGCATGATAGAAAGCGCCCAGATCGCGCAGCGGTTGGTAAAATTCCGGGGCCAGAATCAGCACCAGGAAACCTGCAAACAGCGTCACGGGACCGCTGTAGTGGCCGAAATCGAACACGCCGAGGTAGGAGAAACCGAAATAGACGGCGATCAGCGCGATAGAAATGGAAGCAAAGAATTCCAGCACTGCCGAGGAAAGAAAGGCCATGCGCAGGACTTCCATGGTGCGCTGGCGGAATTGCTCGGAGGCATCGCTGATCGTTTCGGTTTCGGCTGCGGCGCGATTAAACAAGCGCAGCGTTTCCAGACCGCGCAGGCGATCGAGGAACTGACCGCTAAGGCGGCCCAGTGCGAGGAAATTACGACGGTTCGCATCCGCCGCGCCCATCCCGACCATCGCCATAAACAACGGAATGAGCGGAGCTGTCGCCAGCAGAATTAGCGACGCTGCCCAGTTCACCGGAAACAGCAGGATTAGCACCATGCAGGGGATCACGCCGGCCAGCATCATCTGTGGCAGATAGCGCGCGTAGTAATCCTGCATCTCTTCAATCTGTTCCAGCATCAGAGTGGCCCAGCTTCCGGCAGGTTTACCCTGAATCCACGCCGGACCCAGCTCGGTTAATCGGTCCAGTACACGCTTGCGCAGTGCCAGACGGATCGCCTGTCCGGCTTTAAAACCCGCCTTTTCCCGCAGCCATGTCAACAGTGCGCGTGCGGCGAAACAGGCCAGTAACAGGATAAATTCAACTCGCTGCGTATCGCGAGGGAGGTGATCGATAATCAGCGCCTGCAGCAGCGAGGCGAGGAACCACGCCTGAGCCAGTATAAGCAGCGCGCTCAGCGTACCGAGCAGGGATGAGAGCCGCAGCCAGCGATGGCCGTGAACGCTCTGACTTTTCAGCCAGCGGGTGAGTTGTTGTTGTCGTGTTTTATTCATGTTTTGCCGAGTTGCCCTGACGTAAACAGTAGTGAGGCGGAAGCCCCCAGGAAGATTGTTGTCAAGCGCGGCAATGTTACAATGCGGAGGGTAAAAAGGCGACAATTGCTCGTCGCCTTAAGCAAGATAAGCTCAGAGTTTTAACAACTTACTGATTATTTTTAACCAAACCGTCCAGGTAACGCTCTGCATCAAGCGCAGCCATACAGCCGGTGCCCGCAGAAGTAATCGCCTGACGATAAATATGGTCCATCACATCACCCGCAGCGAATACGCCGGGAATGCTGGTTTGCGTGGCGTTACCGTGGATACCGGACTGTACTTTGATATAGCCGTTTTCCAGCTCCAACTGACCGTTGAAAATACCGGTATTCGGGCTGTGGCCGATAGCCACAAACAGGCCAGCCACTTCCAGTGTTTCGGTCCGGGTCTCGTCATGCGTTGAACGCAGGCGCAGAGAGCTGACACCCATTTGATCGCCGAGCACTTCATCCAGCGTGCGGTCGGTGTGCAGCACGATGTTGCCGTTCTTCACTTTTTCCATCAGCCGGTCAATCAGGATCTTCTCTGCGCGGAAGCTGTCACGGCGGTGGATCAGATGCACCTCAGCGGCGATGTTTGCCAGGTAAAGCGCTTCTTCAACGGCAGTATTACCGCCACCGATAACGGCGACTTTCTGATTACGATAGAAAAAGCCGTCGCAGGTTGCACAGGCAGAAACGCCACGGCCCTTAAACTCATCTTCAGAAGGCAGGCCCAGATAACGCGCGGAGGCACCGGTAGCGATAATCAGCGCATCAGCGGTGTATTCGCCTTCATCACCGGTAAGACGGAACGGGCGATTTTGCAGATCTACGCTGTGG
Source organism: Erwinia sp. GW821-FHT03D09 (assembly GCF_059420805.1). Lineage (NCBI taxonomy): Bacteria > Pseudomonadati > Pseudomonadota > Gammaproteobacteria > Enterobacterales > Erwiniaceae > Erwinia > Erwinia sp. GW821-FHT03D09. The sequence continues at coordinate 109,344 of NZ_JBWKUK010000010.1, forward strand.
ATATGGTCAAAAATAATCTCGGTGTTAAATTTTACCGCATGTTCATGCATGCGTTCCATCAGCAGCGGGCCGGTCAGCTCGTTAGCATCTCCCGGCCAGTTTTCAACATCGGTCGTGGTAGTGAGCTGACCGCCTTTTTCCAGACCGGTAATCAGCACCGGATTCAGGTTGGCCCTGGCCGCATAAACGGCGGCAGTGTAGCCAGCCGGACCCGAACCAAGAATCAGTAACTTACTGTGTTTAGCCGTACCCATGAGATCCTCATTAATTAACTGACGAGCATGATTGCGGATTGTAGGGAATTTAGCGGGGCAAAAAAAGCATTCTGCGATTTTGTTAACGATTAATGAAAAAGGCTAAACCAATCAGCGCCATTTGAAGAATGGAATCTGGGTGAACATTCATCAGTTGTTATCTTGTCATGGCACAAAGGGAAAAAATTGTCATTGAAAAACAGAGAGCCAGCCTCTTATTTGGAATGTTGTACTGATTTTGATTGTTTTACTTTGACAATAGGCTGCTGTTTTGCGAAAACATTATTGGAAGCGGAGAATATTTAAGAGAGCGCAGCGGCGTTTTTGTCTGTTTTGCGTTCATCGTCAAATAAACTCAGTCTGTCATTTGGAATGACGCATGGTGTGGACAGACAACATGCGTCATGCAGATGAGGCGTGCAATATCGCAGCAGGCTCTATGTCTCCACTTAGAACGACTCTGTAAACGACTCAGCGTGCAGGGTAGGCAGGTAAAGGGAAGGATTTAAGAGAGACAATAATAATGGTAGACAATAAAAAACGACCGGGTAAAGACCTTGACAGAATCGACCGCAACATCCTGAATGAATTACAGAAGGATGGGCGTATTTCTAACGTTGAACTATCCAAACGCGTGGGGCTTTCCCCGACGCCATGTCTGGAGCGTGTCCGTCGCCTGGAACGCCAGGGCTTCATTCTTGGCTATACTGCGCAGCTGAATCCACACTATCTCGACGCTTCACTGCTGGTTTTCGTTGAGATTACTCTGAATCGTGGTGCGCCAGACGTGTTTGAACAATTTAACGCCGCCGTGCAAAAACTTGAGGAAACTCAAGAGTGTCACCTCGTTTCCGGTGATTTCGACTATCTGTTGAAAACGCGCGTACCGGACATGTCCGCCTACCGTAAATTACTCGGCGAAACGCTGCTGCGCCTGCCGGGAGTGAATGATACGCGTACCTATGTGGTCATGGAAGAAGTGAAACAAAGTAACCGCTTAGTGATTAAGACCCGGTAACACAGGACAGGTGCAAAACCTGGTATGTTTCGATACACTCCTGTGAATTCATACAGGTTCAGCGTCGGGTTAACCCCGACGCTGTTGCCTTCATAGTTTACAGGCACCTGGAGAGTACTCTTGAGCCAGGAATATACAGAAGATAAAGAAGTTTCGTTACAACCGCTAAGCAGTGGACGTCGTCTGCTGGAAGCGTTACTGATTATTGTTGCTCTTTTCGCCATCTATCTAATGGTTGCACTCTTGAGCTTCAATGCCTCCGATCCGAGCTGGTCGCAAACTGCCTGGCACGAGCCTATCCACAACCTCGGTGGGGGAGTCGGTGCGTGGCTTGCCGATACGCTGTTTTTCATCTTTGGCGTGATGGCGTATGCAATTCCTCCCGTTATTTTAGGCCTGTGTTGGATCACCTTCCGTCAGCGTAGTTCTCAGGAATACATTGACTATTTTGCCGTTGCTTTACGGCTGATTGGCGTACTTGCGCTGGTGGTGACCTCCTGTGGCCTGGCTGCGCTGAATGCAGATGATATGGGTTACTTCGCCTCCGGCGGTGTGATTGGCAGTCTGTTAAGCAATGCCATGGCTCCGTGGGTGAACGGCCCGGCAGGGACGTTGATCCTGCTGTGCGTCTGGGCGGCCGGTCTGACGCTGTATACCGGCTGGTCCTGGCTGACCATCGCTGAGAAAATTGGCGCGGTGGTGATGGGCGTGCTGACGTTTGCCAGCAATCGCTCTCGTGCGGATGAAAAGTGGCAGGAAGACGATGATTACGAGGAAGAGGATGCGCCGATTATCTCTTCCCGTGCGACGCGTAAAGACGAGGGTGACGACGTTCTGCTGGCAAAACACGCTTTGCCGGATGTTGCCGACGATGAACACGATCCGCTGTTGGCTAAGCCACAGAAGCCAGCGTCAGGCGAATCTGCAACAACTGCGGATTCTGTTGCGGGTGCTGCTTCCGCAGGTCAGGCTGCTGCGGCCAGCGCTATGGCAGCTTCTAACCCCTTCACTGCAGAAGCGACAAATACTCTCGCTACACCGAGCAACGACGCTTTGCAGCCAGCCGCTTCTGCGCACCAGCAACCTGTTGACGCACAGCCGCAGGTAGCAGCTCTGTCGCAGCCAATTACTCCGTCAGTGCAGCCCGTAACACAGCCGGCTGCCACGCCACCGCTTTACCGCTTTGAAGTCCCTCAGGAAGTGCAAACTCCGGCACCGGTTTCGCCATCCTATCAGGATGAAGATGATGGCCCGCAGATGGGGAACTGGCGTGAAGCCTCTTCGTCACTGTTTGAGTTCTCACCGCAGTCTACATCGCATGCCGCGACGGCGATAGCAGCAGCCGGTACCCCCGCCGTTGCTGCGCAGGTATCCGAGAACGCAATGCCATTTATGCCGGGCTTCAGCGCAACCAGCGATGATGACGATAATCCTCAGGTGAAGCAGGGAATTGGTCCTGAGCTGCCGCGGCCGAAGCCGGTTAAGCTTCCGACACGTCGTGAACTGGCTTCCTATGGCATTAAACTGCCGTCGCAGCGTATGGCGGAAGAAAAGGCCAGAGAAGAAGAACTGCGTCAGCAGCAGCAGGCTGCAAGCCGTTATGCTGCGCCAGATCTCGGTGATGAACAGGATAATGAAGCCGAGGAGGCAAGCCTGCGCGCAGCGTTCCTGGCTCAGCAGCAGCAGCGCTATGGTGAAGCTCTTTCCTCCGAGGAAGAGGACCTGGTGCAGCAGGCCGCGCTGGCCAGCCAGTTTGCGGCGCAGCAACAGCAGCGTTACGCAGCTGAGAGTGCACCGACTGCGCCAGCTGTGACGCCTGCACTGTCTGCATCAGTACCTGCAGCTCCAACGTTCACTCTGGATACCTCTTCCGCATTCGACTTCTCACCAATGGATGATCTGGTGGATGACGGTCCTGCCGAGCCTCTGTTTATGCCATCGGTAGTCGCTGAGCCAGAAGCCGTTGCGCCTCAGTGGCAACAGCCGCCGGGAAGCACATACCAACAACCGCATCCGTCAGTCAGCGCGCCACAGCCTCAGGCTTTAGTTAGTGCACCACAGCAACAGTGGCGTGAAGAGTCTGCATCCCAGTGGCAGAAAGCGGAAGCTGAATCACAGCGGCAGCCGGAGCCAGAAAGCTGGCAGCCACCGTGGGAGCCAGCGGCCGATCCCGCACCCGCTTCAGCCTGGCGACCGGTACCCGCCGCTCAGGCCGTGCAGCCGCCGGTTAGCGCTGAGCCGGTCGCTTCCGAACCGGATATGGACAGCCTGATCCATCCATTCCTGGTGCGTCACGAGCAGCCGACGTATAAACCGACGACGCCATTGCCAAGCCTCGATCTGTTGACGTCTCCGCCAACGGAAACCGAGCCGGTCGATCACTTTGCGCTTGAGCAGACCTCCCGTCTGATTGAGGCTCGGCTGGCCGATTATCGCGTTAAAGCCGAAGTGGTGGGTAATTCGCCAGGACCGGTAATCACGCGCTTTGAGCTGGATCTGGCTCCTGGCGTGAAAGCGGCGCGAATTTCTAACCTTTCTCGCGATCTGGCACGTTCCCTTTCTGCCGTCGCCGTGCGCGTGGTGGAAGTGATCCCGGGGCGGCCTTACGTTGGCCTGGAGTTGCCCAACCAGAAACGCCAGACGGTTTATCTGCGAGAAGTGCTGAATTGCCCGGCCTTCCTGGATAATCCGTCACCGCTGTCTATTGTGCTCGGTAAGGATATTTCCGGTGAGCCGGTGGTGGCCGATCTGGGTAAAATGCCTCACCTGCTGGTTGCCGGTACAACCGGTTCCGGTAAATCGGTGGGTGTTAACGCGATGATCCTCAGCATTTTGTATAAAGCGACGCCGAAAGAAGTGCGCTTTATCATGATCGACCCGAAAATGCTCGAACTGTCGGTATACGAGGGGATCCCGCATCTGTTAACCGATGTTGTTACGGATATGAAAGATGCGGCAAATGCCCTGCGCTGGTGTGTGGTTGAGATGGAACGTCGTTACAAGCTGATGTCGGCGCTGGGCGTGCGTAATATTGCTGGCTACAACGAAAAAGTCGATTTGGCAGAAGAGATGGGGCGCCCGATTCCCGATCCGTTCTGGAAGCCAACCGACAGTATGGATATGACGCCACCGGTGCTGGAGAAAGAGCCTTATATCGTGGTGATGGTCGATGAATTTGCCGACCTGATTATGACCGTAGGTAAAAAGGTGGAGGAGTTGATCGCTCGCCTGGCGCAGAAAGCCCGTGCCGCTGGTATTCACCTGGTGCTGGCGACTCAGCGTCCTTCGGTAGATGTGATCACCGGCCTTATCAAAGCGAATATTCCAACCCGTATCGCCTTTACCGTCTCAAGTAAAATTGACTCACGCACGATCCTCGATCAGGGCGGGGCGGAGTCGCTGCTGGGCATGGGTGATATGCTGTATCTGGCTCCGAACTCATCGATTCCTGTCCGCGTTCACGGTGCCTTTGTTCGCGATCAGGAAGTCCACGCGGTGGTGAAAGACTGGAAAGCGCGCGAGCGGCCAAAATACAAAGAGGGTATTCTCAGCGGTGGCGATGAGGGTGAATCCGCAGGTGGCGGCATGGAAGGGGATGAAGAACTCGACCAGCTGTTTGACCAGGCTGTTGCCTTCGTGGTGGATAAACGCCGTGCTTCCATTTCCGGGGTGCAGCGTCAGTTCCGTATCGGCTACAACCGCGCCGCGCGTATCATCGAACAGATGGAAGCACAGGGCATCGTGTCATCGCCAGGTCACAACGGGAACCGTGAAGTACTGGCACCGCCACCGCATGAAATGTGATGGCTGTTTAATTAATCAATGCTTTATTTTAAGCGTGATATCAAAGCGTTATTAAGGATGCCGTAATGAAAAAATTTGTAACCTCATGCTGTCTGCTGGCGGCCTTTACTTCGGCCAGCGTGTTGGCAGATGCCTCCAGTGAGCTGAAGCAGCGCCTGGATAAGGTGAAAAGCTTCCATGCCACGTTCAGTCAGAAAGTGACTGACGGCAGCGGCGCATCCGTTCAGGACGGCGAAGGGGAAATGTGGGTGCAGCGGCCAAATCTGTTTAACTGGCATATGACGGCCCCCGATGAGAGCACCCTGATTTCCGATGGTAAAACGCTGTGGTTCTACAATCCTTTTGTTGAACAGGTTAGCGCCAGCTGGCTGAAAGACGCTACCGGCAACACGCCGTTTATGCTGATTGCCCGCAATCAGGCCAGCGACTGGAAGCAGTATAATATCGCGCAGAAAGGAGATAACTTCTCACTGACGCCGAAATCGATCGACGGCAATCTGAAGCAGTTTGATATCAACGTATCAACTAACGGTACGATCAACCAGTTCAGTGCAGTAGAACAGGACGGTCAGCGCAGCAGCTATGCGCTGAAAAGTCAGCAGAACGGGGCTATCTCTGCCGATAAGTTCACGTTTACGCCGCCAAAAGGCGTAACCCTGGACGATCAGCGTCAGTGAGGTTCGCGTGAGTAACCTGTCCCTCGACTTTTCCCGTAACGAATTTCAGCCTCTGGCCGCGCGCATGCGGCCACGCAATCTCAATGAATATATTGGTCAGCAGCATCTGCTGGCGGCGGGTAAACCGTTGCCGCGGGCGATTGAGGCAGGTCACCTTCATTCGATGATTTTATGGGGGCCTCCGGGGACGGGGAAAACAACGCTGGCTGAGATTATCGGCCACTACGGCCAGGCGGACGTTGAACGTATTTCCGCCGTGACATCCGGCGTGAAAGAGATACGTGAAGCCATCGATCGTGCCAGACAAAGCCGCAATGCGGGTCGCCGTACCATCCTCTTTGTCGATGAAGTGCATCGCTTCAATAAAAGCCAGCAGGATGCCTTCCTGCCGCATATTGAGGATGGCACCATTACTTTTATCGGTGCAACAACTGAGAACCCCTCGTTTGAACTCAATTCTGCGCTGCTTTCACGTGCCCGCGTCTATCTGCTTAAATCGTTAACCAGCGATGATATCGCCGGTGTGCTCGATCAGGCGATGTATGATGCTGAACGTGGCTTCGGCAAAGACAACGTCATTTTGCCGGATAATACCCGCAGTATGATTGCCGAACTGGTTAACGGCGATGCGCGTCGGGCGCTGAATACGCTGGAAATGATGGCGGATATGGCTGAGGTTAACGCAGAGGGCAAGCGTGAACTGACGCCGCAGCTGCTTAACGAAGTTTCAGGGGAACGCAGCGCCCGCTTCGATAACAAGGGCGACCGTTTTTACGATTTGATCTCTGCCTTGCACAAATCCGTGCGCGGTTCCGCACCGGATGCGGCGCTGTACTGGTATGCGAGAATTATTACCGCGGGGGGCGATCCGCTGTATGTTGCTCGCCGCCTGTTGGCTATCGCTTCTGAGGACGTCGGCAATGCTGACCCGCGCGGTATGCAGGTAGCTATTGCCGCCTGGGACTGCTTTACCCGGGTTGGCCCGGCTGAGGGTGAACGTGCGATTGCTCAGGCGATTGTCTACCTGGCCTGCGCACCGAAAAGTAATGCCGTTTACACCGCGTTCAAAGCGGCCATGCGCGATGCGCGTGAGAATCCGGATTACGACGTGCCTGAACATTTGCGCAATGCACCAACGAAGCTGATGAAGGAAATGGGGCTGGGAGCAGAGTACCGCTATGCCCACGATGAACCGAACGCTTACGCTGCCGGTGAGGACTATTTTCCCCAGCAGATGGCTCAGACGCGCTACTATCAGCCTACTTCTCGCGGGCTGGAGGGCAAAATCGGTGAAAAGCTCACCTGGCTTGCCGCTCAGGATCAAAATAGCCCGACAAAACGCTACCGCTGACCGGGGCGTTGCGGTAAGGTTACCTGCGAATTCAACGCATTCACTACGGTGAATGCGCCTTTTCTTTAATTCCATCACAACAAGCACAGGACAAGCATGCTCGATCCCAATCTGCTGCGTAATGAGCCAGACGCAGTCGCTGAAAAACTGGCACGCCGGGGTTTTAAACTGGACGTTGACACGCTGCGCGCTTACGAAGAGCGTCGTAAAGTGTTGCAGGTAGAAACTGAAAATCTGCAGGCAGAGCGTAACTCGCGATCCAAATCCATCGGGCAGGCTAAAGCGCGTGGGGAAGACATCGAACCGTTGCGTCAGGAAGTGAATGCCCTGGGCGAACGCCTGGATGCGGCTAAAGCAGAGCTGGACGCACTGCAAAACGATATTCGTGACTTCTCACTGGCTATTCCTAATTTGCCTGATGATGTGGTTCCGCTGGGTAAAGACGATACTGAAAACCTGGAAATCAGCCGCTGGGGCGAACCGCGTAAGTTCGATTTTGCGGTGCGCGACCACGTTGAGCTGGGTGAAATGGCCGCAGGCTTGGATTTTGCCGCAGCCGTTAAGTTGACCGGTTCTCGCTTTATCGTGATGAAGGGCCAGATTGCCCTGATGCACCGCGCGCTGAGCCAGTTTATGCTCGACCTGCACACTGAGCAGCATGGTTATCAGGAAACCTACGTCCCTTATCTGGTGAACCACGCCAGCTTATACGGTACCGGCCAGCTGCCTAAGTTTGGCGAAGATCTGTTCCATACCCGTCCTCTGGAAGAAGAAGCCTCCAGCAGCAACTATGCGCTGATCCCAACCTCGGAAGTGCCGCTGACTAACCTGGTTCGCGATGAGATCCTGGAAGAAGAGTCACTGCCGCTGAAGATGACCGCGCATACGCCGTGCTTCCGTTCCGAGGCCGGTGCTTATGGACGAGATACCCGTGGCCTGATTCGTATGCACCAGTTCGATAAAGTCGAGATGGTACATATTACTCGTCCTGAAGACTCCATGGATGCGCTGGAAGAACTGGTAGGGCACGCAGAGAAAGTGCTGCAGTTGCTTAATCTGCCGTACCGTAAAGTGCTGCTGTGCACCGGTGATATGGGCTTTGGTTCAACCAAGACTTACGATCTGGAAGTCTGGCTGCCGGCGCAGGACACTTACCGTGAAATCTCTTCCTGTTCTAACATGGGTGATTTCCAGGCGCGTCGTATGCAGGCACGCTGCCGTACCAAAACAGAGAAAAAACCGCGTCTAGCCCACACGCTGAACGGTTCCGGTCTGGCAGTGGGGCGTACTCTGGTTGCGGTGCTGGAAAACTACCAGCAGGCAGACGGTCGTATTGAAGTGCCGGAAGTGCTGCGTCCCTATATGAAAGGCCTTGAATACATCGGCTAATACCGATCGCTATTCATGCTGAACAGGCCGCCTGTGACATTGCGTCTCAGGCGGTTTTTTTTCATTGTTATCAAGCAAAATTTGTTATGGATATTTTCGTTCTCTGCAGCTTAATTTTATGCAAATTCAATGAGATATTTTTAGCTGTTGTGCTGGTTTTAATTCTGCTAACTTCTTGTAGATAAAAAAATTAAATCATTTAGCAGCAAATCGTGCTGCGACCATTTTTTGATGCTTTTACAAACCTTCGCGCGGTGGCATGATGCGTACAAAATCCTTCCTTATTCTGGTTTCTCACTACTATGTCCATCTGGTCGCGTTCTGTAATAGTGCTGCTTTGCGGTCTGCTGTTGCTGACGATTTCTATTGCTGCGCTGAATACTCTGGTTCCGCTGTGGCTGACACACGACGCGTTACCGACCTGGCAGATTGGTGTTGTCAGTTCCTCTTACTACTGCGGCAACCTGTTGGGTACCCTGATTGCAGGCTGGCTGATTAAGCGCCTGGGTTTTAACCGCAGCTACTATCTGGCTTCCCTGGTCTTTGCTCTGGGTACTGTCGCGCTGGGTCTGCAAAGCGGTTTCTGGACCTGGACGTTGTGGCGATTTGTGGCTGGCGTTGGCTGTGCGCTGATATGGGTGATTGTCGAGAGTGCGCTGCTGTGTAACGGCACCCTCCGTAATCGTGGCAGACTGCTGGCGGCCTACATGATCGTTTATTATGTCGCGACAGTTGCCGGGCAGCTGATGGTCAGTCGCGTTTCTACCGAACTGATGCAGGTGCTGCCGTGGGTGAGTGGTCTGATTCTGGCCGCTATTCTGCCCCTGGTCTTTACCCGAATTACCGCTTCTGCTTCAGAAGAGGGTGAAGAAGGGGCTTCTGGCCGTCTCTGGCCAATGCTGCGCCGTCGCAATGCTCGCTTAGGTATTAACGGCTGTATTATTTCCGGTATTGTACTGGGCTCATTGTATGGCCTGATGCCGCTGTATCTGTCGCATCAGGGAATGAGTGATTCCAACGTAGGCTATTGGATGGCTCTGCTGGTCAGTGCCGGTATTATTGGACAGTGGCCAATCAGCCGCCTTGCGGATCGCTATGGGCGTCTGCTGGTGCTGAGGGTTCAGGTCTTTGGTGTGATCCTCGGCGCACTGGCAATGCTGGGTAACGCGGCGATGGGCCCTGCGCTGTTTGTTCTTGGCTGCGCGGGTTTTACCCTGTATCCGGTCGCGATGTCCTGGGCCTGTGAGAAGGTCGCCCATCATGAACTGGTTGCGATGAACCAGGCGTTGCTGCTCAGCTATACCGTTGGCAGCCTTGCCGGTCCTGCCATGACTTCAATGTTGATGCAGAATTATTCAGATCGTTTGCTGTTTGTGATGATAGCCGTGGTGGCTTTGATTTATCTCGCCATGCTGCTGCGCAAAGCGGATCATCATATCAATCCGGTGGCACATGCCTGATAAACGGGCGTATTGAGTTACGTCTTGACTGAGCTGCATGCGGGCTCAGTCATACATGGTGGGAAGCAAAGGGCTGTTGCGTACCGGATGGTAAGCAAGAATATAAAAGGGCGACCCGGTTGGTCGCCCTTTTAGTTTTATCTAGTACATCACGAAGTGACCGTAGCCTTCAAGGATATGTTTAATCCGCTCCATGGTTTCCGCTTTGGGGGGATGTACACCGTCAAGCTTGTATTCCTCACCCATCGCTGCCCATTTGTGCTTGCCCAATTCGTGATAGGGCAGCATTTCAATTTTTTCTACATTGCCCATATCGCGAGTAAATTCACCGAGGCGGTGTGCGGAATCATCATCATCCGTATAGCCGGGCACTACCACATAACGTATCCAGGTGCGAATTTTCCGCTTAGCCAGATAGCGGGCAAAATCCAGCGTACGGTGGTTTGAAACGCCAACCAGAACCTGATGGATATCATCATTAATCTGCTTTAAATCGAGCATCACCAGGTCTGTAACATCCAGAAGCTCATCAATGACCGGGTCGTAGCGCCGCACGAAACCATTGGTGTCGAGGCAGGTATTAATGCCCTCGGCCTTACAGGCGCGGAACCAATCGCGAACGAATTCAGCCTGCAGGATGGCCTCACCACCGGAAGCGGTAACGCCGCCGCCGGATGCATTCATAAAGTGACGATAGGACACCACGTCCTTCATGAGTTCCTCGACCGTAATCTCTTTACCGCCGTGAGTATCCCAGGTATCCCGGTTATGGCAGTAGAGGCAGCGCATCAGGCAGCCCTGGAAGAAGGTGATAAAACGAATACCGGGACCATCAACGGTTCCGCAGGATTCAAATGAGTGAATACGTCCGATAACTGACATTGCGATGAATTCTCCACGTTGACGCAGTCTTAAGCTGCGTTAAGTCTGTTTTGACAGTGCCCTGCAAGAAGAAAAACAGACCACTGGCTAAACCGACTTCTAACGGCGGCCCTCCGAAGAGGGCCCCGCGGGGTATTACATGGTTTGCGTGAAGGTACGGGTAATCACGTCCTGCTGCTGTTCTTTGGTCAGCGAGTTAAAGCGAACAGCATAACCAGAAACGCGAATGGTCAGCTGCGGATATTTTTCCGGATCTTCCATCGCTTCCAGAAGCATCTCACGGTTCATCACGTTGACGTTAAGGTGCTGACCGCCTTCGATGCTGGCTTCATGGTGGAAGTATCCATCCATCAGGCCTGCGAGGTTGGTTTTACGCACGTCATCGTTTTTACCCAGCGCGTTTGGCACGATAGAGAAGGTATAGGAAATACCATCCTTAGCGTAGGCAAACGGCAGTTTGGCAACGGAGGTTAAAGAAGCCACCGCACCTTTCTGGTCACGACCGTGCATCGGGTTAGCGCCGGGTCCGAATGGTGCGCCGGCGCGACGTCCGTCTGGGGTATTACCGGTTTTCTTACCGTACACCACGTTTGATGTAATGGTCAGGACGGACTGAGTCGGTACGGCGTTACGGTAGGTGTGCAGTTTCTGAATTTTCTTCATGAAACGCTCAACCAGGTCGCAGGCAATATCATCAACGCGGGAATCATTGTTACCGAACTGCGGATACTCACCTTCAATTTTAAAGTCTACCGCCAGGCCATCTTCATCACGAATGGTGGACACTTTGGCATACTTAATCGCTGAGAGTGAGTCAGCGGCAACCGACAGGCCTGCGATACCACATGCCATGGTGCGATAGACGTCACGATCGTGCAGTGCCATCAGTGAAGCTTCATAGCTGTATTTGTCATGCATATAGTGGATGACATTCAGCGCGGTGACATACTGTTTTGCCAGCCAGTCCATAAAGTGATCCATACGCGCCATCACTTTTTCGTAATCCAGCACCTCATCCATCATTGGTGCTTCTTTCGGGCCTACCTGCATTTTCAGTTTTTCATCCACGCCACCGTTAATTGCGTACAGCATGGTTTTCGCCAGGTTGGCACGGGCGCCGAAGAACTGCATCTGTTTGCCAACGATCATTGGGCTAACGCAGCAGGCGATAGCGTAGTCATCGTTGTTAAAATCAGGGCGCATCAGATCGTCATTCTCATACTGCAGAGAAGAGGTATCGATAGAGACTTTCGCCGCGAATTTTTTAAAGTTCAGAGGCAGTTTTTCAGACCAGAGAATGGTCATATTAGGCTCCGGTGACGGGCCCATGGTGTAGAGCGTATTCAGGAAGCGGAAGGTGTTTTTAGTCACCAGGGTACGGCCATCAACGCCCATACCGGCCAGTGATTCCGTTGCCCAGATTGGGTCACCGGAGAACAGCTCATCGTATTCAGGGGTACGCAGGAAGCGAACCATACGCAGTTTCATCACCAGATGGTCAATCAGTTCCTGCGCTTCTTCTTCGGTAATTTTGCCAGCTTTCAGATCGCGGCTGATGTAGATGTCGAGGAAGGTTGACACGCGACCGAAGGACATCGCTGCACCGTTCTGCGATTTCACCGCAGCAAGGTAACCAAAGTAGGTCCACTGCACGGCTTCCTGAGCGGTCGTTGCCGGGCCAGAGATATCAAAGCCGTGTTTCGCCGCCATTTCTTTAATCTGCTGCAGCGCGCGATGCTGATCAGCAATCTCTTCACGCAGGCGGATAGTGGCTTCGAGGTTGACGCCATTTTCCATATCGCTCTGCAGAGAAGCGAACTGGGCAAATTTGTCTTTCATCAGATAATCAATACCGTACAGCGCAACGCGACGGTAGTCACCGATGATACGGCCACGGCCATAGGCATCCGGCAGGCCGGTCAGCACACCTGATTTACGGCAGCGCAGAATATCCGGGGTGTAAACATCAAATACGCCCTGGTTGTGGGTTTTACGGTACTCGGTAAAGATTTTTTTCAGTGAAGGATCGAGCTCGCGGCCGTAAACCTTACAGGAGCCTTCCACCATTTTGATGCCGCCGAAGGGGATCAGCGCACGTTTCAATGGAGCTTCGGTTTGCAGACCAACAATCTTTTCAAGGTCTTTTTCGATGTAGCCAGCATCATGAGAGGTAATGGTCGCCACAAGGCCGGTATCAAAATCAACCGGCGCATGGGTTTTGTTTTCCAGCTTGATGCCTTCCATGACCTTATTCCACAGGGTGGTGGTCGCCTGAGTGGCATCGGCCAGGAATGACTCGTCGCCTTCATATGGAGTGTAGTTTTTCTGGATGAAGTCACGAACGTTGACGCTGTTCTGCCATTCACCTTCTGCAAAACTGTCCCAGGCTTTTGCCATATCTTTATTTAGCTCGGTCATGTGATACCTACCTTTATAACGTGAAGTTCGTTGTACGTTGCCGTCAGACGGTGATCGGCCTGCGGCTGTATAAGATTCTGTTACAGAAGTCAGTGGTGATCGCCATCGCGCAGATAGATCACCCAGTAAGTTAACCCTACCAGCAGTCCGCCACCGATAATGTTGCCGATGGTAACGGGGATCAGGTTGTCAGTAACAAAGTTGCTGACGGTAAGGTGTGAAAACTGTTGGGCTGTTGCCCCGGTTGCCTGCCAGAACTCTGGCGAAGCAAAATCTTTGATGACAATGGCCATGGGGATAAGAAACATATTGGCTATGCTGTGTTCGAAGCCGCTGGCCACAAACATGGCAACCGGCAGAACCATGGCAAACATCTTATCCATAAGGCTGCGGCCGGAATAACTCATCCACACCGCCATACACACCATCAGGTTAGCCAAAACTCCCAGGCATACTGCTTCGATAAAGGTGTGGTGCATTTTATGGTCAGCGGTCTGCAGGACGTTCAGCCCCCATGCGCCGTCTGCGGTCATGTATTGACCCGCGAACCAGATCAGGGCGACGAAGAAAACGGCACCGATAAAATTGCCAACGTAAACATTAATCCAGTTGCGTGCCAGTTGAGCCCAGGTGATTCTGCCGCTGGCTTTAGCCACTACGATGAGAACGGTAGAGGTGAAAAGGTCGGCACCGCAAACAACAACTAACATCAGGCCCAGTGAAAAGCAGATACCTCCAACCAGTTTTGCCAGTCCCCAGGGGATGGTGGCGGTGCCGGTAGTTGCCGTGATGTAAAAAGCGAAAGCGATAGAGATAAATACGCCTGCGTTAATTGCCAGAAAGAAGGTGGTGAACGGTTTTTTTGTCGCTTTATAGACGCCAGCGTCTTCAGCAACTTTGGCCATTTCAGCAGGTAATAATAGATCAAAGAGGTTGCCAGCTTTCACACTAACGTTCTCCAAAAATTAGTCAGCAAGGAAAGTCTAACAAACGAGTATAGAAGGGAAATTGATATGGATCATGGTGGCCTGGCAATGCAGCCATTCATACCGTAGATAAGTACGATTTTTTGTCATATCTATATGAAAAATAATAAATAAAACTTTTTTAATTTTTAAAAAAATAATTTAATTATTATTCTCGAGCATCATGGAAAGGTAAAAAAATGGCGGTGATTAATTCTAATTTGTGAAAAGAAAAAAGGTAGCAGCTATTAACTGTTACCTTTTTTTAACTTATCGCCTGCGGTACATTTTCAGAAAGAAATTACCCACATCTGGCGCCATTGAGTAATGGTGTGGGTTTATTTCCAGTAACGGCGTTTTGCCGCCTGTAATTTCTCATAAGTCGCCAGCAGAGACTGGTGTGCAGGGAATGCCAGCAGATCGCTATCTACATTTTGCAAACCGTAGAATGGCGCTTCACCGCTAATCGCTGCAGAAGCATTATCGACCGCTTCCTGACCGTACATGCGCACGAATGCTGTATGGTATTGCAGTGGATCGCGTTCATCTTCCTGGCTCAACAGCAGCAGAGTCTGCAGGCAACGGTAGTAGTTTGCACGTGCGGGGCTGAAGATAGACTGGTTGAATTCCATCGTCCACTCGGTCCAGATCAGCGCCTGATCGAGATCGCCACCGGCCAGCGCGAGCATGGCCTTGAGTTCACCGATACGCAGTGTGTACCAGCCGTTATCTTTACCGGTCGCCAGGCCCAGCAGCTCACGTACGCGAGTGAAGTCGTCGTGGCCGTCTTCATCCAGCTGTTCCAGCAGTGCCAGGTAGTCTTCTTTTTCCCAGTTGCTGTCAGGCAGGTTGAGCAAGGTATCGCGCAGGTATGCGCCCATGCTGTTATTCGCCAGCAGCAGATCTTCAGCAGGATAAATATCGGACATGCCCGGAACGATAATACGGCAGGCATAAACATCCAGATGCTGATAATCGGCAATATAAACTTCCTGGCCTTCCGCATCAAAGATCGCCATCAGAGTGGCGAACTCTTCTTCCGTTGTACCCTTGAAGCTCCAGTCAGCAAACGCATAGTCGGCGTCGTCTTTAAACAGATCCCAGGAGATCAGACCACTGGAATCGATAAAGTGGGTTTCAAGGTTAGCGTGTTCGGCAACTTCTTCATCATCGAAAGTTGGTGGAGTAAAGACATCAAGGTCTTTCAGTCCGCGGCCCTGCAGCAGTTCGGTAACTGTACGTTCCAGCGCTACGCCGAAATCAGGATGCGCACCGAATGAGGCGAAGCAGGTGCCATTCTCCGGGTTAAACAGCACCACGCAAATCACCGGATATTTTCCGCCCAGGGAAGCGTCGTAGGAGAAGATAGGAAAACCTTCGGCTTCAAGGCGATCGATGGCTTCCACGACGCCAGGATAGCGGTTCAGCACATCTTGTGGAATCGCCGGCAGGCTGATGGATTCAGCAATAATGCGATTCTTAATATAGCGCTCAAAGACTTCAGACAGACCCTGTACGCGGGCTTCGTTAGCGGTGTTGCCCGCTGACATACCGTTGGATACATAGAGGTTGCCGATGATGTTCATCGGAATATAGACCGTCTGCTGGTCTGACCGGCGCGTGAACGGCAGGCCGACAATACCGCGATCGGCATTACCGGACTGAAGGTCGATAAGATCGCTGGCGCTCAGCTCATTTTCCGGATCGTAAAATTTACGCAGGCGCGCGTCGAGAATACCTTCTGGCAGCTGGTCATCTTCAGGCAGCGGGAACCATTTTTCGTTGGGATAATGAACGAAATCGCTATTGGCGATCTGCTTGCCCAGCCAGAAATCGGCAAAGAAATAGTTGGTAGAAAGACGTTCAAAATATTCACCCAGCGCGGAAGCCAGCGCTGCCTTTTTGCTGGCGCCTTTACCGTTGGTGAAGCACAATGGGCAGTCGCGATCGCGAATATGCACTGACCAGACATTGGGAACCGGATTCAGCCAGGACGCTTCTTCAATATTGAAGCCCAGATCCTGTAATTTTTGCTGAAAGCGCGCGATGGAATCTTCCAACGCGGCGTCTTTGCCTGGAATATAAGTTTGAGTCATTTTGCCCACTCGTTATTGATTGTGCGGAAAGCGCGCAATGATACGGGTTTTCCGCTGGAATCGCCATCCGGCAACCAAAAATTCATCTGCTGAAGAATGCCATATTCCGCCGAAACAGGAACAGAGGCGTTTGCAGTGGTGGAAAACGCCTCACAAAATATCGTTTGCTGTTTCATTTACCCTACAAGCTGTTGCGGCCGCAGCCTGAAAACTGGCCGGTTGACCGGATAAATCATTGCAGCATCGGGGAGGCAATGATAAAACCGATAAAGGAATCAAAACCGATTGATCTGAAAGTGGTGAGGAGAAATGAGTCAGGTTTTCAATTTTAGCTCTGGCCCGGCAATGTTGCCGGTAGAAGTGCTCCGTCGTGCTGAGCAGGAACTCTGCAACTGGCAGGGGTTAGGCACCTCCGTAATGGAGATCAGCCACCGCAGTAAGGAATTTATTCAGGTGGCGGAAGAGGCAGAAAAAGATTTTCGCGATCTGCTGAAAATCCCCTCCAATTACAAAGTTTTATTCTGCCATGGCGGCGCGCGTGCACAGTTTGCCGCTGTTCCGATGAACCTGCTCGGTAGCCATACGACCGCAGACTACGTTGACGGCGGTTACTGGGCGGCCAGCGCGGTGAAAGAAGCGCAGAAGTACTGCACGCCGAATGTAATCGACGCGAAAACCACGGTTGATGGCCTGCGTGGCATCACCCCGATGAGTAGTTGGGCGCTTTCCGATGACGCAGCCTATGTTCACTACTGTCCGAATGAGACCATTGATGGCATTGCTATCAGTGAAACGCCTGATTTTGGTGATAAGCTGGTTGTCGCCGATCTCTCTTCAACCATTTTGTCCTCACCGATTGATGTTAGCCGCTACGGCGTACTGTATGCCGGTGCTCAGAAAAACATCGGCCCGGCTGGGTTGACGCTGGTTGTTGTGCGTGAAGACCTGTTAGGCAAGGCCCGCAAAGAGCTGCCTTCTATTCTTGACTACAAAGTGCTGGCTGATAACGGCTCGATGTTCAACACGCCACCTACCTTTGCCTGGTATCTGTCTGGCCTGGTATTCAAGTGGCTGAAAGAGCAGGGCGGCGTGGCCGAAATGGATAAACGTAACCAGCTCAAAGCCGATCTGCTGTACGGCACTATCGATAAAAGTGACTTTTATCGCAATGATGTCGCCCTGGCAAACCGCTCGCGTATGAACGTGCCTTTCCAGCTGGCCGATGCGTCACTGGACAAGCTGTTCCTTGAAGAGTCATTCGCTCATGGTCTGCATGCGCTGAAAGGCCACCGTGTAGTCGGCGGCATGCGTGCTTCAATTTATAACGCGATGCCACTGGAAGGCATCAAGACGCTGACTGATTTCATGATCGACTTCGAGCGTCGTCACGGTTAAGAATTTAGCCGAAACTGCAGTACGTTTTTAATCTGAAACCCCGCATTGCTGCGGGGTTTCATTGTAATTTTTTTGGAGAGTACGTTTCACATGCAGGATTCCCTGACGTTACAACCTATCGCCCTGGTCAACGGTACCGTTAACCTTCCTGGTTCCAAGAGCGTATCGAACCGCGCGCTTCTGCTGGCTGCACTGGCTAATGGCACCACCCGTTTGACTAACCTGCTGGACAGCGATGACGTTCGCCACATGCTCAATGCTTTGCAGCTGCTTGGCGTTGACTACACGCTGTCTGCTGACCGCACGGTGTGTGAAGTGGTAGGTCAGGGAGGGGCGCTAAAGGCTGACGGTGCACTGGAGCTGTTCCTCGGCAATGCAGGTACGGCGATGCGTCCGCTGGCAGCAGCGCTGTGCCTCGGCAGCAACGATATTGTGCTGACCGGTGAGCCGCGCATGAAAGAGCGTCCGATCGGCCATCTGGTTGATGCGCTGCGCCAGGGGGGGGCTGTGGTCGAGTATCTGGAACAGGAAGATTATCCGCCACTGCGTTTGAAGGGGGGATTTAACGGCGGTAATGTGTCCGTTGATGGTAGTGTATCCAGCCAGTTCCTGACGGCGCTGCTGATGACGGCTCCACTGGCGGCAAATGATACGCATATCGTCATTAAAGGCGAACTGGTATCGAAACCATACATTGATATCACCCTCAATCTGATGGCAACCTTCGGCATTGAGGTTGAGAACGACAGCTATCGCGCGTTCCACATCCGCGGGCAGCAGCAGTATCAGGCTCCGGGTGATTACCTGGTTGAGGGCGATGCGTCTTCTGCTTCCTATTTCCTGGCGGCGGCGGCCATCAAGGGCGGCACCGTTAAAGTCACCGGTATCGGCCGTAAGAGCATGCAGGGCGATATTCGTTTTGCCGACGTGCTGGAAAAAATGGGTGCCAGCATTGAATGGGGCGATGATTTCATTGCCTGTACGCGTGGCGAGTTGAATGCCATCGATCTGGACATGAACCACATTCCCGATGCGGCAATGACTATCGCGACGACCGCGTTGTTTGCCAAAGGCACCACGGTAATGCGCAATATTTACAACTGGCGTGTTAAAGAAACCGATCGCCTCGCGGCAATGGCCACTGAGCTGCGTAAAGTTGGCGCTGAGGTTGAAGAGGGGCACGATTACATCCGCATTACGCCACCTGCTGCGATCCAGTATGCAGAGATTGGTACCTATAACGATCACCGTATGGCAATGTGCTTCTCGCTGGTCGCACTTTCCAGTACCCCGGTCACGATTCTTGACCCAAAATGCACGGCGAAAACATTCCCGGACTATTTTGAACAGCTTGGCCGTATCAGCCAGCTTGCATAACAAACTATTCCGCTGCACCTCAGTGCGGCGGAAGCTGCGTTTATCTCGTTCTATTCTGCCGCATTACCCGCCTGTTGTTTGAACCTGCCTAAAATTTTGTAGCTGACTATGTTTAAGGGGTAACTATCCCGGTTTTTGCAGCGTATAATGCGCGACGATATTTGTCCGGGCACTGATAGCCGCGGACATTCCACCGACAGGAGAACGACATGACGGCAATAGCCCCAGTGATCACCATTGATGGCCCAAGTGGTGCGGGTAAAGGCACATTATGTAAAGCTATGGCCGAAGCATTGCAGTGGCACCTGTTGGATTCTGGCGCAATTTATCGCGTGCTGGCGCTGGCTGCGCTGCATCATCAGGTTGATATCACTTCTGAAGAAGCGCTGGTACCGCTGGCTGCACATCTTGACGTGCGTTTTGTGTCCAGCGAAGGCGAGATGGAAGTTATCCTTGAAGGTGAGGACGTTTCCGCAGAGATCCGTACTCAGGATGTCAGCAACACCGCTTCTAAAGTTGCCGCATATCCACGTGTGCGTGAAGCTCTGCTGCGTCGTCAGCGCGGTTTTCGTGAACTTCCGGGCCTGATCGCCGATGGGCGTGATATGGGTACCGTTGTATTCCCGGACGCGCCGGTTAAAATTTTCCTTGATGCCAGTTCGGAAGAACGTGCGCATCGCCGTATGCTACAGTTGCAGGAAAAAGGCTTTAGTGTTAACTTTGACCGCCTTTTATCCGAGATAAAAGAACGCGATGAGCGCGATCGTAACCGCGCGATTGCACCTCTGGTGCCGGCGGATGATGCCTTAGTGCTTGATTCGACAACGATGTCTATTGAGCAGGTCATTGAAGTTGCGCTAAAATATGCGCGCGAAAAGCTTGCCATTGTGTAATAGGTAATGCTGACGACCCTGCACTATACTGTGTAGCTGTTCGCAAAATTTAATTAACCCTGTGATATGGATGTTATGGGGCATGTGAAACAACCCCACCCGTCAGGATGTCAGGTGGACGTTAAATTGAAGAATCCTGAAGATTATCAATATGACTGAATCTTTTGCTCAACTATTTGAAGAATCCCTGAAAGAAATCGAAACCCGCCCGGGTTCCATCGTTCGTGGCGTCGTTGTTGCTATCGACAAAGACGTTGTTCTGGTTGATGCGGGCCTGAAATCTGAATCTGCAATTCCTGCAGAGCAGTTCAAAAACGCAGCCGGCGAACTGGAAATCCAGGTTGGCGACGAAGTTGACGTTGCTCTGGATGCAGTGGAAGACGGCTTCGGTGAAACCCTGCTGTCCCGTGAGAAAGCTAAACGTCATGAAGCTTGGATCACGCTGGAAAAAGCTTACGAAGATGCTGAAACTGTTACCGGTATTATCAACGGCAAAGTTAAAGGTGGCTTCACAGTTGAGCTGAACGGTATTCGTGCGTTCCTGCCGGGTTCACTGGTAGACGTGCGTCCAGTGCGTGATACTCTGCACCTGGAAGGCAAAGAGCTTGAGTTCAAAGTAATCAAGCTGGATCAGAAGCGCAACAACGTGGTTGTTTCACGTCGTGCGGTTATCGAATCCGAGAACAGCGCAGAGCGCGATCAGCTGCTGGAAAACCTGCAGGAAGGCATGGAAGTTAAAGGTATCGTTAAGAACCTCACTGACTACGGTGCATTCGTTGATCTGGGCGGCGTTGACGGCCTTCTGCACATCACTGACATGGCATGGAAACGCGTTAAGCATCCAAGCGAAATCGTCAATGTTGGCGACGAAATCAACGTGAAAGTGCTGAAATTCGACCGCGAGCGTACCCGTGTTTCTCTGGGTCTGAAGCAGCTGGGCGAAGATCCATGGGTTGCTATCGCGAAACGTTACCCAGAAGGCACCAAGCTGACTGGTCGTGTAACCAATCTGACCGACTACGGCTGCTTCGTTGAAATCGAAGAAGGTGTTGAAGGCCTGGTACACGTTTCTGAAATGGACTGGACCAACAAAAACATTCACCCATCTAAAGTTGTTAACGTGGGCGATGTTGTTGAAGTTATGGTTCTGGACATCGACGAAGAACGTCGTCGTATCTCCCTGGGTCTGAAGCAGTGCAAATCTAACCCATGGCAGCAGTTCGCAGAAACCCACAACAAGGGCGACCGCGTTGAAGGTAAAATCAAGTCAATCACTGACTTCGGTATCTTCATCGGCCTGGACGGCGGCATTGACGGCCTGGTTCACCTGTCTGACATCTCCTGGAACGCTACCGGAGAAGAAGCAGTTCGTGAATACAAGAAAGGCGACGAAATCGCAGCTGTGGTTCTGCAGGTTGACGCAGAGCGCGAGCGTATCTCCCTGGGCGTTAAGCAGCTGGCAGAAGATCCGTTCAACAACTACATCTCTCTGAATAAGAAAGGTGCAATTGTTAACGGTAAAGTGACTGCAGTTGACGCTAAAGGTGCTACAGTTGAATTAGCTGACGGCGTTGAAGGTTACCTGCGTGCTTCTGAAGCCTCGCTGGACCGTGTTGAAGACGCAACTCTGGTTCTGAATGTTGGCGACGATGTTGAAGCCAAATTCACCGGTGTTGACCGTAAAAACCGCGTTGTTAGCCTGTCTGTACGTGCCAAAGACCAGGCAGACGAGAAAGAAGCCATCAATACTGTTAACACCAAACAGGAAGAAGGTAACTTCTCTAACGCTATGGCTGAAGCTTTCAAAGCAGCTAAAGGCGAGTAATCTTCGCTTTAAGGGCAGCGCAAGCTGCCCTGTATCGTCGATAACTGCCAGAGCTATTCCTAAAAGGGATTAACCGGAGGTTTTATGACCAAGTCAGAACTTATTGAAAGACTTGCTGGCCAGCACTCTCATATACCGGCGAAAGTCGTTGAGGATGCGGTAAAAGAGATGCTTGAGCATATGGCGACGACCCTGTCGCAGGGCGAACGCATTGAAATCCGGGGATTTGGCAGCTTCTCTTTGCATTATCGTGCACCTCGTACCGGTCGTAACCCGAAAACGGGCGACAAAGTGGAGTTGGAAGGTAAATACGTTCCACACTTCAAACCAGGTAAAGAACTGCGCGATCGCGCCAATATCTACGGCAGCTGATAGCGACGAAACGATAAAAACGACACTACGGTGTCGTTTTTTTTGGCTGCGATACGGGGCTAAGCTGCATTGTAGAATCAGAACCCGGCACACAATATTCCCTTCTTATTGCTGCAAAACAGAAAGAGTTTGCGGCCTGTCTCTGAACACTGAACCTGCGCTGATGTCCGTCTCTCACCTGCATGTCACACTATGACCTGCATCAGGGAGGAAACATGCGCATAACGGCAACGCAGCTGGCAGGCAGTCTTATTCTCGGTACTTTGCCGCTCACGGTCATACCGCGGTTACCCGGTTATAGTTATGACATCGCTGCGCTGGGACTCTCATTTTTATTTATGCGCTGTTCACAACGCGTTGCTATCTTCGCAGCAATGGTCCTGCTCTTTTCTCTCTGGCCGTTGAATACCGCCCGATCCCTTCAGGGGCAGATTGATCGGCTGACGCAGGGAACAGTACGGGCGGAGGTACAAATTGACACCGTGCTGCCCGGCGGTGAGCGCGCCAGAGTACGTCTTTTCCGTCAGGATGGCCGGCTGCTTTTTCCTCCGATTTATGCTTCCTTGCGATTACCCAGCAGCGAACAGATTTTTTGCCAGGGGCAAAGGTGGGATATGGCCCTGGCACTTCGTCCGCTTCATGCTCAACTCAATGAGGGGGGATTCGATCGGCAACGATTTACTCTGGCCAACAGCATGCCGCTGACAGGGCGAGTGATTAGTGCAAAGGTTCGGCAGCCACGGTGCAGCTGGCGCGGTGCTATTATGAATTCTACCCGGCAGCACTATGGTCATCTCCCCTGGCAGGCCCTGATTTCGGCGCTGGCCTTTGGCGACCGTTCAGAGGTTAAGCGTGAAATTACCCAGCTGCTAAGGGAAACGGGGACGGCACATCTGATGGCAATCGCCGGGATGCAGATTGGACTGGCCGCAGGATTTGGCTGGCTGGTAGCCAGACTCATCCAGTTCTTTTTCCCGGCCTGGATGATTAACTATCGTTTCCCGTTGTACTGCAGTTTGCTGGTGGCATTGGTCTACTGCTGGCTTTCCGGAAGCAATCCGCCAGCGATGCGTGCGATGCTGGCTTTACTGATGTGGAGTGCGCTAAGGCTGAAGGGAATTAACTGCAGCAGCTGGCAGGTATGGCTATTTTGTATTGCACTTATCCTGTTTCTGGAACCGCTCAGCGTTCTGTCAGACAGTTTGTGGATGTCCGCTCTGGCCGTTGCGGGCTTGCTGATATGGTATCAAAGCTTTGCGCTTCCATTACGTTTCCGCAGAGGTAAGCGTTGGTTACCTCTGCGCCTGCTTCATCTGCAACTTGGCATGCTGTTGCTATTAATGCCGCTGCAGGTATTCATTTTCCATGGTTTTAGTCTGAGTGCGCTAGTGGCTAACCTGTGGGCCGTGCCGTTGATATCTCTGGTTACCGTACCGCTGATACTGACATCGCTGTTGGTTAACTTCCTACCGTTGTTCGGCCCTTTTATGTGGTGGCTCGCCGATCGCT
This sequence comes from Erwinia sp. GW821-FHT03D09, assembly GCF_059420805.1. Classification (NCBI taxonomy): domain Bacteria; kingdom Pseudomonadati; phylum Pseudomonadota; class Gammaproteobacteria; order Enterobacterales; family Erwiniaceae; genus Erwinia; species Erwinia sp. GW821-FHT03D09. Next base: position 133,029 of record NZ_JBWKUK010000010.1, read on the forward strand.
CACTGGCGCTGGTTTTTTTCCCATTGCAGCAGCTGCCGAATGGCTGGTTTCCTCTGGAAAGCACATTCGCAGCCGGTTCACTGGCGTGTTGGCTTCTGCTGCTCGCGTTTCGCTTTGGCTGGTGGCGTAGCTCCCCTTCTACTCTTGTGGCGTGCACTTTACTGCTGCTGAGCTGGCGGAATTTTAGCGCTAAACCCGAGTGGCGAGTGGATATGTTGGATGTTGGCCATGGATTAGCCGTGGTGATTTCACAGCATGGCAAAGCGGTATTATATGATACTGGCAACCGTTGGCCCGGTGGAGATGTTGCCCATAGTCAGATTATTCCCTGGCTGGAATGGCAGGGGTTAACGTTGACCGACGTGGTCATCAGCCACGCGCATCTTGACCATATTGGCGGATTGCCGAGCATACAGTCCGCGTATCCCAATGCCCGGGTACGTAGTGCTTTAAAGCGCCAGGGGCATTTACCCTGTTATCGGAATACAAACTGGCGCTGGCAGGGGCTGACGTTTGAAGCGCTGTGGCCGCCAGAAGATATGCCCGGTGAGGGTAATAACCAGTCCTGCGTGGTGGCGGTTAGCGACGGGCGATGGCGCGTGCTGCTGACAGGAGATATTGAGCGCGAGGCGGAGCTGCAGCTCGTCGCCGGGCAGCGCGCCGCGCTGAGTGCCGATCTGTTACAGGTTCCGCATCACGGTAGCCGGACTTCATCAACCCCGCCGCTGCTGCGTGCGGTAGCGCCGAAGGCCGCTATCGCTTCAGCTGCACGTTACAGCGCCTGGCGGTTACCCGCAGCGAAAATAATTATGCGCTATGATGAAAATCACATCATCTGGCGCGATACTGCACTTTCCGGGCAGATTAGCGCGCGTTTTTTCGTTGATAACTGGCATCTTTTGGGGTTAAGAGAACAAATAATGAACCGTTGGTACCATCAGTGGTTTGGCGTACCCAGGGAATCCAGGTAGAATGAGCGGCTATTTCAACTAAAGCTGGTTAAATAATGCATCTGGATAAAGATCTCTCAACCTGGCAGACATTTCGTCGTCTCTGGCCAATGATTGTGCCTTATAAGGCGGGATTGATTGTGGCCGCTATCGCGCTGATCCTTAACGCGGCGGGCGATACGCTTATGCTGTCACTGCTGAAACCTTTACTCGATGATGGTTTTGGCAAGGCGGATAGTTCTGTTCTGATATGGATGCCGCTGGCCGTTATCGGTCTGATGCTAATTCGCGGTATTACCAGCTATGCCTCTAGCTACTGTATATCCTGGGTGTCCGGTAACGTAGTCATGGGCATGCGCCGCAGGTTGTTCAGCCACATGATGGGAATGCCGGTCTCGTTTTTCGATCAGCAATCGACCGGAACGCTGCTATCGCGTATTACCTATGATTCTGAGCAGGTCGCGTCTTCTTCTTCCAGCGCGCTGGTGACGGTTGTGCGTGAAGGGGCATCGATTATCGGCCTGTTTATTATGATGTTCTATTACAGCTGGCAGCTGTCGCTAATCCTGATTGTACTGGCTCCTATCGTCTCCTTTGCTATTCGCAGCGTGTCAAAACGCTTTCGTAATATCAGCAAAAATATGCAGAACACCATGGGGCAGGTGACCACCAGCGCCGAACAGATGCTGAAAGGGCATAAAGAAGTGCTTATCTTTGGCGGTCAGCAGATCGAAAGCGAACGTTTCGATCGCGTCAGTAATCGTATGCGCCAGCAGGGAATGAAGCTGGTCTCTGCATCATCGATCTCCGATCCTATTATTCAGCTGATCGCCTCTCTGGCTCTGGCATTTGTGCTGTATGCCGCAAGCTTCCCAAGCGTGATGGAAACACTGACCGCCGGTACGATTACCGTCGTGTTCTCCTCAATGATTGCGCTGATGCGTCCGTTGAAATCACTGACCAACGTTAACGCCCAGTTCCAGCGTGGAATGGCGGCCTGCCAGACGCTATTCTCGATTCTGGACAGCGAGCAGGAGAGTGATAAAGGTACCCGCACCGTCGATCGCGTGAAGGGAGATATCGAGTTTCGTAATGTAACCTTCGCTTATCCGGGCCGTGAAATCCCCGCGCTGAAGAACATTAATCTTAATATTCCTGCGGGAAAAACCGTTGCTCTGGTTGGGCGTTCAGGCTCAGGTAAGTCCACTATCGCCAGCCTGCTGACGCGCTTCTATGATATTCAGCAGGGTGAAATTTTAATGGATGGCCACGAGCTGCGCGAATACACCCTGTCTTCGCTGCGTAATCAGGTAGCGCTGGTTTCACAGAATGTGCACCTGTTTAACGACACCATCGCTAACAATATTGCCTATGCGCGCAGCGAGCAGTACAGCCGTGAAGATATTGAGAAAGCGGCCACCATGGCTCATGCAATGGACTTTATCGGCAAAATGGAACATGGCCTGGATACCGTCATTGGTGAAAACGGCGTGCTGCTTTCCGGCGGACAGCGTCAGCGTATCGCCATTGCACGCGCACTGCTGCGGGACTGCCCGGTGCTGATTCTGGACGAGGCTACATCGGCGCTGGATACGGAATCCGAGCGAGCAATTCAGGCAGCACTGGATGAACTGCAGAAAAACCGCACTTCGCTGGTCATTGCTCACCGCCTTTCGACTATCGAAAAAGCCGATGAGATTGTGGTCGTGGAAGACGGGCAGATTGTTGAGCGCGGTAGCCATGAAACGCTGCTGGCTGAACGCGGTGCCTACGCTCAGCTCTATAAGATGCAGTTTGGTCAATGATTGAACGCATCTGGAGCGGCCGCTCTGCGCTATATGTGCTGCTGTTGCCGCTTAGCCTGCTATACGGGCTCATCAGCAATTTGCTGCGGTTGAGTTACGTTTGGGGCTGGCGTAAAGCGTGGCGCGCTCCGGTTCCGGTGGTGGTGGTGGGTAACCTCACCGCCGGGGGTAATGGTAAAACCCCGGTGGTTATCTGGCTGGTGCAGTCTTTGCAGCGGCATGGTTTGCGCGTAGGCGTTGTCTCACGTGGCTATGGCGGCAAGGCTGAGCGTTATCCGCTGGTGCTGGGTGCCAAAACCAGCACGACTGAAGCAGGTGATGAACCGGTGCTGATTTACCAGCGTACCGGCGCTGCCGTGGCGGTTTCACCCAGCCGCCGCGAAGCCGTTGAGGCTTTGCTGGCAGCAGGGCCGATAGATATTATCGTTACCGATGATGGATTGCAGCATTACGCGCTGGCACGTGATATTGAGATCGTAGTTGTTGATGGCGAGCGTCGTTTTGGCAACGGCTGGTGGTTACCGGCGGGGCCGATGCGCGAACGTGCTGGTCGGCTAAAAAGCGTGTCTGCGGTGATCAATAACGGCGGCGTACCGCAGCCTGGTGAACTGGCGATGCAACTGGTGCCCGGTCCCGCGATTAACCTGTCCTCGGGCGCTGAACGTGATGCGGTAACGCTGGATAACGTCATTGCGATGGCGGGTATTGGCCATCCGCCGCGATTTTTCAATACGCTACGTAATCTGGGTATCTCTCCGGTAAAAGAGGTTGCTTTTGCCGATCATCAAAATTACAGCGCAGCGGCGCTCAGCGCGCTGGTTGAATCCGGGCAGACGCTACTGATGACCGAGAAGGATGCAGTGAAAGCCCGGGCTTTTGCCAGCTCAAACTGGTGGTATTTACCGGTGGAGGCCGTTGTGCAAAATGCCAATCCGCTACTGGCTCGTATTCTGGCGCTGAGCAAAGGCTAACGTTAAATTCCCGTTCAGCCGGTCAGCGCTCAACTGAACGTATTCGTTGACGGAGCGCGCCATGATCTCCTCAAACATTTCGTTGAACCATGCCCGTCAGCTACAGCTGGCGGCGCAGGGATTATTACGGCCACTACGACGAAAAGCAGTTTTCGACGATCTGCTTGCCAGCATCAGGCAAATGTCTTTACTGCAAATCGATACTATCCACGTGGTGGCTCGCAGCCCCTATCTGGTGTTGTTCAGCCGTCTTGGCGAATATTCTCCGGAGTGGCTGGAGCAGGCGCTGGCTCAGAAACTGCTGTTTGAATACTGGGCACATGAGGCCTGTTTTATTCCCATTGAGGATTACCCTCTGCTGCGCCACCGCATGTTGAACCCTGCCGCGCTCGGCTGGAAATACAATCAGGCCTGGATGGATCAGCACCAGCAGGAGATAACCGGGTTGCTGGAGTATATACGTGAACGAGGGCCGGTCCGATCCGCTGATTTTGACGCTCCGTCGGGTCAGAAACCAGGCTGGTGGTCTTGGAAACCGCATAAACGTCATCTGGAAAATCTGTTCAGCGCCGGGGAGTTAATGGTGACCGAACGGCGAAACTTTCAGCGAGTGTACGATCTGCGCCAAAGAATGATGCCGCAGTGGGATGACCAGCTGCACGCGCTGAGCGAAGAAGACGCGGTGCAGCAGATGCTGGAACGCAGTGCAGCCAGTCTCGGTATTTTCCATCCGTCATGGCTGGCCGATTACTATCGACTAAAGCGTGCGCCGGTAGCAACGTATCTTGCACAGCGGCTGGAGCAGGGACAGGTTCGCGCGGTAAAGGTGGAAAAACTCGGTGAGCTGTACGTTCACCATACTCGCTATTCGCAGCTGGAAAACCCGCAGGCAGCAACGCACACCGCAATACTCTCTCCATTTGATCCGCTGGTATGGCATCGCAAACGTGCTTCGGAACTGTTTGGTTTCGATTATCGCCTTGAATGCTATACCCCAGAAGCCAAACGTCAGTACGGTTACTTTGTTTTGCCGATTCTTCATCGTGGGGCCTTAAAGGGGCGGCTGGATGCCCGCATGCTGCGTAAAGAGCGCGTTTTGCAGGTCAGGGAACTGTGGCTGGAACCCGGTACGCGCATCAGCCAGCAGCTTCTGGATGATTTACAGTGCGCGCTGAACCGTTTTGCCCGTTGGCAGGGTGCTGAGCAGGTCAGGCTGGAGATGCTGCCACCGAAGTTAGCCCATCGCTGGTCCGCCGTCTGGCCCACCGGGGCGGATAGTGATTAATCCCGAAGTTAACAACAGCACCGGCAGCAGCTATGGTATTCTTTACCTACTGTAATTCCGGGTCCATTACGGAGGAACCATGGATCATCGTTTACTCGAAATCGTCGCTTGCCCTGTTTGTCACGGCAAGCTGTACTTCAATAAAGATCAGCTGGAGCTGATTTGTAAGCCTGACGGTCTGGCCTATCCGGTTCGTGACGGCATTCCTGTTTTGCTGGAAGTGGAAGCCCGCTCTCTGACGCTGGAAGAGACTCATCCATGAGTTTTATCGCCATTATTCCTGCCCGTTTTGCTTCTACTCGTCTGCCGGGTAAACCGCTGGTTGATATCCACGGTAAGCCGATGGTTGTCCACGTCATGGAGCGCGCGCTTGAGTCCGGTGCCGATCGAGTTATTGTGGCGACCGATAACGCGGATGTGGCCCGAGCGGTTGAGGCTGCTGGCGGGGAAGTCTGCATGACGCGCCCCGATCATCAGTCCGGTACTGAGCGCCTGGCGGAAGTGATTGAGAAGTATAACTTCCCGGACGATGCGGTTATCGTCAACGTGCAGGGTGATGAGCCGATGATCCCACCGGTGATTATCCGCCAGGTTGCGGACAATCTGGCTCGAAGTACGGCAGGCATGGCGACGCTGGCTGTCCCGATTACCTCTGCTGAAGAGGCGTTTAACCCGAACGCGGTAAAAGTGGTGCGCGATGCCAACGGCTACGCGCTCTATTTCTCGCGGGCAACCATTCCGTGGGATCGCGAGCGGTTCAGCTCTTCCCGTGATGAGATTGGCGATACCTTCCTGCGCCATATCGGTATCTACGGTTACCGTGCCGGGTTTATCCGCCGCTACGTCAGTTGGGAAGCCAGTCCGCTGGAGCAGATCGAGCTGCTGGAGCAGCTGCGTGTGCTGTGGTACGGCGAGAAAATCCACGTTGATGTTGCCAAAGCGATTCCCAGCGTAGGTGTGGACACGCCTGAAGATTTACTTCGCGTCCGCGAAGCGATGCAGTAACGTCTGCGGGGCCGGTTAACCGGTCCCTGATTCTCCGCTGAATTTGATCCTGCACGGGGTAAATTCCCCGCCTCAGCGCCATCATAGATACCCGCATTAACGACAGGGTATGCCCTCTTACCTGACAGGAGGAGAGATGGAACAACTTCGCAATGAACTGGCACTGGTACTGGGTGAGGCGGTCAGCCGCGTTGAATGTATTAAACGCCAGCCGGATGCCAGCCTCTACACGCTTTACGATGATAACGGCTATTCGCTGCCGATGGTCGCCAAGTATTTCCGCATTAAGGGTATTGCTGCACAGGAGGCGCACAAGCTGTCGCTGCTGGCGCGTGAAGGCCTGGTGCGTGTACCGGCGATCTACGGTCTGGTGATCAGCCAGCAGATGCCACTGCATGAGGTGTTGCTGATTGAACGGATGGGCGGCGTGTCGATTGAGGCGCCATCCCGCACCTATACACGCTGGCAGCAGCTACAGCAGCAAATCGTTGGAGGGCTGCTCAGCTGGCATAAAATCGACAGCCACGGACTGGTAGGTACGGTGGACAGCACCCAGAGAAACACGTGGCCAGCCTGGTATATGCAGCGGGTGGAGGTGATATGGGCAACGCTCAGCTATCTGAAACCGCCGCAGCTGACTCAGGAAGATCGGCAGATTCTGTACCGCAGCCGCGAGAACCTTGCCGCTCTGTTTCGCGATTTTGATGACCCCTGCGTGTTGGTCCACGGTAATCTGGCACTCAGCAGCATCCTGAAAGATGCCCGTGGCGACCAGCTGCTTGCGTTGGTCAGCCCCGGTAACGTCCTGTGGGCCCCGCGTGAGTTCGATCTTCACCCATGGTGCGGCAGCACAATGGGTGAAGAATTACTGGCCTGTTACCTCCAGCGGGCACCAGTGGCCGAAGAGTTTGTTGCACGCCGCTGGCTGTATATCCTCTGGGAGGAGATGCAGAAGCTGATTTTTACGGCTCAGTTTGACCGCCAGCGCTTTGATATTGCGGCGACATCACTCCTTCCCTGGCTGCGCTGAAGGGGGCGTCTCGGGTTTTATTGCCTGCCAGAGCCGTCCAATCCATTCATAGACCGCGCGTTCACTGTGCCCCAGCCATAAAGCCGATGGTGTGAACTTATCCCAGTAGCTAATAGGGGAGTCGATAGCCATCTGGTTAGCCGGTGCGGGCCACGGCTGCAGTCCCTGGCGCTGGAAGAAAACCATTGCCCGCGGCAGATGGCTGGCTGAGGTCACCAGTGCGAAAGACTTTTTGCCAATAATTTTTGCCACTTCCTGCGCTTCCTCTTCGGTATCACGCGGTTTATCGAGAGTGATGATCGCTTCCGCGGGTACGCCCAGCGACTGCGCCACACGCGAACCGACTTCAGCCGTGCTCAGCGGATTGGTCTTTGCCGCCGCGCCGGTGAAGATCATCTTTGCTCCCGGATTGGCCTGCCAGATGCGAATCCCTTCCGTCAGGCGCGGCAAGCTGTTGTTCAGCATATTGGAGCTGGGGGCCCAATCCGGGTTCCATGTATAGCCGCCGCCGAGGACGACAACATAATCGACCCGGTGCTGATTTTGCCAGGTGGGCCAGCGGTTTTCCAGCGGCCTTAGCAGGCTGTCGGCCACCGGTTGCAGGCCAAGCAGCAGTAACAGCAGCCATGCAGTGGAGATAAGCGTTTTGCCACTTTTCTGCCAGCGACTGAACCAGAGAAGCAAAATCCCTACTGCCATGAGTATCAACAGCACTGGCAAAGGAAGCAGCAGCCCGCCGATGACTTTTTTTAAGGTAAAAAGCATGAAAACAGGTTCCTTTTGTCCGAAAAAACATCACCCGGAAGCCGCATGATGACTGAAAGGTTTATTATCTGCCAGTGTATGCGAAAATGAGCGCCTGAATCACCCCTGAAAGCCGGAGCCGTCAGCATGCAGGATCGCAACTTCGATGATATCGCAGAAAAATTCTCCAAAAATATTTACGGTACGACTAAAGGCCGTATTCGCCAGGCAATTCTCTGGCAGGAGCTTGATGCGCTGCTGACAACGTTACCTGCTGCTCCTCTTTGCGTTTTGGACGCCGGTGGTGGAGAAGGGCAAACGGGCTGCGGAATTGCCGCGCGGGGGCATAACGTACTTTTATGCGATCTCTCCGCTGAAATGCTTAGCCGCGCGCGTCGCCTCGCCGAAGAAAAAGGTGTGAGCGACAACATGCAATTTAAACAAATCAGCGCTCAGCAGGCAGGCCAATATATGGATAAGCCCGTTGATCTGGTATTGTTTCACGCTGTACTCGAATGGGTGGCGGAACCGCAGCAGGCGCTGTGTGCGCTGTATGATGTACTCAAACCGGGTGGCGTATTGTCGCTGATGTTCTATAACATCAATGGTCTTACTATGCAGACCATGGTGCTGGGGAATTTTGGCTATCTACAAGCGGGATTGGGTAAGCGCAAACGTAAGACGCTATCCCCCGATTATCCGCGCGATCCGCAACAGGTTTATGGCTGGTTGCAGGAGTGCGGTTTCACTATTGAAAACAAAACCGGCATTCGGGTATTCCACGACTATCTGCGTGACAAAAATAAGCAGAGTGAACGATTTGATGAGGTTCTGGCGCTGGAGAAGCAGTACTGCCACCAGGAGCCATTTTTAAGTTTAGGGCGTTACATCCACGTCACAGCGCGGAAACCCATTCAAAAGGACGAGTTATGAGTGAATTTTCCCAGACTATACCTGAACTGGTGGCCTGGGCGCGAAAAAATGATTTTTCCGTCTCTTTGCCAACCGAACGTCTGGCATTTTTGCTGGCCGTTGCGGCTTTAAACGGCGAGCGCATGGATGGCGAAATGAGCGAAGGCGAACTGATAGATGCTTTTCGCCACGTCAGCGACGGATTCGAGCAGACCAGTGAAACCGTTCTGGTGCGTGCTAACAATGCCATTAATGACATGGTTCGTCAGCGCCTCCTCAACCGCTTCACCAGCGAATTTTCCGAAGGGAATGCGATTTATCGCCTGACGCCGTTGGCGATTGGCATCACCGATTACTATATCCGCCAGCGTGAATTCTCCACGCTGCGGCTGTCTATGCAGCTCTCTATTGTGGCAGGTGAACTGAAGCAGGCTGCCGATGCCGCCGAGGAAGACGGCGATGAATATCACTGGCACCGTAATGTTTTCGCCCCATTAAAGTATTCGGTCGCTGAAATATTCGACAGTATCGATATTACCCAGCGCATTATGGATGAGCAGCAGCAGGCGGTAAAAGACGATATCTCTCAACTGCTGAGTAAAGACTGGCGCGCGGCGATTTCCAGCTGTGAGCTTCTGCTGAATGAAACGTCCGGTACGCTGCGCGAACTGCAGGATACGCTGGAAGCGGCGGGGGATAAGCTGCAGGCAAATCTGCTGCGGATTCAGGACTCAATTATGAACAGTCCGGATCTCGGCTTTATCGACAAGCTTGTCTTCGATCTGCAAAACAAACTCGACCGCATTATTAGCTGGGGCCAGCAGGCTATCGACCTGTGGATTGGCTACGATCGCCACGTGCATAAATTTATCCGTACTGCGATAGATATGGATAAAAATCGCGTCTTTGCCCAGCGCCTTCGCGTCTCGGTGCAGAACTATTTCGATATGCCGTGGGCACTCACCTACGCCAATGCCGATCGCCTGTACGACATGCGCGATGAAGAACTGACGCTGCGCAATGAAGAGGTGACCGGTGAACTGCCGTCTGAGCTGGAATACGAAGAGTTTAATGAAATTCGCGAGCAGCTTGCCGCGATGATTGAAGAGGCACTGGCGATCTATAAAGCGCAGAAGCGGCCGCTTGATTTGGGCGCGGTGATGCGTGATTACCTGGCACAGTACCCGCGAGTCCGTCATTTCGACGTGGCGCGTATTGTTGTCGATCAGGCCGTGCGCTTAGGCGTGGCCGAAGCAGATTTCTCCGGTTTGTCCGCTGAGTGGCAGGCCATTAATGATTACGGAGCCAAGGTGCAGGCACATGTCATCGACAAATATTGAACAAGTGATGCCGGTTAAGCTGGCGCAGGCACTGGCTAACCCGATTTTTCCGGCGCTGGACAGCCAGCTGCGCGCAGGCCGTCATATTGGTATTGAAGAGTTAGATAATCACGCTTTCCTGATGGATTATCAGGAGTTTCTGGAAGATTTTTACTCGCGCTACAACGTTGAACTGATCCGCGCACCGGAAGGTTTTTTCTACCTTCGTCCGCGCTCCACAACGCTGATCCCGCGCTCGGTCCTTTCCGAGCTGGATATGATGGTCGGAAAAATTCTCTGCTACCTCTATCTCAGCCCGGAACGCCTGGCCAATGAAGGGATTTTCAGCCAGCAGGAGCTGCACGATGAGCTGATGTCGTTAGCGGATGAAGGTAAGCTGCTGAAGCTGGTGAACCAGCGTTCAACGGGCTCTGACCTTGACCGACAGAAGCTGCAGGAAAAAATGCGAGCCTCGCTGAACCGCCTGCGCCGTCTGGGCATGGTGTGGTTTATGGGTAATGACAGCAGTAAGTTCCGCATTACCGAATCGGTATTTCGCTTCGGCGCCGATGTGCGCAGCGGCGATGATGCTCGCGATGCGCAGCTGCGGATGATTCGCGATGGCGAGGCGATGCAGCTGGATGGCGGACTGGCGCTGAACGATGAGCATGATGACGGTGAAGCAGACCACAGCGCGCAGGAAAGCGGAGAGGAAGAATAAATGATTGATCGTGGCAAGTTTCGCTCACTGACGCTGATTAACTGGAACGGTTTTTTTGCGCGTACCTTTGACCTTGATGAGCTGGTCACCACGCTCTCCGGCGGTAACGGTGCCGGTAAATCGACCACCATGGCGGCCTTCGTTACCGCGCTGATCCCCGACTTGACGCTGCTGCACTTCCGTAACACCACGGAAGCGGGTGCGACGTCGGGTTCCCGCGACAAGGGGCTGCACGGCAAACTGCGCCCGGGCGTGTGTTACGCCGCGCTGGACGTGGTGAATTCGCGCCATCAGCGGGTAATCGTCGGCGTCCGCCTGCAGCAGGTCGCAGGCCGCGATCGTAAAGTGGATATCAAACCGTTCAGCATTCACGGCCTGCCAACGGCAATCAATCCGACGGAAATCCTGACCGAAACGGTCAATGCCCGCCAGGCGCGCGTGCTGCCGCTCAGCGAACTGAAAGACAAGTTCGAAGCGATGGAAAGCGTGCAATTTAAACAGTACAACTCAATCACCGATTATCATGCGGTGATGTTTGACCTGGGTATTGTGGCTCGCCGCCTGCGCTCTGCCGCTGACCGCAGCAAATACTATCGCCTGATTGAAGCTTCGCTTTACGGCGGTATCTCCAGTGCGATCACCCGCTCGCTGCGCGATTACCTGCTGCCGGAAAATAGCGGCGTGCGTAAGGCATTCCAGGACATGGAAGCCGCGCTGCGGGAAAACCGCATGACGCTGGAAGCGATCCGCGTGACCCAGTCCGATCGCGATCTCTTTAAGCATCTGATTTCTGAAGCGACCAGCTACGTTGCCGCAGATTATATGCGGCACGCCAACGAGCGGCGTATTCATCTGGATGGCGCTATTCAGCTGCGCAGCGAGCTGTTCACCAGCCGTAAACAGCTGGTCGCCGAGCAGTTCCGCCACGTTGAAATGGCACGTGAACTGGCCGAACAAAACGGCGCTGAGAGCGATCTTGAAACCGACTATCAGGGTGCCAGCGATCACCTCAATCTGGTGCAGACCGCGCTGCGCCAGCAGGAAAAAATCGACCGCTATGATGCTGATCTTGAAGAGCTGACCTTCCGCCTGGAAGAGCAGAACGAAGTGGTGGCGGAAGCGCGCGAAGTACAGGAAGAAAATGAAGCGCGCAACGAAGCGGCCGAGCTGGAAGTGGATGAGCTGAAAAGTCAGCTTGCCGATTATCAGCAGGCGCTGGACGTACAGCAGACCCGCGCTATTCAATATCAGCAGGCGCTTCAGGCGTTGCAGCGTGCAAAAGAGATTTGTCAGCTGGGCGATCTCAGCGTGGAAAATGCTGAAGAGTGGCAGGAAACCTTCCAGGCTAAAGAGCAGGAAGCAACTGAAAAACTGCTGCAGCTGGAACAAAAAATGAGCGTAGCGCAGGCCGCCCACAGCCAGTTTGAGCAGGCTTTTGAGTTGGTTACGCGTATTGCCGGTCCGGTTAGTCGTGCCGATGCATGGCAGACCGGGCGTGACATGCTGCGCGATGCCGCCAACCAGCGCTACCACGCGGAACAGCTTCAGCCGTTGCGTTCCCGTCTTTCCGAGCTGGAGCAGCGCCTGCGCGAACAGCAGGATGCTGAACGCCTGCTGAATGAGTTCTGTAAACGTCACGGCAATCGTGTTGAAGCTGATGAACTTGAGGCGCTTCACGGCGAACTGGAAGCGCAGATCGAACTGCTGAACGACAGCGTCGCCGATGCCGGTGAACGCCGCATGGCACTGCGCCAGGAGCTGGAGCAGCTGCGAGAACGCATTACGCGTCTGACCCGCCAGGCTCCACAGTGGCTGGCTGCGCAGGAGATCCTGACCCAGCTCAGTGAACAAACCGGGCAGCCGCTGGAAAGCAGCCAGCAGGTAACCGAGTTCATGCAGCAGCTGTTGGAGAGCGAGCGAGAAACCACAGTTGAGCGTGACGAAGTTGCTGCCCGCAAACGCGAACTCGAACAGCAAATTGAACGACTGAGCCAGCCGGGCGGGGCGGAAGATAACCGTCTTAATGCCCTGGCCGAGCGTTTTGGCGGCGTGCTGCTGTCAGAAATTTATGATGATGTGACCATCGATGACGCGCCTTACTTCTCGGCGCTTTACGGTCCGTCTCGCCATGCGATTGTGGTACCTGACCTTTCGCTGGTCCGTGACCTGCTGGACGGGCTTGAAGATTGCCCGGAAGACCTTTACCTGATCGAAGGCGATCCGCAGTCGTTCGATGACAGCGTATTTAACGTAGAGGAGCTGGAAAAAGCGGTGGTGGTGAAAGCCGGCGATCGCCAGTGGCGCTACTCCCGTTTCCCTAAAGTACCGCTGTTCGGCCGTGCCGCGCGTGAAAATCAGCTTGAGCTGCTGCACGCCGAGCGGGAAACCCTCGCCGAGCGCTACGCTACGCTCTCTTTTGACGTGCAAAAAGCGCAGCGCCTGCACCAGTCCTTCAGTCGGTTTGTCGGTAGCCATCTTGGCGTGGCATTTGAATCCGATCCGGAAGCGGAAATGCGTCAGCTTAACAGCCGCCGGAGTGAAGTTGAACGCGTGTTGAGCAATCACGAAAGTGAAAATCAGCAGCAGCGCCAGCAGTTTGACCAGGCAAAAGAGGGCGTCGCGCAGCTGAATCGCCTGCTGCCGCGCGTCAGCCTGCTACTGGATGACACGCTGCAGGACCGTTACGACGAAGTGCTTGAGCGTCTGGACGAGGCGCAGGAAGCTGCGCGGTTCATTCAGCAGCATGCTGCACATCTGGCAAAGCTGGAGCCGATCCTTTCAGTATTGCAAAGCGATCCCGAACAGCACGAACAGCTGAAGCTCGACTATCAGCAGGCACAGCAGCAGCAGCGTGATGCGCGCCAGCAGGCTTTTGCGCTAACTGAAGTTGTTCAGCGCCGCACGCACTTCAGCTATACCGACTCCGCCGGTATGCTCAACGGCACCAGCGATCTGAATGAAAAACTGCGCCAGCGTCTGGAGCAGGCGGAAGGCGAACGCGCCCGCGCCCGCGAGCAGCTTCGACAGCATCAGACGCAGCTGACCCAGTATTCTCAGGTGCTGGCGTCGTTGAAAAGTTCGTATGACGCCAAGCGTGACATGCTGAAAGAGCTGCAGCAGGAGATGCAGGATATCGGCGTGCAGGCCGATGCCAGTGCGGAAGAACGCGCGCGCCTGCGTCGCGATGAGCTCTACAGCGCGTTGAGTAATAACCGTGCGCGCCGTAATCAGCTGGAAAAACAGATTACCTTCTGTGAAGCCGAAATGGATGCGCTGCAGAAAAAACTGCGCCGCGTTGAGCGTGAGTACCATCAGGGCCGTGAGCAGGTGGTCAATGCCAAGGCGGGCTGGGTTGCGGTACTAAGACTGGTGAAAGATAACGGCGTTGAACGCCGCCTGCATCGCCGCGAGCTGGCTTATATGGGAGGCGATGAACTGCGCTCCATGTCGGATAAGGCGCTGGGTGCGCTGCGTCTGGCCGTGGCAGATAATGAGCATCTGCGCGATGTGCTGCGTCTGTCGGAAGATCCGAAACGCCCGGAGCGTAAGATCCAGTTCTTTATCGCCGTCTATCAGCATCTGCGTGAGCGTATTCGCCAGGATATTATTCGCACCGACGATCCGGTTGAAGCGATTGAACAGATGGAGATTGAACTGAACCGTCTGACCGAAGAGCTGACCGCCCGCGAGCAGATGCTGGCGATCAGTTCACGCAGCGTGTCGAACATTATCCGCAAAACGATCCTGCGTGAGCAGAACCGCATTCGTCAGCTGAACCAGGGACTACAGGCGGTCAGCTTTGGCCAGGTTAACAGCGTGCGGCTGAACGTCAACGTCCGTGAAGCGCACTCAACGCTGCTGGACGTGCTTTCCGAAGAGCACGAACAGCATCAGGATCTGTTTAACAGTAATCGCCTGACCTTCTCAGAGGCGCTGGCGAAGCTGTATCAGCGCCTGAATCCGCAGATTGATATGGGGCAGCGCACGCCGCAGACCATCGGTGAAGAGCTGCTGGACTACCGCAACTATCTTGAGATGGAAGTGGAAGTCAACCGTGGTTCTGACGGCTGGCTGCGTGCAGAAAGTGGCGCGCTGTCTACTGGTGAAGCAATCGGTACGGGGATGTCGATTCTGGTGATGGTGGTCCAAAGCTGGGAAGAAGAGTCCCGTCGCCTGCGCGGTAAGGATATTTCACCTTGCCGACTGCTGTTCCTGGATGAAGCGGCACGTCTGGATGCGAAATCGATCGCCACGCTGTTTGAGCTGTGTGACCGTCTGGAGATGCAGCTGATCATTGCGGCTCCGGAAAATATCAGCCCGGAAAAAGGCACAACCTATAAGTTAGTGCGTAAGGTATTTAATAATACCGAGCACGTACACGTTGTGGGGCTGCGCGGATTCTCCGCTGATATTCCGGCGAATTCAGGCGGAGCGGAGAGCAGTACCGGGGCTGGCTGACGTAGAATTATTACCTGGCGGAAGTGGTAAAATCCCCGTCAGCGGATTACTCTCAACAACGGCATTTGCAACGTAAGAGGCAAATGCCTTTTTCTGTTTATATACTTAAAATAGATGTTCACTACCGATCAGCATTAATTGCTGACTTACTACAGGGAGCAAGGATGTTGCTGCAGAAATCTTCGATCGCTAAGGCCAGTGTTATCGGCTGTAGCCTGATGTTTGGGCTGGCATACGTGTCTCCCTCTTTGGCAGGAATCCCACCTGTTTCTGCCCCGGTTAATCATCGCGTTTCCGTGGCGCAGAGCCAGGCTGAAATTACCGCAGCGATGTCGCGCTTCGGTTCCCCTTTTTATCTAAAAACGTTAGCTCCGCTCTACGCGAATCGCGGTATGCAGCCGATGTGGCAGGATAGTCAGGCAATACAGCAGTTCCAACAGCAGCTTGCCGAAGTGGCGATTTCTGGCGTTCAGCCGCAGTTCACCCAGTGGGTGAGGATGCTGACGGATAAAAATATCAGCGGGCTGGCACGCGATGTGGTGCTCTCTGATGCGCTGCTGGGCTATCTGCAATTCACCTCAAGCGTACCAAGCAAGGGTGAAGTCTGGCTGTATAGCAATGTGCCATACAAAATGGAAACCCCACCGCTGTCGGTGATCAATCAGTGGCAGAAATCGTTGACTCATGGCAGCCTGAACGGTTTTATTCTGTCGCTGGTTCCGCAGCATCCGCAGTATTCGCGCATGCACAATGCACTGAAAACGCTGCTAACGGATAATCGTCCATGGCCGCAGTTGACCGACAGACAAACCCTCCGCCCGGGGCAGATCAGTAATGATGTTCCTGCGTTGCGGGATATCCTGCAGCGTACAGGGATGATGTCATCAGAAAATGAGCTGCCGAAGCCTGCCGATGAAGTGGTCGGTGCCGTTGATGCACCAATGGTTCATGATGATGACAATGCGCAGCCGGATGTAACAGCAGGCCAAAACCAGGCGGTTAACAGCGCTGTTGTCAGTCCTTCCGCCACCACTACCACCGATGTACAGCCAGAAACACCGAATAACATTGGTAATGTGCAGGGCGCGGTGGTGCCCGTAAACAGTGATAATGTGTACTCGCCTGAGCTGGTGGAAGGCCTGAAGCGTTTTCAACGCTGGCAGGGGCTGGAGGCGGATGGTTTAATCGGTCTGCGTACCCGGGAATGGCTGAATGTTTCGCCTCAGCTGCGTGCTTCGCTGCTGGCACTAAATATCCAGCGACTGCGACTGCTGCCTGACGACATGCACAATGGCATCATGGTCAACATTCCTAACTATTCACTGGCCTATTATGTTAACGGTAATGAAATTTTGTCCTCGCGGGTTATCGTTGGACGGCCGGATCGTAAAACGCCGTTGATGCGCAGCGCATTGAACAATGTGGTACTTAATCCACCGTGGAATGTGCCGACTACGCTGGTGCGTAAGGATATTGTGCCAAAGGTGAAGCAGGACCCCAGCTATCTTTACAAGCACAATTATACGCTACTGTCGGGGTGGAGCGGCGAGTCTGAAGTGATCGATCCTTCAATGATCAACTGGAGCATGGTATCCGCTAATTCATTCCCATACCGTATTCGTCAGGCACCGGGACCGACCAACTCGCTGGGACGCTATAAGTTCAATATGCCAAGTTCAGATGCGATCTATTTGCACGATACGCCGAACCACGGTCTTTTCCAGCGGGATATCCGCGCACTGAGTTCGGGTTGCGTACGTGTAAATCGAGCTTCCGATCTGGCGAATTTGTTATTGCAGGATGTTGGCTGGAACGATAAGCGTATTTCCGGTGCGCTGAAGGAAGGTAATACCCGCTTTGTTTCTATCCGCCAGCGCGTTCCTGTGAACCTTTATTATCTTACTGCGTGGGTTGCCGATGACGGACAACCTCAGTTTCGTACAGATATTTACAATTATGACAGTACCGCTCGCTCAGGAGTTCAGATTCTGACGCGTGCTGGTCAGTTATTGCTCTAGCGGTTGATTATTCAGCATTTCTGTGGCGGGCATAAAAACCGCCACCGATCGGCGCAGCGGCGGTAGATAGCGTCCCTGCGCCGGTTTACATTTTGTCGGGTTGACGGGGGGGGGTTACATCGGTAAGGTTTTGGGCAGTGTTGTAAAAGCACGTTTCTAACTACTTTTTCCAGGTAATACTGATTAATGGACAAATTCGACTCTAACCGCCGTAAATTACTGGCGTTAGGAGGAGCAGCGCTTGGTGTCGCTCTCCTTCCGACACAGGCATTTGCTTCGCTTTCCACCTCCCGTCCTCGGGTATTGACGCTAAGCAATCTGAATACCGGTGAAAGCCTGAAAACGGAATTTTTCAATGGTAAAAAATATGACAAGGATGAACTGGTTCGTCTGAATCATTTTTTCCGCGATTACCGGGCGAACAAAATAAAGACTATCGATCCACATCTCTTTGATCAGCTCTTCCGTTTGCAGACCATGCTGGATACTCGTAAACCTGTACAGCTGATTTCAGGCTATCGTTCACTGGCCACAAATAACTCCCTGCGATCCCATAGCCGTGGCGTAGCTAAACACAGCTACCATACCCTCGGCCAGGCGATGGATTTCCATATTGACGGCATTGCTCTCAGCAATGTGCGCAAAGCTGCTCTCGCTCTGCGAGCGGGTGGTGTAGGATACTATCCGAGTAGCAACTTTGTGCATATTGATACCGGTCCTGTAAGGCACTGGTAAAACGGAACGCCGGCCTTTTGTCGTTGCCGGCAGTGGAGCGTTATGAACTATCATATTATTCCCGTCACGGCTTTCTCGCAGAACTGTTCGGTGATTTGGTGCCCGGAAACCCGGGAAGCCGCTCTGGTCGATCCGGGTGGTGATGCGGACAAGATCAAACAAGAAATTGCCTCTCTGGATGTGGAACTGAAGCAGGTTCTGTTGACCCACGGACATCTCGATCATGTTGGGGCCGCCGCCGAGTTAGCAGAGCACTATGGTGTTAAGATTGTCGGACCTCATAAAGCTGACCTGTTCTGGCTGGAAGGATTACCGACTCAGAGTCAGATGTTTGGCTTTGGTTACTGTGCATCCCTTACGCCAGATCGCTGGCTGGAAGAGGGCGAAACGGTGTCTGTAGGTAATGTTGCGCTGGAAGTCCTGCTTTGCCCGGGGCATACCCCAGGCCACATCGTGTTTTTTGACCGGGTTGGTCGGCTGCTGGTTTCTGGCGACGTCATTTTCAACGGTGGTGTAGGGCGGTCTGATTTCCCGCAGGGCAGCCACAGCGATTTGATTGCTTCTATCCATACGAAGCTGTTACCACTGGGTGATGACGTGACGTTTATCCCCGGTCACGGATCAATCTCAACGCTTGGGCGGGAAAGAATCAGCAATCCTTTCCTGCAATAAATAATAAAGCCTGCAAACGCAGGCTTTATTATTTCATCCGTAGCGAATTACAGTACGGCGACGATCGCTTCACACAGTGGTGACATATTATCAGGTGTCATACCCGCCACGTTAACGCGACCGGAATTAACCGCATAGACACCAAACTCATCACGCAGGCGTACGACCTGGTCTTTTGTCAGACCGCTGAATGAGAACATACCGTTCTGGCTGATGATAAAGCTGAAATCACCTTTCGCGCCTTTTTCCTGCAAGGTATCAACAAACAGCTGACGCATGCGCTGGATGCGCTGGCGCATATCGGCCAGTTCCTGCTCCCATAGCGCGCGAAGAGCCGTATTGCTGAGGATAGTTGCGACGACAGCCGCACCGTGAGACGGTGGGTTGGAGTAGTTCGCACGAATGGTCGCTTTAACCTGGCTGAATGCCGTATCTGCAACGGCGGCTTCAGCGGCAACCAGCGTAAAGGCACCCACGCGCTCGTTATACAGGCCAAAGTTTTTAGAATAGGAGCTGCAGACAATCAGTTCCTGATGGCTGGCAGCGAAGATACGCAGGCCTTCTGCATCTTCTTCCAGTCCACGGGCGAATCCCTGATAGGCGAAGTCGAACAGCGGCAGCCAGCCTTTAGCCAGCGACAGTTTTGCCAGCGCTTGCCACTGTTCCGCCGTTGGATCGATCCCGGTTGGGTTATGGCAGCAGCCGTGGAACAGAACCACGTCTCCGGCCTGCGCGGCGTCGAGGCTGCTGACCAGTGCATCAAAGTCCAGAGTGTGATTAGCAGCATCGTAGTAGGCGTATTCACACACTTCCAGACCGGCAGCGGCAAACACGTTCTTGTGGTTCGGCCAGCTAGGGTTGCTCACCCAGACGCGTTTAGCACTGGTCTGGTTAGCAATAAAGTCTGCCGCAATGCGCAGTGCGCCGGTTCCACCTGGCGTTTGCGCAGTGCGTGCGCGTTTCGCGGTGATAATGGCACTGTCGGCGGAAAACAGGAGTTCCTGCGTGCAGCGAGCAAAGTCAGCAATACCGTCAATGCTAAGGTAATTTTTGGTTGTTTCGTTTTCCAGCAGATACTGCTCAGCTTTTTTTACGCTGGCCAGCACCGGCGTTTTGCCGGTTTCATCTTTATACACCCCGATACCGAGGTTGATCTTATTTGGGCGATCGTCAGCACGAAACAGGTCGGCTAAACCAAGAATGGGATCGGCGGGTGCAGCTGCAATACGTTCAAACATAATTGAAGTCCGTTAGCTTAATCTAAAGCGAAGTGAGCAATCAGGTTACCGTCAGAAAGATGAAATTGCCAACCGTTTGCGCTAAAAAAGCCGGGTAAAGATCAAGCTTCGTTAAAAGAAAACGTTGACGGTGGTCATGCAGGTAGCGGCAATGGCGACGGCGGTAGCAATTATCCAGCGAGCCTGGTTAGTTATCTCTTTATGTATGCCGCCCATTTCTTTATGAATACCTACCAGACTTTGGCGCATTTCCGTTCTCAGCTCTGCCAAATCGGTTTTAGTTGCAAACGTTTCTGAGCGCGCCGTCAGGCAGGCGAGGTCGATTTTAATTTGGCCAGTGTCTTTTTCAAGTTGCTCAATACGATTGATAATAACGTCCATAGCGTCTTCCTTATGCCAAATCCTTTTTTAAGCATGAGTCTACGACAGCTGTTAAAAATATCATCCTATTTGTCAGGCCAGGTTCAGGTTTACGGTCGGGTTGGGAAGGGGATCGCAGAGTCTGTGTAAGCGGATGAAACTAGGGGCGAAAGGAAAAACAAAAACGGGGCCGAAGCCCCGTTTGTTGCGAATTGCACGGTGGGCACATTCCCACCGGCAAAAGGCAATTAGAACTGGTACTGCAGGCCAACACCAACGGTATCGTCGGTAGATTTGCCAGCTGCACGAGTGTAGTCGGTGTCGTCCAGCAGGTTGATACGGTAATCAACATAGGTAGACATGTTTTTGTTGAAGTAGTAGTAGGTACCCACTGAGACGTATTTAACCAGGTCAGCGTCGCCGCCGCCGAAGGTAGAACCGTTACCGCTGAAGCCGTCCAGTTCCTTACCTTTAGACTGCAGGTAAGCGATGGATGGGCGCAGACCGAAGTCGAACTGGTACTGTGCAACCACTTCGAAGTTAGTCGTTTTGTTAGCAGCGATGTTGGTTACAGCCGCGTTGCTTGCACCGTAGTTGGTGGTGTTACGGGATTCACCGTAGAATGCCGCCAGGTATACGTTGTTTGCGTCATATTTCAGACCCAGGCCGTATGCGTCAGCTTTGTCGCCGGTGCCGTCTTCTTTCTGCTCAACGGTACGGTTAGCAGAGAAGTAAGAACCTACTGCGCTGATGCCCATGCCGGTGTCATATGCTACAGAAGTACCCCAGCCGTCGCCGTTCTGGAACTTAGCTTCACGACCTTCATTTTTACCCTGGTACTGTACAGCGAAGCTCAGGCCGTCAACCAGACCGAAGAAATTGCTGTTACGGTAAGTAGCAACACCTGAAGAACGACCGATCAGGAAGTTGTCGTTGTCCTGGTACAGAGTGTCATCGCCGAACACTGGCAGCTGGTCAGTGTAAGACATTGCGTCGTAGATCACGCCGTAGTTACGACCGTAGTCGAATGAACCTGCGTCACCGAATTTCAGACCAGCAAAGCCCAGACGGGTTTTGTTACCAGACTGCACGTCAGCGCCGCCTTCAGTGTGGTTAGCCTGAATGTTGTATTCCCACTGGCCGTAACCGGTCAGCTGGTCATTAATCTGAGTTTCGCCTTTAAAACCGAAACGCACATAAGTTGCATCGCCGTCGTCGCCAGCGTTGTCAGAGAAAGTATGACGCGCATCAACTTTACCGTACAGATCCAGTTTGTTGCCGTCTTTGTTGTAGATTTCTGCTGCGTTGGCTGCACCAGCCGCTAACAGAGCTGGGATTACCACTGCAAGAATGTTGCGCTTCATCATTTTTATTACCCTCATTGGAGTTATTTGGACACCTGCCACTGCCGTCAAGAATTCGTTACAGAATCATGATGAGAGTTTGGTGTCTTCCTGTGTCTGCACGCATCTTTCCATTCGTAGCGCGGTTAATCTAGTTGGAAAATGCTACTAATATCCTATTCTGGTTACAAATGGAAAATATATGTAACAATATGTAAAAATAAGGGAACTTTGTGAGTGAACTCAAAATTTACAACAATAAAAAAAGGCCAGCGAAGCTGGCCTTTGTATATATATGAATTTTTTATATTTAATTCTGAAATCAGAAAGAAGCGTTCCGCGGAGTACGTGGGAATGCGATAACATCCCTTACATTTTGTACTCCGGTAACATAGGCGATTAATCGTTCGAAACCTAAACCGAAACCTGAATGCGGTACGGTACCGTAACGACGAAGATCGCGATACCACCAGTAATCTTCTTTATTCAGCCCCATTTCTGCCAGACGGGCGTCAAGAACATCCAGACGCTCTTCACGCTGGGAACCACCGATAATTTCACCAATTCCCGGGGCCAGAACATCCATCGCCGCAACGGTTTTGCCGTCATCGTTCAGGCGCATATAGAACGCTTTGATGTCTTTCGGGTAGTTTTTCACCACCACCGGTGCCTTGAAGTGTTTCTCGGCCAGGTAACGCTCGTGCTCAGAAGAGAGATCGATACCCCATGAAACCGGGTTCTCAAAGGTTTGCCCGGATGCCAGCAGGATCTCTACCGCTTCGGTGTAATCAACCTGGGCAAAATCGGTAGTGACAAAACGCTCCAGACGAGTGATGGCTTCTTTATCTACGCGCTCTGCGAAGAAGGCCATATCATCGGCACGCTCTTCCAATACGGCTTTAAAGACGTATTTCAGCATCGCTTCGGCCAGTGCGGCGTTATCTTCCAGGTCGGCAAAGGCGATTTCCGGCTCCAGCATCCAAAACTCAGCCAGGTGACGGCTGGTGTTAGAGTTCTCGGCGCGGAAGGTTGGACCGAAGGTGTAAATTTTAGAGATCGCGCTGGCGTAGGTTTCACCGTTCAGCTGGCCGGATACGGTCAGGAACGATTCTCTGCCGAAGAAATCTTCTTCGTAGTTGACCTTACCTTCCGGCGTGCGCGGCAGGTTTTCCAGATCCAGTGTGGATACGCGGAACATCTCGCCTGCACCTTCGGTATCTGAAGCGGTAATCAGCGGCGTGGAAACCCAGAAGAAACCCTGCTCGTCAAAGAATCTATGCAGCGCCTGAGCCAGCGTATGGCGCACGCGGGCAACGGCCCCGATCAGGTTGGTGCGCGGACGCAGGTGAGCCACTTCTCGCAGATATTCAATGCTGTGGCGCTTAGCGGCCATCGGATAGGTGTCAGGATCATCAACCCAGCCAATCACTTCTACGTGGGTGGCCTGAATCTCAAAGCTCTGTCCTTCGCCCGGCGATTCCACCACTTTACCGGTGACAATCACGGAACAGCCTGTGGTCAGGTGCAGAACTTCATCCTGATAATTATTCAGAGAATTATTGACCACAGCCTGAACGGGATTAAAGCAGGAACCGTCATAAACGGCGATAAAGGAAATACCGGCTTTTGAATCTCTTCGGGTACGCACCCAGCCACGTACGGTGACTTCGCTGTCAACCGCAACCCGGCCGTGCAGTACATCCGCTACAGGCACAACGCTCATATAAGTCTCTCACTATTGATCTGAATAGGAATGGTTACCCCAAATTTTGGGTCTTGCTATGTTACTTGCCGGGCGAGGAGAAACAAGAGGAATTCAATGAATGTGGGGAGATTTATTCAGTATTGGCGGAGTTGCGGGCCAGAAAGCGTCTGGCCCTAAGGGAAGTCTTAACTGGCTTTCTTCACCAGCGGCAGATCGAAGGCTTTCCGCAGTGCGCGAACGAACGCCTGATCCTGGCAAATCGTTTTGCCGGGGCTGTCGGAAAGCTTGGCTACCGGTTTGCCGTTACACTCGACCAGTTTAATGACGATGTTTAGCGGTTTAACCTGAGGAATATCGCAGGTCAGGCGTGTGCCAATACCGAACGCCACGTTAATACGCTGGCCGAAATGGCGGTAAAGCGCCACGGCGCTGTTGAGATCCAGATTATCGGAGAACACCAGCGTTTTGCTGAGCGGGTCGATTCCCAATTGCTGATAATGGGCAATCGCTTTTTCTCCCCACTCCTGCGGCTCACCGGAATCATGGCGCAGTCCCTGATAGGCGCTGGCAAAGTTGCGGCCAAAATCGCGCAGGAAGGCATCCATCGTAATGCAGTCGGTGAGGGCGATACCTAACTGATCAGGGTACTCTTCCAGCCAGGCCTGCAGTGCAGCGCGCTGACTGTTCGCCAGTACCGGGCTGATTTGCTGATGTGCCTGAAACCATTCATGGGCCTGCGTTCCCATTGGGGCGATATCCAGACGACGGGCAATTTCATAATTGCTTGAACCCACCAGCCACGGGAAATCCTGCTTCAGCGTGCTGACAATTGCCAGATGCACATCCCACGAAAAGCGGCGGCGCGTGCCAAAATCCATCAGACGGAAGCGCGACATATCCAGATCGGCGGTCAAACCGGCGAACTGGTCGAGTTTGCTTTTGAGTTTATCGACGGCCATTTCCGCCTTCACCAGCGGAGAGCGGTGGCGATGCACGACCTCACTAATAAGCGCAAGCAGTGGGACTTCCCACATAATCACTTCACGCCACGGGCCGCTGATGCGGATATCCAGCTTGCCCAGATTATTGTGCACCTGAACCTGCTGCGGGTTGTATCGGAATTCCCTTAGCCAGGCGAGATAGTCAGCGGTAAAGAAAGGCAGGCTGGAGAGATAGGCAAACTCTTGATCGTTCAGCGTCAGCGTTGCCATCATCTTTATCTGTTGTACGATTTCATCGGCGTACAGGCCCAGCATATCGTCACCACGGCAGCGAAATTCGGCTGCAACCGTAACGTCATGATACCGGTGAAAAACCGCCTGCTGCATATGGAGTTTGTAGGCGTCGGTGTCCAGAAGCGTAGTCAAAATCGGGGAAGCGTGTCGTGTCATGGTGCGTTTCAGCATCCTCTGGCGAAGAGCGTTATCCCTGGTTCAAATGGAAAAAAGTCGCAGGAGTATAACCCGAATACTCATTTATTGAACCCGATCACAGCATAATTCAGACGGGGTGGTCGAGGACATTATGTGCTCATGTTAACAGTATGTATCATTTTCCATCAATCCCGCGTTTCGTGTGGAATCAGCGTGGCAACCATGCGATAACAGGAATAAACTTGAAAAGTTAAATTAATTATCGACGTGAGAAGGACTTATGACGCAACTGCCGCAAGCTAAGAACCGCCATGATTATCGTGCACCCGACTACACGATTACCGATATCGATCTGACGTTCGATCTTAATGCCAGCACCACAAGGGTGACTGCCGTCAGCCAGATTAAGCGTCTG
Source organism: Erwinia sp. GW821-FHT03D09 (assembly GCF_059420805.1). Classification (NCBI taxonomy): domain Bacteria; kingdom Pseudomonadati; phylum Pseudomonadota; class Gammaproteobacteria; order Enterobacterales; family Erwiniaceae; genus Erwinia; species Erwinia sp. GW821-FHT03D09. The sequence continues at coordinate 158,088 of NZ_JBWKUK010000010.1, forward strand.
GCAAGTACCGACGCCGAGCTGCGTCTGGACGGTGAAGATTTGACGCTGGTGTCGATTGCCGTCGATGAGCAGCCGTGGGAACATTATCGGCTGGAGGAAGGGGCGCTAATTATCAGCCGCCTGCCCGACGCATTTACGCTGAAGATTGTTAATGATATCCACCCGAATAAAAACACCGCGCTTGAGGGATTGTACAAATCCGGCGAGGCGTTGTGTACCCAGTGTGAAGCGGAAGGTTTCCGCCATATTACCTGGTATCTTGACCGCCCGGACGTGCTGGCCTGCTTTACGACGACCATTATCGCCGAGCAGGCGCTGTATCCTTATTTACTGTCAAACGGCAACCGTATAGACGGCGGCGAACTTGAAGGTGGCCGTCACTGGACCAAATGGCAGGACCCGTTCCCGAAACCCTGCTACCTGTTCGCGGTGGTGGCCGGTGACTTCGACGTGCTGCGTGACAGCTTCCGTACCCGTTCCGGCCGCGATGTGGCGCTGGAGATCTTCGTCGATCGCGGCAATCTTGACCGCGCCGACTGGGCGATGACCTCGTTAAAAAACAGCATGAAGTGGGATGAAGAGCGCTTCAGTCTGGAATACGACCTGGATATCTTTATGATAGTGGCCGTTGATTTCTTCAATATGGGCGCGATGGAAAACAAAGGCCTGAACGTCTTCAACTCTAAATACGTGCTGGCGAAGGCGGAAACTGCGACCGATAAAGATTACCTCGGTATTGAGGCGGTGATCGGCCACGAATATTTCCATAACTGGACGGGCAACCGCGTGACCTGCCGCGACTGGTTCCAGCTCAGCCTGAAAGAAGGGCTGACCGTGTTCCGCGACCAGGAATTCAGTTCGGATCTGGGCTCCCGTCCGGTTAACCGTATTGACAACGTGCGCGTGATGCGCGGCGCACAGTTTGCTGAAGATGCCAGCCCGATGGCGCATCCGATTCGCCCGGAGCAGGTGATCGAGATGAACAACTTCTACACGCTGACGGTGTATGAAAAAGGTTCGGAAGTGATCCGTATGATGCACACGCTGCTGGGCGAAGCGGGCTTCCAGAAAGGCATGCAGCTCTATTTCGAACGCCATGACGGCAGTGCGGCAACCTGTGATGACTTTGTGCAGGCGATGGAAGACGCATCGAATGTCGATCTGTCGCAGTTCCGCCGCTGGTACAGCCAGTCGGGTACACCGGTGCTGTCCGTGCGTGATGACTATAACCCTGAGCTTGAGCAATACACGCTGCACGTTACCCAGATGACGCCGCCGACCGCCGATCGTCAGGAGAAGCTGCCGCTGCATATTCCGCTGGATATTGAACTGTACGACAATAAAGGCCAGCCAATCCCGCTGCAGCACAATGGTCATCCGCTGCATAACGTGCTGAACGTTACCGAAAGTTTCCAGACGTTTGTTTTTGACGGTGTTCCGGTGCAGCCCGTACCGTCGCTGCTTCGTGAGTTTTCCGCACCGGTTAAGCTGGATTACAACTGGAGCGACGCGCAGCTCACCTTCCTGATGCGGCATGCGCGTAACGATTTTTCGCGCTGGGATGCAGCACAGAGCCTGATGGTGAATCATATCCGGCTGAACGTTGCCCGCTATCAGCAGGGGCAGCCGCTCTCCCTGCCGCTGCACGTGGCGGATGCTTTCCGCGCAGTTCTGTTAGAGGAGAACAGCGACCCGGCGCTGATGGCACTGATCCTGACGCTGCCGAGTGAGAATGAAATTGCTGAGCTGTTCGATACCATCGATCCGCAGGCGATCGCGGCGGTGCGTGAAGCGCTGATGCGCACGCTGGCTGAGGAACTAACGGATGAGCTGCAGGCGGTATACCGGGCGAATCAAACCGCTGAATATCGCATTGAACACGCGGATATCGGTAAGCGCGCGCTCAAAAATATCTGCCTGAGCTATCTGGCGTTTGCCGATACGGCGGCGGCCGATAAGCTGGTCAGCGATCAGTATCACCGTGCTAACAATATGACCGACAGCATCGCCGCGCTGGCTGCGTCCGTCGCAGCACAGTTGCCGTGCCGTACTGAGCTGCTGACGGCGTTTGATGAGTGCTGGCATCATGATGGTCTGGTGATGGACAAATGGTTTGCCCTGCAGGCAACCAGCCCGGCGGGAGATGTGTTGACTCAGGTCAGAGCGTTGCTGAATCACCGCTCCTTCACCCTCGGCAACCCGAACCGCGTTCGTTCGCTTGTTGGTGCGTTTGCTGCAGCCAATCCGTCGGCGTTCCACGCGCAGGATGGCAGCGGCTATCAGTTCCTCGTCGAAATGCTGACCGATCTGAATACCCGCAATCCACAGATTGCCGCAAGACTGATTGAACCGCTGATTCGTCTGAAGCGTTACGACGCCTCCCGCCAGGCGCTGATGCGTAAAGCGCTGGAGCAGCTGAAGGGGCTGGATAAGCTTTCGGGCGATCTGTTCGAGAAAATCGAGAAAGCGCTAAACGCCTGAGTCTGGCGGCAGCGTTAGATAAAGGGGCGATCGCATCGCCCCTTTATTATTTGTGTTGTGCGAAGCGCTGCGCAGTCGGTGGTACCTGGCGCTTCATCACGCGATCGAGGACTTCGGCCTCCAGTTCGGCCAGTCGGACCGAACCTTTACGTCGTGGGCGCGGGAGATCAATACTGAGATCGAGGCCAATATTTCCTTCCTCTATTAACAGCACGCGGTCTGCCATCGCCACCGCTTCGCTCACGTCGTGCGTGACGAGCAGTACGGTAAAATGATGCTGCTGCCACAGCGACTCAATCAGGTCCTGCATTTCAATCCGCGTTAAGGCATCCAGTGCACCGAGCGGCTCATCCAGCAGCAGCAGACCGGGGCGATGGATCAGCGCTCTGGCCAGTGCCACGCGCTGTTTCTGGCCGCCCGAGAGGGCCGCGGGCCATTCTCCGGCGCGATCGGCCAGCCCGACGGCGGCAAGTGCGTCCAGCGCGTTTTGCTTCCAGCCGCGTCCTTTTAATCCCAGGCCGACGTTATCGATGACGCTTTTCCACGGCAGCAGTCGGGCATCCTGAAACATCAGGCGAATATCCTCGCGCGCCTCACTCAGCGGTGCACTCCCCGCCAGAAGTTCGCCGCTGCTGGCTTTTTCCAGTCCGGCCAGTAGCCGTAACAGGGTGCTTTTACCACAGCCGCTGCGGCCGACCACCGCGACAAATTGCCCGGAGGGAATATGCAGATCGATGCTGTTCAGTACGGTGCGGCCATTGTACTGTTTGCTGGTGCCGTTAATGTTTAACGGCGTCCCTGCGTTCAAACGCGCTGGGGCAGAACTGAGCTCGCTCATGCATTCTCCTCTTTCAGTTGATATGCCGGATGCCAGCGCAGCCAGACGCGCTCCAGTAGCTGGGCACTGACATCAGCCAGTTTGCCAAGCAGGGCATAAAGAGCGATCGCCACCACGACCACATCGGTTTGTAAAAATTCTCGGGCGTTCATCGCCAGATAGCCGATACCGGAATTGGCGGAAATCGTTTCGGCCACAATCAGCGTCAGCCACATCAGACCGAGGGCAAATCGGACGCCAACCATAATTGAGGGCAGCGCGCCCGGCAGCACAACCTGAATAAACAGGCTCCAGCCGGACAAACCATAGCTGCGCGCCATTTCCACCAGGCCGCGATCGACATTGCGAATACCGTGACAGGTATTCAGATAGACAGGGAACAGGGTGCCGAGGGCGACCAGAAAGATCTTGGCCGATTCATCAATGCCAAACCACAGGATAACAAGCGGGATCAGCGCCAGGTGAGGTACGTTGCGCAGCATCTGTACGGAGGTATCCAGAAGGCGTTCGCCCAGACGCGACATGCCGGTTATCAGGCCAAGAAGCAGTCCGATGGAGCCGCCGATCCCGAAACCCAGTACAGCGCGCCAGCCGCTGATGGCCAGATGCTGCCACAGCTCCCCGCTGGCGGAAAGGCGCCAGGAAGTCACCAGCACCGACTCGGGGGAGGGGAGAATGCGTGTAGAAAGCCAGCCGGTTTGTGAAGCCAACTGCCAGACTGCAACCAGCAGTACCGGCAGCGCCCACGGCAGCAGCGCATTGGTGATCTGTTTAGTTACTTTACTCATGCCAACCTCATGAACCCTCTCGGCGGATATTGCCGTAAAACTGAAATATCCGCACGCCAGCACGGCGGGGTGTTATTAGCTTTGGGAAACTTTTTGCGGCGCGAAATCATGCGCAACGTGCTCGCCGTGGGCGTTGATTTTCGCAGGCTGAGGCACCTCCGGGATGGCCAGGTCAAGGTGCGGGAACAGCAGTTCACCCACGCGATAGGCCTCTTCCAGATGCGGATAACCAGAAAGAATAAAGGTTTCAATGCCGAGTTCGGCGTATTCCTGCATTCTTGCGGCGACGGTCGGGCCATCGCCGACCAAAGCCGTACCGGCACCGCCGCGCACCAGGCCGACTCCGGCCCACAGATTCGGCGCGATCTCCAGCTTATCGCGCTTGCCGCCGTGCAGAGCGGCCATTCGCTGCTGGCCGACGGAGTCGGTGCGCGCCAGTGCGGCCTGGGCTTTGGCAATCGTGGCATCATCAAGATGAGATATCAGCCGGTCCGCGGCCTGCCAGGCTTCCTCATTGGTTTCACGGACGATCACGTGGAGGCGGATACCAAAGCGCACTTTACGACCCAGCGCGGCGGCTTTTGCCTGCACCTGAGCAATTTTTTCTTTTACCTGGACGGGAGGCTCGCCCCATGTCAGATAAACATCGACCTGCTCAGCCGCTAAATCCTGGGCGACCTCTGACGAGCCGCCAAACCACAGAGGTGGCCTTGGCTGCTGTACCGGCTTAAACATCAGTCGAGCGCCGCGCACGTTGACGTGCTTACCTTCATAATTAACGGTTTCGCCTTCCAGTACCCGACGCCAGACGCGGGTGAACTCGGCCGATTCTGCATAGCGTTCGCGATGATCGAGGAATACACCGTCACCGGCGAGTTCTTCCGCATCGCCTCCGGTCACGAGGTTAAACAGGGCGCGGCCGTTGGATAGGCGATCGAGTGTAGCGGCCTGGCGAGCTGCATGGGTGGGCGATGTGACGCCCGGGCGAAGAGCAACCAAAAAACGCAGCCGCTGCGTCACCGGAATCAGCGAAGCGGCGACCAGCCAGGCATCTTCACACGATCGCCCTGTCGGGATCAGCACGCCGCCAAATCCCAGGCGGTCTGTTGCCTGAGCAATTTGTTGCAAATAGGTGTAATCCACCGGGCGGGCGCCCTGATTGGTGCCCAGGTAATGACCATCACCATGAGTGGGAAGAAACCAGAAGACGGACAGGCTCATCGTTTTACTCCTTAATTCAGGGGGTGTGGCTGCGCCAGCAGAAAACAGAAACGGGTTAAACGGCCGCGGCCAGCGGTTGATGGCGGCGGGCCAGCGCATGCCAGAAGGTATCTACCGATTCCTCCAGACGGGCGGCCAGACCTGGCGCTAATTCCGGCTGACGATCGTAGTGGGCAATCTGGCTGTCATCGGCAAAGACGCCATGCAAGACTTCCTGAGCCTTCAGGGCGTTCAGTACCGGCTTAAGCGCGTAATCCACCGCCAGCAAATGTGCGACTGTGCCGCCGGTGGCCAGAGGCAGCACCACTTTGTGCTCCAGCGCGCGTTCCGGCAGTAAATCAAGCAGAGTTTTCAGCGCACCGGCAAAAGACGCTTTATAGACCGGTGTTGAAACGATCAGCCCGTCGGCTTTTTCCAGGTCTTCCTTAAAGGCCAGCAGTGCGGGGGAGTCAAAGCGCGCGTAAAGCAGATCTTCAGGATGGAAGTTATGCAGATTCCACGGGATAACCTCAACGCCGCGCTGCTCAAGAGCGCGCTGGCACACCGTCAGCAGTGCAGTGGAGCGAGAAGGAAAGCGGGGGCTTCCCGCCAGAGTAATAATGCGCATAACCACTCCTTATAGCTAAAAGTTATTAATTAAACACATTCAAGAACTGATTGGTTTATCCTGACAGAGCGGGGAGAGGGGCTTAAATGATTTATCCGGCATTTTTTTGCCGTTTTTTTCATATAGCGGCAGACGGTGTTGACGGTGTCGCTAACAGGACGCACTTTTTTTCAGCTTTTACGCCACGATGTTTCCATTTAGTGCCTGAATACCGGATAATACGACCCCGATTTTCTATCGGGACCTCAGGAGTGACCATGTATTATCCCCTCGTTCGTAAGGCGCTGTTCCAGCTCGATCCTGAGCGCGCGCATGAACTGACTTTGCAGCAGCTGACGCGCCTTTCCGGCACCCCCTTCACCGCTCTGGTTCGCCAGTCTTTACCGTTTAAGCCGGTTAATTGCATGGGATTGACGTTTAAAAATCCGCTGGGACTGGCTGCCGGGCTGGATAAAAACGGTGAATGCATTGATGCCTTTGGCGCAATGGGATTTGGTTTTATTGAAATTGGTACGGTCACCCCACGTCCGCAGCCGGGCAATGATAAGCCTCGCATGTTCCGCATTGTAGAAGCGCAGGGCATCATTAATCGCATGGGGTTTAATAATCTGGGTGTTGATCATCTGGTAGAGAACGTTAAGAAAGCCCACTATGACGGCATTCTCGGCATTAATATCGGTAAGAATAAAGACACACCGGTTGAGCAGGGGAAAGAAGATTATTTAACCTGTATGGATAAAATTTATCCGTATGCGGGCTATATTGCTATCAACATCTCTTCACCTAACACGCCGGGATTGCGCAGTTTGCAATACGGTGAAGCGCTGGATGATTTGCTGGAGGCGATTAAAACCCGCCAGGCTGAACTTCAACAGATCCATCATAAATATGTTCCAGTTGCTGTGAAGATCGCGCCCGATCTTTCTGAAGAAGAATTGATCCAGGTTGCCGATAGTTTACAGCGGCACAATATAGATGGCGTTATTGCCACAAATACCACTCTCGATCGTTCTTTGATTAAAGGGTTAAAACATTGTGACGAAGCCGGAGGGCTGAGTGGTCGTCCTGTACAGTTGCGCAGTACGGAAATTATTCGTCGCCTCTCCGCTGAACTGAAGGGCAGCATGCCAATTATAGGCGTGGGCGGTATTGATTCGCTGGTTTCAGCGCGTGAAAAAATGGAGGCGGGCGCTTCACTGGTACAAATATATTCCGGCTTTATTTACAAAGGTCCGCCACTAATAAAAGAAATTGTGACCCACATTTGAGTAAAAAATGCCAGGGGCTTTATTTTCGCCTCTGGCTCGTTTATATTTTGTTCTGTTAGATCGTTATTAAGTCTTTTTGGCGTGTTGCTGTAAGTTAAAAAAAGTAGTCGTTTTTTCCCGGACCATAAGTATTTTTCCGGACATTCTGTAACCCATAATTACCACAGGACTCATCATGAGGATAAAACCGGACGATAACTGGCGTTGGTTTTTCGACGCAGAACAAGACCGTATGATGCTGGACCTGGCTCGCGAACAGCCATTTCGCTCACGTTTTCCCCGTAAGATGCTCACGCCGGATGCCTTTGATGTTTCAGGTTTTTGTGTAGATGACGCTGCATTGTTTTTCACCTTTGCTGAGCGATGCCGCCAGGCCGAGCTGGATTCTGAACAGCATGCTGAACTGGTGCTGAACGTGCTGGTGGCAACTCGTTTCCTCAAGCCGCTGATGCCCAAGAGCTGGCATTTTGTAACTCAGGCGCACGGTGGTTTTCGCCCTGAAGAAGGCGATCTGGTTTGCGTTACCGTTAGCGACAGCGGTGAGCAGGCGACGATGATCGTCGTAGAATCGGGTGAGAATGCGGCACTCTGCCTGCTGGCTCAGCCGGAGCTAATCCTGGCCGGTCGCAGTATGATGCTGGGTGATGCGATAAAAATTATGCACGATCGTCTTACGCCTCAGGTTAAACCTGATGCACTGCAGTTTGCTCGCGCGGTGTAACTCACCGCGCAAGATTATCTTAACGTAGAACCAGATCGCCTGACGGGATACAGCTACAGCTGAGTATGGTTCCATCTTTCCGTATTGCCCCTTTTTTCAATGCGCTGACCTCGCCACTGATCAGGGTAACTTTGCAGCTGCCGCAGATCCCTGCGCGGCAGGAGTAGGGAATACGGATTCCCTGCATTTCCAACTGCTCCAGTAGTACCTGCTGATTGTTGCCGCTGAACGCCTGCCCGTTCCAGCTGAGGATCACCTCACCGGGTGGTTGTGCGTCTATTGGAAGCGTTTCGGCCACTTCACCACTACCGTAGGTGCGCACGGGCTGGCGTTTAATCACCTCAAGCCTGTCGCCAGTCCGGATAACGCCGCTGCTGCGGGCAACCAGATTCATCCCGAAGTCGATATCGCCACTGCCGTCCTGTGCGCTGCGAAAACGCTGGAGCGTGGCCAGCGGTTCGCCGCTGGGATGTTTGTGGCCGCGCTGGGGGCTGATGGTGGTAAACACGCAGCGGCTGCAGGGTTTAGGGAGATCGAAAAGCACATCGCCGATCTTTACGGTTGACCAGCCGTCTTCGGCCCAGGCATCCGCGCCGGTAATCACCAGGTTTGGACGGAACTGCTCCATTCTGACGCCTGCCGGGCAGCGCTGTTGTAAATCAAACAGTGAGGCCTCATTGATTAACAGGTAGGGGAAACCATCGGCGAATCCGAGAGGAACATGTTCAAAATGTTTTACCCGGCGGGTCATCCGGGGACCAACCCAACGCAGCTGGAGCGGCCGGGGGAAAAAACCGCTCAGCCACTGGTTGATATTGCCCGGGGCAATCAGGGCACTGAAGTGGCTCCCCCAGACTTCGGTGGGCTCGCTGTCAGGAAGGAAATCCTCAAACAGCACGGTTGCGCTACTGCCATCGGGTGCGCTGAGCTGTAAACCCCCCATAATTAACGCCGGAGTGAACAACACCATTTCGGGATACTGGCGCGCGGTAATAAAGGTGCCATCAGGTTCGGTAAGCATAAAAATGCGATCGAAAGCCAGGCCACTTCCCAGAGCCTGCGCATGCGAAACCTGCATGCCGCGCATAGATTTTACCGGGTGAATAAATAACCGTGACAGTGTGATCATGGTGCTGGCTCCTTGTGCAGCCGATATATGCCCCTGTTAAGCCAGAGTTTCTGCAGCAAAAGAAGCTAACTTTATGACATGGCGCCATGATTAGCTATAATGCGCAGCAATTTTCTGATGACGATAAGTGACACTATGAATTCTCTGTTTGCCAGTACGGCGCGTGGGCTCGAAGAGCTGTTAAAAAGTGAACTGGAAGCCCTTGGCGCGCAAAGCTGCCAGGTCGTCCAGGGCGGCGTACATTATCAGGGTGACGATCGTCTGATGTACCAAAGTCTGATGTGGAGCCGTCTGGCGTCGCGCATCCTGCTGCCGCTGACCGAATGCGGTGTTTACAGCGATCTGGACCTCTACCTCGGCGTGCAGGCGATTGACTGGCCGGCGATGTTCGGCAGCGATAAAACCTTCGCCGTGCATTTCAGCGGTCTGAATGATGTGATCCGCAACAGCCAGTACGGCGCGCTGAAGGTAAAAGACGCCATCGTTGATAGCTTCACCCGTAAAGGGCTGACGCGCCCGGATGTCGATCGCGAGTTGCCGGATATTCGGGTTAATGTCTGGCTGAATAAAGATACGGCCAGCATCGCGCTGGATTTGAGCGGTGAAGGCCTGCACATGCGTGGCTATCGCCAGCAGACCGGCCAGGCACCGCTGAAAGAGACGCTGGCTTCCGCTATCGTGCTGCGTTCCGGCTGGCAGTCGGGTACGCCATTGGTCGATCCGATGTGTGGTTCCGGTACGCTGCTGCTGGAAGCCGCCATGATCGCCTGCGATCGGGCTCCGGGCCTGCACCGCAACCACTGGGGCTTTACCGGCTGGAGCAAGTTTGACGCAGCGCTCTGGAGTGACGTTAAGCAGGAAGCGCAGGCGCGGGCGAAGAAAGGCCTGCAGGAAAATACCTCACGTTTCTTCGGTTATGACAACGATCCGCGCGTAATTGAAAGTGCACGCGCCAATGCCCGCCGTGCTGGCCTGGCGGAGCGTATCAGCTTCACCCTCCAGGATGTGCTGAAGCTGCAAAACCCGCTGCCGGAAGGGCCTGCAGGAACGGTGCTGAGCAACCCACCTTACGGCGAGCGCCTGGAAAGTGAACCCGCGCTGATCGCGCTGCACAGCCAGCTGGGCCGTCTGATGAAAGCCCAGTTTGGCGGCTGGAATTTGTCGCTGTTCAGTGCATCACCGGAACTGTTGAGCTGCCTGCAATTGCGTGCCGATCGCCAGTTTAAGGCGAAAAACGGCCCGCTGGACTGTGTGCAGAAAAACTATCAGCTGGCGGCGAATCCGTCGGGTGGCGCCATTGCGCAGCTGGCCGATGATTATGCCAACCGCCTGCGTAAAAATCTGAAGAAGCTGGATAAATGGGCGCGTCAGGAAGGCATTGAATGCTACCGCGTCTATGATGCCGATCTGCCGGACTATAACGTTGCCGTTGACCGCTACGGTGACTGGGTGGTGGTGCAGGAATATGCGCCACCAAAAACCGTTGAGCCAGCCAAAGCGCGCCAGCGTTTGTTCGATGTGATTGCGGCAACGCTCAACGTCATGGAACTGCCGACCAACCGACTGGTGCTGAAAACCCGTGAAAGGCAGAAAGGTAAAAGTCAGTATCAAAAACTGGGTGAGAAGGGGGATTTCTTCCAGGTCAGCGAATTTAATGCCAAACTGTGGGTCAATCTGACTGATTATCTTGATACTGGCTTGTTCCTTGACCATCGCATCGCCCGCAAAATGCTTGGCCAAATGAGTAAAGGCAAAGACTTCCTCAACCTGTTCGCTTACACCGGCAGCGCCAGCGTTCATGCTGGTCTTGGCGGTGCGCGCAGTACCACCACGGTGGATATGTCGCGTACCTATCTGGAGTGGGCTGAGCGTAACCTGCGGCTTAACGGCTTAACCGGCCGCCAGCACCGTCTGATGCAGGCAGATTGCCTGAACTGGATGCGTGAGGCCGATGAACAGTTCGATCTGATCTTTATCGATCCGCCAACGTTCTCTAACTCCAAGCGTATGGAGGAGAGTTTTGACGTGCAGCGCGATCATCTGGATCTGATGAAAGATCTTAAACGCCTGCTCAGAGCGGGTGGTACCATTATGTTCTCTAACAATAAACGCGGCTTCAAGATGGACTTCGCCGGGCTGGAAGCACTGGGCCTTGAGGCTCACGAAATTACCGCCAAAACGCAGTCACAGGATTTTGCCCGTAACCGTCAGATTCACAACTGCTGGCTGCTGACGCATGCCGGTAAGGAATAAGTTTTTATGTCACTAATCAGTATTCATGGCGCTTACCTCTCATTCAGCGACGCGCCGCTGTTGGATAACACTGAACTGCACATCGAAGAGAATGAGCGCGTTTGTCTGGTCGGGCGTAACGGGGCGGGTAAATCCACGCTGATGAAAATCATCAACCGTGAACAGCCACTGGATGACGGACGTATCATTTATGAGCAGGATCTGATCGTGGCACGTCTGCAACAGGACCCACCGCGTAACGTCGCTGGTTCGGTGTATGATTTCGTTGCCGAAGGCGTGGAAGAGCAGGCTGAACACCTGAAAGCCTATCACGCGATTTCACACCTGGTGATGGAAGATCCGAGTGACAGAAATCTGAATGAGATGGCGCGCCTGCAGGCGATCCTCGATCACCAGAATCTCTGGCAGTTGGAAAGTCGTATTCATGACGTGCTGGAAAAGATTGGTCTTGACGGTGATGCCGAGCTTTCCTCTCTTTCAGGCGGCTGGCTGCGTAAAGCAGCGCTGGGGCGCGCGCTGGTCAGCAACCCGAAGGTGCTGATGCTCGATGAGCCAACCAACCACCTGGATATCGAAACTATCGACTGGCTGGAAACGTTCCTGAAAACGTTCCAGGGCAGCATTATCTTTATTTCTCACGACCGTTCATTTATCCGCAATATGGCGACCCGTATTGTTGATCTTGACCGCGGCAAGCTGGTGTCCTGGCCAGGAGATTACGATCAGTATCTGCTGGGTAAAGAGGAAGCGCTACGCGTTGAAGAGATGCAGAACGCAGAATTTGACCGCAAGCTGGCGCAGGAAGAAGTGTGGATACGTCAAGGCATCAAAGCCCGACGTACGCGTAACGAAGGCCGCGTACGCGCGCTGAAAGCCTTGCGCCGTGAACGTTCAGAACGCCGCGAAGTGATGGGTAAAGCCAACATGCAGGTGGAAGAGGCATCCCGTTCAGGCAAGATTGTCTTTGAAATGGAAAACGTTAAATACGGTATAGCGGGCAAGCAGCTGGTTAACGATTTCTCTCGCCAGGTTCAGCGCGGTGACAAAATTGCCCTGATCGGCCCGAACGGCTGCGGTAAAACCACGCTGCTGAAGCTAATGCTCGATCAGCTCAAGCCGGACAGTGGCCGGGTACATATTGGTACTAAACTGGAAGTGGCCTACTTTGACCAGCACCGTGCAGAGCTGGACCCGGACCGCACGGTGATGGATAACCTGGCTGAAGGCAAGCAGGAAGTGATGGTTAACGGCAAACCGCGACACGTGCTGGGTTATCTGCAGGAGTTCCTGTTCCATCCAAAACGCGCGATGACGCCGGTGCGAGCATTGTCCGGTGGAGAGCGAAACCGACTGCTGCTGGCTCGCCTGTTTCTGAAGCCGAGCAACCTGTTGATTCTCGATGAACCGACCAACGACCTGGATGTTGAAACGCTCGAGTTACTGGAAGAACTTATCGATGGCTATCAGGGCACGGTACTGCTGGTCAGCCACGATCGTCAGTTCGTTGATAACACCGTCACCGAATGCTGGATCTTTGATGGCAACGGCGAAATTGGCGCGTTTGTGGGTGGTTACCATGATGCTCAGCTTCAGCGTACGGCCTGGAAACAAAACCGGGCTGCGGCTAAAAATACGGTTTCTCAACCACGTCAGGAAAGCGTTAAAAGCGAAGCAGTGAAGAAAACGGCTGCTAAGCTGAGCTACAATTTACAGCGCGAACTGGAACAGCTGCCGCAGAAAATGGAAGAGCTGGAAGCACAACTTGCTGCGTATCAGGCTCAGGTTGCTGATGTAAACTTCTTTAACCAGCCGCACGAGGCAACTCAGCCGGTTCTGGATGCGCTGGCAAAAGCCGAACAGGAACTGGAAACGGCTTTTGAACGTTGGGAATACCTTGAGTCGTTAAGTAACGGCGCGTAATTTTATTGAGGGAAAGGTATGTGTTCGTCGTACCACGCACATCAATGGATTCTATGTCCGCAGTGTGACCTCATGACACAGTTGCCCGTGCTTCTGCCGGGCAGCAAAGCAAGCTGCCCGCGCTGTCATACCACACTTCATTCCAGCTGGGTTGAACCGCTCAGGCGGCCAGCTGGCTATGCGCTGGCGGCGCTGTTTATGCTGCTGCTGGCCAACCTCTTTCCCTTCGTTAATATGCGGGTTGCGGGTTTAAGTAGCGAAATATCCATGATGCAGATTCCTCAGGTGATGGTTTCTGAGGACTACAGCAGTCTGGCTACGCTGTTTATGCTCTTCGTTCAGGGCGTGCCCGCGTTCTGCATGATAGCGATTCTGCTGCTGGTCAGCCCGTTAAAACTGCCGCTGTCGTTGAAACGGGGTATGACCCGTATCCTGATGCAGCTGCGGAGCTGGGGCATGGCGGAGATTTTTCTCGCCGGAGTCCTGGTCAGTTTCGTCAAGTTGATGGCCTATGGCGATATCGGCATTGGTAGCAGCTTTATCCCCTGGTGCCTGTTTTGTGTGCTGCAACTGCGGGCATTTCAGTGCATAGAACGACGCGTGCTCTGGGAACGAGTGGCACCGCTGCCGCCGCTTCCTGCGACGCCGGTGGCCGGGATTAGCGGCCTGCGTCAGGGGATGCGTTCCTGCGCCTGCTGTACCGCCGTGCTGGCCAGCGATCGGTTAGTTTGTCCACGCTGTGGGAGCCACGGCCATGCCCGGCGTAAGCACAGCCTGCAGTGGACGCTGGCGCTGCTGTTAACCTCTATATTGCTTTATATTCCCGCAAACCTGATGCCGATCATGATCACCGAAGCGCTGGGCAACAAGATGGGCTCGACGATTATGGCCGGGGTTATCCTGCTGTGGAGCGATGGCTCCTATCCGGTCGCGTTAGTGATATTCGTTGCCAGTATCATGGTCCCGTCACTCAAGATGCTGGCGATTGCCTGGTTATGCTGGGACGTTAAAGGCGACAGTCGTCATCACCTTGACAGTGAACGGATGCACAAGATTTATGAAATGGTGGAGTTTGTTGGACGCTGGTCAATGATCGATGTATTTGTTATTGCCGTACTGTCGGCACTGGTGCGAATGGGGCGGTTGATGAGCATTTATCCCGCCATGGGCGCGCTGTTATTTGCCATGGTCGTCATCCTGACGATGTTTGCCGCCATCACGTTTGATCCCCGACTGACCTGGGATCGGGTAAAAGATAAGAGTTCTGAGGAGTCGTTGAGTGATGGACAATAATCACAGTACCGCCAGAGTAGAGCACATCAAGCGCTGGTCGCCGGTGTGGATCGTACCGATTGTCACCGTGCTGATCGGCGGATGGATCCTGTTTTATCATTTCAGCCACCAGGGGCCGGAGGTTACGCTGATCACCACCAATGCGGAAGGCATTGAGGGGGGGAAAACCACCATTAAAAGTCGCAGCGTGGATGTTGGCATAGTGGAGAGTGCCGTACTGACGGACGACCTGCACCACGTTGAAATTAAGGCGCGTCTGAATTCCGGTATGGAAAAACTCCTGCGTGAAGACAGTGCATTTTGGGTCGTCAAACCGACCATTGGCCGCGATGGCGTCAGCGGCCTGGGAACGTTGCTGTCCGGTGCCTATATTGAACTTCAGCCTGGCGCGAAAGGCGAAAAAGCGAAAGAGTATCAATTGCTTGATGCGCCACCGCTGGCTCCACCGGATGCCAAAGGGATCCGCATCACTCTGGACAGTCGCAAAGCCGGTCAGTTAAATGCCGGCGATCCGGTGCTGTTCCGGGGCTATCGGGTGGGCTCGGTGGAAACCAGTTCGTTTGATACCGACAAGCGTATGATTGCCTATCAGCTGTTTATCGCCGCACCTTACGATCGCCTGATTACGACGAATGTTCGATTCTGGAAAGACAGTGGTATTGCGGTCGATATGTCGGCATCCGGAATGCGTGTTGAGATGGGATCGCTGGCCACCCTGTTAAGCGGCGGGGTGAGCTTTGACGTGCCGGAAGGCTGGGAGTTGGGCAAGCCCGCCGAAAATAAAGCGGAGTATCGGTTATTTGACGATCAACGCAGCATTCAGGATTCGCTGTACAGCGAGCATAAAGATTTCCTGATGTTCTTCAACGAATCGGTTCGCGGCCTGAATGCCGGTGCGCCGGTTGAATTCCGTGGTATTCGTCTTGGAACCGTGGCTGAAGTGCCGTTTACCGCACCGGGTATCGCTCAGCGTCTGAATAACGATTATCGCATTCCGGTGCTGATCCGCATAGAGCCAGAGCGTTTCCGTAAGCAGCTGGGAGAAGGTTTCAACTTTGAGCAGCATCTGAAAAGTGGTATCAGTGAGGGACTACGCGCCTCCCTTAAATCCGCCAACCTGTTGACCGGTTCACTGTATGTTGATCTGGATTTCTATAAAAATGCCAAACCAGTGACCGGTTCGTCTAAATTTGGGGATTACGAACTGATTCCGACGGTCAGCGGTGGACTTGCGCAGATTCAGGAAAAGCTGGTGGAGTCGCTGGATAAGATCAACAACCTGCCGTTGAATCCAATGCTGAATGAGGCAACCGGAACGCTGAAAGAGAGCCAGCGCACGCTGCGCGAACTGCAAAAAACGCTGGATAACCTCAATCAAATCACTTCCAGTCAGGCGATGCAGGAGCTTCCGGCAGATATGCAGAATACGCTACGTGAACTGAGTCGCAGCATGAAAGGCTTCCAGCCAGGATCGCCGGCCTACAACAAAATGGTGGCAGATATGCAACGACTGGATCAGGTGATGCGTGAGCTACAGCCGGTACTGAAAACGCTAAATAGCAAAAGTAATGCGCTGGTGTTTGAAGCAAAACCCGGTCAGGACCCACAGCCGAAGAGGGCGAAATGATGATGAAATGGATATCCTTAGCGCTGCTTCTTACATTAACGGCCTGTAGCAGCACGCCGGAAACGCGTTACTACCAGCTGCCTGCGGCAGGTGGTAGCACGGTGGTAAGCAGCCAGACATTCTCGCGCCCTATTTGGGTTGAGGCGGTCTCAATACCGGATTATCTGGCGGGCAACGGCGTGGTATATCAAAGCAATGACGTTCAGTACGTTATCGCCGCTAGCAATCGCTGGGCCAGCCCGCTCGACCAGCAGCTTCAGCAAACCCTGGTCAGCAATCTGAGTAACGAATTGCCCGGCGCGGTGGTTTCTTCTTCGCCGGTTGGCCAGCAGCACGACACGCTTAACGTGACTGTGACCGGCTTCCATGGGCGTTACGATGGCCGCGCGGTAATCAGTGGCGTCTGGATGTTACAGCGTGAAGGTCGGTTAGAGAAACGCGCATTTATGCTGGCCCTGCCGCAAAGCGAGGACGGTTACGACTCCCTGGTCAGAACGCTGTCGCAGGGCTGGCAACAGATTTCGACCCAGATCGCAAATGCGATAAATCAGCAACGTTAGTTACTATTTTTACAAATAGCCTAAGCCTTTGATTATCGCAAAATGAGACTTTTGCATAATCGAAGGCTTTTTTATTGCTAATCATGAACCTGTAACCTTTCAGTACCAAAAAGCAATGCGAAATTATGAAAATGCCAGGTCAGAAATATGACATTGGCGTGAAATTTGCGCATTGATCTTTTACTTCCGCAGAGGTAGAACTAAATCGTGGCTGCTCACGATGTAGCCACTGTTTTCTTTCCACCAGATTCCACCAGACAAAATGAGGGAAACGCGGCATGAAGAGACAGAAACGAGATCGCCTGGATCGGGCACATTCACGGGGGTATCAGGCGGGCATTACCGGACGCTCAAAAGAGATGTGTCCTTACCAAATGCTAGATGCTCGATCTCACTGGTTGGGAGGTTGGCGACAGGCCATGGAGGACAGGACGGTTACCGCGTAACGCCTGTTCAATTTAAAGGAACAAACCTCCGCTGGTGCGGAGGTTTTTGGTTCTGGAGTTCATCGTTTTGAAACAATGATCAGAACGATTAGAAAGCAGTCGTATCTTTGAACAGACCCACTTTCAGGTCGGTAGCGGTATAAATTACATGACCATCGACCAGAACTTCACCATCAGCAACGCCCATTACCAGTTTACGGTTGATGACGCGTTTGAAATGAATACGGTACGAAACCTTTTTCGCAGTTGGCAGAACCTGACCGGTGAATTTCACCTCGCCAACGCCCAGCGCACGGCCTTTACCTTCAGCGCCTAACCAGCCGAGGTAAAAACCTACCAGCTGCCACATTGCATCCAGACCCAGACAACCTGGCATAACCGGATCGCCAATAAAATGACAGCCGAAGAACCACAGGTCCGGATTGATATCCAGTTCAGCCTCAACAAAGCCCTTACCGTAGTTGCCGCCATCTTCAGTCATCTTGATTACGCGGTCCATCATCAACATATTGCCGGCTGGCAATGGCGGGCCTTCAGCACCAAAAAGTTCACCGCGACCAGAAGCAATCAGGTCTTCTTTTGTATAGGATTCGCGTTTATCTACCATATTCTCAATAAGCCTTATTTTAGTGAATCACGAATTTTAGCTAACACGTGTACGCTGAACAAGTCCGATCAGCGCTGGTTGAACCAGTTTAACCAACGTAGTGCCCATGGAAGCTGTCGTGCATCCTGTTGGTTAATCTGAGCAATACGATCCTGAATAGAACGCAGCAGACAAGAATCGTTCTCCTTGTCCCATTCAACACCCGTTAACAATGGCAGGGCTTCATCCACGCTGGATACCGCCCACAAATGGAATTTACCTTCCCGCACAGCATCGACAACTTCTTGTTGTAACGAGAGGTGACGTACGTTGGCGGCAGGAATAATAACGCCCTGATTGCCATTTAGCGTACGCTGATTACAGATATTGAAGAAGCCTTCAATTTTTTCATTTAATCCGCCTACGGGCTGAACGCGACCAAACTGATCGACGGAACCGGTAACGGCAATTTGCTGATTGATCGGCTGTAAAGCGAGCGCGCTGATTAATACACAAAGCTCTGCCAGCGAGGCACTGTCGCCATCAACTTCTGAATATGACTGTTCAAATACCAGGGAAGCGGAGAAGGGCAGCTGCTGATCCAGCTCCAGCTCGGCGATCAGCCAGGCTTGCATAATCATCATGCCTTTAGCATGGATATTTCCGCCGAGTTCTGCTTTACGCTCTACGTCGGTAAACTCGCCGTCACCTACATGCACCACACAGCTGATACGTGAAGGCTCACCAAACGGACGTGGATGACCCGGGAAATCGATCACTGAAAGTGCGTTGATTTGGCCAACCATCTCGCCTTCGGTTTCGATCAGAATCTGGTCGAGCAGGATATCGTCGCGTACACGTTCGGAAAGAAAACCTTCGCGCCATTCGCGTGTAGTGAGGGCATCGCGTAAATTTTCGCCACTTACGCTTTCATTTTCGCTATAAAGTACAGCATCCTGCAGCTGGCGTGCCAGCCAGGTGGGATCTAGCGGAAGCATCTCCTGATCGCCGGTATAGCGGGCTGCTTCGCGGATGAGTACTGGCCAGAAATCAGCAGCTGGGGCAGGATAACCAAGGCCCTGTGCAACGCTTAGCACCCACTGTATCCAGTTAGTGAACTCTTCCTCATCAACCAGCTGGATATTTTCTTCAAACTCGCTATACAGCGACAGCGAAGCCAGCTCGGGCTCCATATCCTGAAAATCAGCCAGGGCATCACGGTCGCCGATAAGAACCAGACGAAGCTGCATCGGCATTGACGGAACGTCAAGCGGGAGCGGCCGTGTTTCATCCTGTGAATACCAGTCGAAGCGCTGATTAACCATAATTTTTTTCAGGCGTAGCCAGAGTAAAGGCTGTGCCAGCAGCGCACGCAGAGAGAGGATCAGCACACCGCCGTTTGCACGGTGAACAAGACCTGGAGACAGCGTCAGAATTGAGTTATAAACACGAACACAGCCAAAAAGCTGCTCGGCTTCGATCCAGTCAGCCTGATGAACGCCGCCGGTACTGGCAAAATTATCGTCTGAATTTTCCACAGGGCGCCAGACGACCTTATGCGATTCAACCTGGTAGTGCCCACCGTGTAACAGAGTTGCATCATCCTCTTCATCTGATTCGACGAGGGAAGAGAGGACATCCTGTAACAAAGCCAGGTATTCGGCGCTTTCGGCACTTTTGACCAGCATAAGCGGTACTTTAGCCGGGGTTTGCAGAAGCAGGCTGAGGCCGTTGAACAGGCGAGGCTGCACGTTAGCAAAACACTCTGTCTCAGTGGTGGCAGCCTGCGAGATGAGATGCTGGAAGCGTTCTGTATCGGGTTGTAGGGCGCGCCACTCTAATCGGTTGTTGGTCAAAGTTATCGTATTTTTCTGAAATGAATAAAAGCGGCATTATACAATAATTCAGCCTGTTAAGCACAGCAGACATGCGGTTCTGTATTATCTGAATTGAGATTCGCGCCCTGGTTCCGGTTTTCTTTGCAGCCAGATTAAAAAAAGCTGTTATTCTTAACTTGTTATAGGGTCAGCATGAGATTCCGATGAAATATCAACAACTGGAAAATCTTGAAAGCGGATGGAAATGGAAATACCTGGTCAAAAAATACCGCGAAGGTGAAGCGATCACGCGCTATGTCGAGCTAAGCGCAGCGCAGGCGGTCGTGGATGAGTTGTTGGGGATGGAGAACAGTCCCAATCTGGTTTTGACCTGGATTAACCAGCATATTAATCCGGCTCTTGAGAACCGTATGAAGCAGACGATTCGCGCGCGTCGTAAACGCCATTTTAATGCTGAGCATCAGCATACGCGCAAGAAGTCTATCGATCTGGAATATCTGGTGTGGCAGCGTCTTGCTGGGCTGGCGCAGCGCCGTAACAGTACGCTTTCGGAAACGGTGGTGCAGCTTATTGAGGATGCGGAACGTAAAGAGCAGTATGCCAGTCAGATGTCCTCACTTAAGCAGGATCTGAAGGCTATTCTCGGTAAACCTGAGTAGCAGGACGGAAAGCAATTTAACTCTTAGATGCTGTAATGAAGGAAATAAAAAACCCCGCCTGAGCGGGGTTTTTTGATCAAAGCGTGACTTAAGCCTGAGGCTGAGTCACAACGTCTTTGATACCTTTAACTTCGATTTCTACGCGACGGTCTGGCGCCAGGCAGTCGATCAGAGCCTGACGGCCTTTCACGCTGTCACAGGTGTTGCCGGTAACAGGGTTAGATTTACCCTGGCCACGTGCAGAGATCTTGTTAGCTGGGATACCTTTAGATACCAGGTAATCCACTACTGACTGAGCACGTTTCTCAGACAGTTTCTGGTTGTATTCTTCAGAACCAATGCGGTCTGTGAAGCCCAGAACGACAACAGAACCATCTTTAGGGTCCAGATTGCTCAGCTGGGTGTACAGCTGATCCAGAGCCTGCTGACCTTCTGGTTTCAGAGTGGCTTTGTTGAAGTTGAACAGCACGTCAGACTTCAGGGTGAAACGCTTGGTTTCAACAACTGGAGCCGGAGCGGGTGCTGGAGCCGGTGCCGGAGCAGCTTCTTCCTGACCGAAACGGTAAGAAACACCTACGCTGAGCATAGAGTTATCAGGACGCGCACCAACGGTACCTGCGTCACCGATGTTGTTCACCCACTGATAGTCCAGACGAGTTGCCCAGTTTGGAGTCAGAGCATATTCAATACCCACTGCTGCCAGTGGAGAAACGCCGGTATCGTGGTCGCTGATGCGAGCGCCGCCAACTTCCTGCTGAGTGGAGTTAGCACGCCATACCATACCACCCAGACGGGTGTACAGGTCCAGGTTGTCCAGAACCGGGTAGCTCAACTTAGCTGCCAGCTGAACGCCCTGCGCTTTGAATGCGCCGTTAACCCGGTCGCCTTTGTAAGGCATACGGCCAAGCCAATCATAACCCAGTTCGAAGCCCAGGTATGGATTCGCCTGATAACCAACGAATGCACCAGCACCAAGCTGGTTTTCATGAGTTGGGCCGTCGTTGTTTTGGTAACCGTTACCGTAGTAACCTTTGTCGTGGTACTGAGACCAGCCCAGTTTAGCACCGGTATACCAAGTGTCATCTTTAGGAGCGGCCTGCGCTACGGTAGCGAAGCCAGCCAGTGCCACTGCAATTGCGATAGCTGTCTTTTTCATTTTTGCGCCTCGTTATCATCCAAATAGGCAATGAGCTTAAATTAAGCTCTTTGGTTAAATCCTTTGCCGGGTTGTAATGCTCGTTTATGACTCTTCCAAAAAAAGGAGGTTATTGAGCACCCTGGCGAGATAAAGTCTACAACGTACTAGCAAACTTACAAGTGTGATATGACGCTGGCCGCTAAAAAAATGGGGAATCTTACATATTTTTTAACATTCCGAAGGGAATTATGTGTATAAGAAATGGTCAGAGACGCAGCTAAGCTATTGTACAGCCGCGCCATAACATTATCTGGGGCTGGAGGCGTGTACCACGAGAAAAAATCCTTAAGAATTATCTCGTTTTTACTTAATGATACAAACTTGAATGAATTTTTAACCCGCTAAGCGGTCTGCCTGACTGAGAATTTGCACGATCGGGGCGCATGATTAAGCCCAGAGCCTGACCAGAGTTTGCTGCTGCCAGCAGTCGTGCACGATCGCTCTCCGAAACATCCTCTTCGAACCACCCCAAAACAACACTGTAATTCCCTGTTTGCAGTGCCTTAATCATTGCCTCAACGGTAGTGATTGGTCCTGAATGTGTCGCCTGCATAACGCGATCTAAAGGAAGCCCGGAACGTTGCAACCAGTCGCGGCTCAACTTTTGGTGAGGAGTGAGCCACAGCTGCCAGCGGGACTGCTTGCCTAACTGCTGTAAAAGAGGCAGCAATAACAGCTGCGTCATGCCGGGTTGGTTCTCGCTGTAAATTAATTCGCTAATCAGGCCAGCGGCATTAGCTGGAGCAGATGTCACGCGTGATGAAACGTGGAATGCACTATTAACTGATTGAGATTTCGGGAAATAGGTATGCATGATGTCTTCGCTCGCAATGTCACTGTATAGATATACAGTATATATGTAATGAGTAAAGATCAACCTTATTTTTTTGATTACGCCTCGCAAAATCGCAAGATAACTTGAAACATTCTCATTTATTCATTGAACCTGTAATACGGATTGCCTATGTTTCAATATGTTGATTTTTCGGGATTTATGCGAATCTTCTTAAGCTAAGCAGGGAGTTGCTATGAGTAGTTCAAAACAGAGAATTGAGCAGACGAAACAGCGTTTGGCGGCATTGGGGCCAGTGGAATCTCGCACACAGTTTGGTGGCTATAGCCTGTCTGTAGCGAAGACCGTATTTGCAGTTGTTGCCGATGGAGAACTGTATCTTCGTGCCTGCGAACAGGCCCAGCCCTATATAAGTGAAAGGAAAATGCAGCCTCTGCATTTTGTAAAGCGAGGTCTGCCGGTTGCCCTTAATTACTACCGTGTTGATGGTGTGCTGTGGTCCGATGCCGACCAGTTAGTGGCTATTTCCTCACTGTGTCTGAATGGTGCACGGCAGGAATTAAAAGACAGGCTAAGAAATCGGCGGATTAAAGATCTACCCAATATGGGGATTCGGATGGAAGCATTGCTGCGAGAAGTCGGTATTTGTTCCATTGAAATGCTCATGGAGCAGGGGGCAAAACGAAGCTGGCTTAAACTGCGGACTATCAATAAACATCTTGGCCTTTCGGTGCTATTTGCTCTTGAAGGGGCTATAGTTGGCAGCCACTATGAGGCGTTGCCTACCGCAGTCAAAGAGGAATTGCGCGCCTGGTTTAAAAGCAACGCGCAACGAAAAGGGTGATTTTTTCAGCAAGCCTGGTTGCCGGCACGTTGAACAATCTGCTGTTTAAGCCTGGCAATTTCAGGTAACAATGCCACCAGCAGGCCGACCTGCTGTAAGACCAGCGGTTCTTTGGTGGCATTATCAGCCTCAGTTTGCTGAATCCTCTGTGCAAGGTTTGACATCATGCGTTGTGCTTTAGCTTCATTCACCACATCGATATGCAGGATATCGTCAGCATAGCAGACTGCATCGTCCATTAGCTGAAGCAAGTTGATATTTTCGAGCTTCTCACGGTGAGCCCCCAGCGCTGAAATGTAGCTCAGGAACGAGTGGTTCAGGCACAGTAGGCGGAAAGCTGCTTCACGAAGTCCGCTATCCGCTTTACTTTCAACCGAGATATTCGATACCACAGCAGCCAGTTCTGCATCACCGTTGTGGGCATCGCGCCGCGCGATGCGATAATCAAGGCGATTATCTTTGCCCTGATGATATTGAACCAGGACTGCGTCCAGGTAGCGGCAGTTAGCATTCAGCGTTCGCTCTGCCACGGCAGGAAGCCTGAGAAAACGCCAGTCCGGCCAGATAAATGCCACGGCCAGCCAGGCAATGCCACAGCCCAGCAGTGTATCAATAATGCGCGGGAGCGCGACTTCAAACCCTTCGTCCAGCAGATTGAAGCACAGCAGCACCAGCAGCGTGATAAACATGGTTGCATGGGCATACTGAATGTTACGGAAGAAGAAGAACATCACGCCGGTAACGACGATCAACATTAACTGCCCTTCAATAGACGGTACCAGCCAAAGTAGGGGCAATCCGAGTGCAATCCCTGTCAGCGTACCGACGATTCGCAGCGCCAGCCGCCTGCGCGTGGCACTGTAATTAGGCTGGCAAACAAACAGGCTGGTTAGCAGTATCCAGTAGCCGTGCTGCAGGCCGGTAAACTGGATAAACCCGTAACCGGTGCAAAGCAGAAGCGAGAGTCTTACAGCATGGCGAAACAGCGGTGATTCTGCGCTCATATGGCGGCTGAGGCGCAGGCGAATATCGCTCCAGCCGGTTAGTCCCTCGCGTGAAAGCGACTGATCGTGATAATAACCGCCTTCCGCCAGCGCCTGCTCTGATTCTATCGTCGCCAGCTGAGCATCGATGGCTTTCAGATTGTTCAGCAGGAAGTGCATCGCTTTCACTTCCCGACTTTGTGGTTGTTGCTCAGTCAGTCTCTGGAGTGCTGCGTTCAGATTGGCAAACACGTGTTCAAAGCGCGAATCATGCTGATAGGTTTCACGCAATAGGATAGTGCGCGAAAGCTGACGACAGGCCACGGCCTGCAGCGTTAACAGGCGCTGAAAGCGGAAAAGGATATCACTGGCTCCCCATGCTTTACGCAGGGAATGGTACTGCACGTGCGATGAACTGGCGCGTTCATGGATGTCCTGAGCTACGAAGTAGTAATGAAGCGTGCGTCTTGTTCCCCGCTGGCCACGATCGCCGCGCAGTCGCGACTGTATAGATGCTTTGGCCTGATTCAGCAGGGTGACCAGCTGACTGTTTGCCATGGCGACGTCCACCATCGCCTGCCGGTCATCCTCTTCAAGATCAGGATCGAACAGGCTGGCTTTAGCTTCCAGATACTGCGCCAGCTGTGCATAGCAGCGGGACAGGTTTTCCTGCAGCGGGCGAATAGGAAACAGCAGGTGTCCGGACAGCGTCAGCAGGTTATACCAGATGGCACCGGCCAGTAGCAGCGCGGGCTGCAAATACCACTGAGGAAACAGGCCGATTCCCAGCATGGTGTAGATGGCGATGAGCAACGCGCCAAAGGCGATAGTCGCGTAACGTGGCCCCAACGCACCCAGTAGAATAAAACCCCAGCTTGAGATCGCCAGCCCGACGACAAATAGCCACGGATGTGGAAACAGCAGCTCCACAGATACGGAAGCAATACAGAAACAGACCAGCGTAATAAGCAGGTTGCGCAAGCGACCGCTGAGGCGATCGTCGAGATCGGTCAGCGCAGCGGCAACAACGCCCAGCGTTAGCGGTATTGTCCAGATGATCTGATGCAGCCACCAGGGGACGGCCGTGGTACCAATCAGGGCCAGCGTGATGCGAATATGGTAAAGCCAGCTGCTGTTAAAAGCATGCCGGCGAAGGTTATCGATCAGCGAAATCTGCATGGTACGGCTCATGGAAAACGACGGCGAGCATTGGCTTCACGCGCAGCTCGTGCGACTTCAACGGATACAACGCGGCGGCCCACCGGCCAGAGTGCGATAACGGCTATTTTCAGGTTAGCGATGCCGACCGGAATACCGATAATCGTCAGGCATTGTGCAATACCTGCGGTAATGTGCATCAGACACAGCCACCAGCCGAAAAAAATCACCCACAGAATATTAAGCAGTGTACCGCCCGAATTCATCAGTGCACTTTTGCTATCAGGGTTGAGTTCATCCACATGTATCGCTTCATTACCGAAGGGCAGCAGCGAAAGTTTGGTGATTTCCCAGCATGAACGGGTCAGCGGCAGGGTAAAAATCAGTACGATGCTGACTAAGGTGGCCAGCAGCCATGACAGGGTGGTCAGGCACCCGCCCAGAATGAAATTGAGGATATTGAGTACGGCGCGCATCGGTAGTGTCCCCTTAGGCGTTGAGATAAGTCTCAGTGACAATTCATTGATTGTAACGCGTTTTAACGCTGGAGAGGTAACCTGTCGCCAGCTAAACTAGGTGTAGATGAAATTAACCGCAGCAGGGTCGCAGGAATGGAACTGAAAGCAACATCGCTGGGTAAGCATCTGGCACAACATCCTTATAATCGGGTGCGGCTGTTGAATGCTGGCGTTGAGGTCAGCGGTGAAAAACACGAGTATCTGATCCCCTTTAATCAGCTGTTATCCATTGCCTGTAAGCGCGGTCTGGTTTGGGGCGAGCTGGAGTTTTCATTGCCTGACGATAAAGTCGTTCGCTTGCACGGTACGGAATGGAACGAAACGCAGCGTTTCTATCACTACCTGAGCCTCGCCTGGCAACAGTGGAGCCAGGAGATGAGTGAGGTGGCGGCCGGGGTGTTAAATCAGCAGGCTGAAGCTATTCGTATTGCGGAGCAGCAGGACCGCTGGCTGAAACGCAGCGATATCAGCAGCTGGCAGCAGGCGATCCGTAAATCCTTCGACGCCGTGCCGCTTCCGGTATCCCGGCTGGATGAATTTGATAACTGCCGCGAATCCTGGCGATATTGTCAGCAGTGGCTGAATGACAGTGACAGTCAGCGCGTGAAGCGTAACGTGCGCTGGACGGATCGCATGCTGGAACAGCATGCCGACTACTTCGAGCAGGTAGAGAGCTCACCGCTAAACACCTCGCAGGCGCGAGCGGTGGTCAATGGCGAAGATTCGGTGCTGGTACTGGCCGGAGCAGGTAGCGGTAAAACCTCGGTGCTGGTTGCGCGCGCGGGCTGGTTAATGTTGCGAAAACAGGCGACGGCGGAACAGGTGCTGTTGCTCGCCTTTGGTCGCAAAGCGGCTGAGGAGATGAATGAGCGGCTACGTTCGCGCCTGCACAGTGAAGACTTTTCGGCGCGTACCTTCCATTCACTGGCGCTGCATATTATCCGCCAGGGCAGTAACAAATCGCCGGTGATTAGCAAACTGGAAAGCGATACGGCAGCACGTCATGATTTGCTGATTGACGTCTGGCGACAGCAGTGCAGCGAGAAAAAAGCCCATGCCAACGGCTGGCGCCAGTGGTTGAGTGACGAGCTGGAATGGGAAATAGAAGAAGGAAACTTCTGGCAAAGTAACAGCCTGGCAAAGCGGCTGGCGTCACGTCTTGAACGCTGGTTGGGACTGATGCGGATGCATGGCGGTGCCCAGGCGGCAATGATCGAAGGCGCTCCAGAGGACGTTCGCGAACTGTTCAGCAAGCGGGTCAAGCTGATGGCCCCGCTGCTAAAAGCCTGGAAAAGTGCGCTGAAAGAAGAAGGTGCTGTCGATTTCTCCGGCCTGATCCATCAGGCGATTAATATCCTTGATAAAGGCCGTTTTATCAGTCCGTGGAAGCATATTTTGGTTGATGAGTTCCAGGATATCTCGCCGCAGCGGGCAGAACTGCTGGCTGCGCTGCGTCGGCAAAATCGCCAGACTGCGCTTTTCGCCGTTGGCGATGACTGGCAGGCCATTTACCGCTTTAGCGGTGCCGAAATGACCCTGACCACGGCTTTCCATCACTATTTTGGTGAGGGTGACCGCTGCATACTCGATACCACCTACCGCTTCAATCAACGCATTGGTGAAGTCGCCAACGCCTTTGTACAGCGTAATCCTCACCAGTTGAAGAAAACGCTGACCAGCCTGACCAAAGGGACCAAAAAATCGCTTCAACTCTTGCCTGAGGATCAGCTGGAAGCGCTGCTCAATAAAATGAGTGGCTACGTTCAGCCGAATGAGCGGATTATGGTGCTTGCCCGCTATCATCATCTGCGGCCTGAGGTGCTGGGTAAAGCCGCAACGCGCTGGCCCAAACTCAATCTGGAATTTATGACCATCCATGCCAGTAAAGGGCAGCAGGCGGAGTACGTTATCCTATTGGGGCTTTCCCAGGGGGATGAAGGTTTCCCTGCACCGGCGAGAGAGTCCGTAATGGAGGCGGCACTGCTGCCAAAAGTGGAGGAGTTTCCCGATGCGGAGGAACGGCGATTGGCGTATGTCGCCATCACCCGTGCGATTCATCAGGTCTGGCTGCTTTACGATCGTGATGAGCCTTCAGATTTTGTTGCCGAACTGGGCCGCCAGGGCGTTCCGCAAGTGCGTAAACCCTGACGGCAGAGGCGGTTACTTCAGGCGCTGCTGCAGGTAGCGCTCGTAATCCGGGATCTGGATTTCAACCTGTTCTGCAAATAACGGTGAATGGATAATGAAATCCGCAGTGGCGCGGTTGGTTGCCACCGGGATATTCCACACGGTAGCCAGACGCAGCAGGGCTTTAACATCCGGATCGTGCGGCACGGCGTTCAGTGGGTCCCAGAAGAAAATCAACAGATCGATTTTCCCTTCAGAGATCAATGCGCCTACCTGCTGATCGCCACCCATCGGGCCGCTGAGCATCGCTGTAACCGGCAGACCGGTTGCGCGCTGTACCAGATTACCGGTCGTGCCGGTGGCATACAGCGTATGGGGCTGCAGCTTTTCTCTATGGATATTTACCCATTCCATCAGGGAGTTTTTACAGTGGTCATGAGCGACCAGCGCAATATGTTTTTGCGGCTGTATCTTACGGGTGGTCTGGTCCATTCAGATATCCTGGCTATGTAGGGTAACGGCAGAAACGTCAAATAAACAGAAAGTTGAGTGTAACGTTGCGCTTAAACGGATATCAACTGGTATGTAAGGCTTTCATGAGCGTAATAAAACGCAGGCGGGTGGCAGCATCAACCTGCTGATACCAGAGATGTAGCATTCTTTCCGCTGGCGAACGGCGATCGAGGGCCAGATCCTGCTCAGCGCTAAGGGCAGTATGTTTACCCGACTGCGCAAAACGCGGAACTGAAGCGTTTTCTCCGTTCAGGTTATAGTGAATCATCGCCTGTTCAAAATCACCGCTGGTGGTGATGGTCAGAAAATCGCGTTTATTAGCGATCTCGCCGCCTGTTTCATCGACTAAAGTAAACTGTGGTTTCCTGTCGAACATTCTGACTTCGCGTACGGAAGATAAAGAGGGAAGCTGGATCAGCACCGAACGACTGCGGGCAGTAAACGTCACAATTTGCGGAGCTGAAACCCAGGTCACGGGACTGTGGGCGGGGATATGAAACGATTTTTCTACGCGAAAAAGTAGCTGATGCTCGCCGCGATCAAGTTCTAATCCGTCAGCGCCTTTTAGCAACGAACCGGAGATTTTATGTCCGTCCAGAACCAGAAGGTCAATATCGGCAGAAAGCTTTAGCGCGGTTGCCTGCGCAGCAGAGACAATCAGCATAATGACCAGCCCGGTTATGACCTTAAACAGCTTCATTCTTACTCCAGACGAGCAAAAGGTGAAAAAACGTCGAATGTATCAAAGTCTTTCAGTATGGCATCATATTAATATTTAAACACACTTATTCGTGCTATTGATCGTGAATTACTGAAGTGGCGATACTGAGCCAGGCGAATCAGTCATAATGAGAAAATACAGGCCGTTAACCCGAACCGGAGAGAAAAATGGATGACAAAAAGATTATCAATGTTCTGACCAGTAGCAAAACCATCGCCCTGGTAGGTGCCACTGATAACGAGCAGCGCCCAGCCTTTCACGTTATGGAATTTCTTCTTTCTCAGGGTTATGACGTCATACCGGTCAATCCCAAACTGGCCGGTCAAAAACTATTGGGGCAAACGGTTTATGCTGAACTGAAAGATATACCTCAGCCCGTTGATATTGTTGATGTGTTCCGCAATGCGGAGGCGGCGTGGGGCATTGCGCAGGAAGCGATTGCCATCGGCGCGAAAACACTTTGGCTGCAGATCGGGGTGATCAACGAACAGGCCGCGGTGCTGGCGGCGGATGCCGGGCTAACCGTCGTGATGGATCGCTGCCCGAAAATAGAAATCCCGCGTCTCGGATTGGCGAGGAGCGCATAAAAAACCCTGCTTAAGCAGGGTTTAAATTAGTTTCTCAGGCTGGGAGACTGCAGCTGCTGGCGGATAGACAGCGCCAGCTCATCTAACGACTGCTGGTCGGGATGTTCTCCCGGCTGTTCCCAGGCAATCTGCGCTTCGGCCAGGTAGGTGTGTACCGTCTGGCCTTCTTCATCTTCCATCACCACATGATACCAGGGCGCCGCGCGCAGAGCTTCGCTGCCGCTGATATCTTCACTGACAGACTCTTTCAGTGAATACTGAGGATCGACATCGACTATCACGCCCAAAAAACCCAGCAGCTGATGACGAACCTGCTGACCAATACCGAATTTGCTGGCAATCATGGGTGACCTCCTGAAACGTTGCCCTTACCTCACTTAATGGAGGCGAAGGCAACACTTTTCAAGTCACAGCACGCGGCAGGCGAAACCTTTCAGATAAAGTCCTTCCGGATAGCTGGAAATAACCGGATGATCGGCAGCCTGACGGAACTGCTCAATAATCTGTACGTCGCGCTTAGCATCGACGGCGGCATCCGCAATAAGCTTCTGGAACAGTTCGGTAGGCATTAGTCCGGAGCAGGAGAAGGTCATCAGCATACCGCCCGGGTTCAGCAGTTGCATCGCCAGCATATTGATGTCTTTGTAGCCACGGCACGCGCCCATCAGCTGATTTTTATTCTCAACAAATTTAGGCGGGTCCATCACAATCAGATCGAATTTTTCACCGTCATCACGATAGCGACGAAGCAGTTTGAAAACGTCATCGCGCAGGAACTGGGCCTTACTCAGATCCAGACCATTTAATTCAACGTTCTGTTTTGCCACATCCAGCGCTGCCTGCGATGTGTCAACGCTGATGACTTCACTGCAGTTGCCCATCAGGGCAGAAACCGCGAAACCACCGGTGTAAGAGAAGCAGTTCAGCACGCGGCGACCTTCCGCATAGCGGCGGGTGGCCAGGCGGCTGTCGCGCTGGTCGAGGTAATAACCCGTTTTATGCCCGGTCTGGATATCCACCAACAGTTTCATACCGTGCTCGGTAATTGGCAGCAGTTCCGGTGGCGTTTCGCCCAGTACAACACCCTGCGTCAGTTCCAGCCCTTCTTTTTTACGTACGCTTACGTCGGAGCGATCGTAAATAGCGCAGCCGGGATAGCAGGTTTGCAGCGCGGTGATCAGCGCGGCACGTTGATATTCAGCACCGGCAGACAGCAGCTGTAGCACGAGGAAGTTACCGAAGCGATCGATAGTGATCCCCGGCAGACCGTCGGATTCACCGGCAATCAGGCGGTAGCTGTCAAGATTATCACGGTGTGCGAGCCAGTCGCGCAGTTGCTGCGCGGCCTGCAGGCGGCGAACGAAAAAGTCGATATCAATCGATTCGTCCTGTTCCCAGCTCCAGACGCGGGCACGGATCTGTGACTGCGGAGACCAGGCAGCACGTGCCAGCCATTTACCCTGGCTGTCGCAGACATCAATAGTTTCACCCGACTGGGCTTTACCTTCCATGCGGGCAATGGCCCCGGAGAACACCCATGGATGGCGACGGAGTAAGGATTTTTCACGTCCTTTGGCAAGAATCAAGCGTACAGTCATAGTCAGTTATACTTATACTCAGAGAATCAGGCGATATTGTCCGGTGCTGACTGGGAAAAAGCAATCAGTGGCGGAGATAAGGAGAGAAAATGGCGAGTATCGGTATGCGGGCATGGATTCACGGCAGGGTGCAGGGGGTAGGGTTCCGCTATAGTGCCCAGCATGAAGCAAAAGCGCTGGGACTCACGGGCTATGCTAAAAATCTTGATGACGGCAGCGTCGAGGTATTAATGTGCGGTGAGCAGCAGCAGGTAGAGGCGCTGCTCGGCTGGCTGAAAGCCGGAGGGCCGCGAAGTGCCAGGGTCGAACGCGTACTGACGGAGCCCTGCCCGCCGCAGGCGGCATTAAAAGGGTTTACTACCTGTTAGCGTTTACAGGCACTTCGCGGGTTTGGGTAAACCGGCAATCTTGGTGGCCTGTTTGGCAGGGCCTTTCGGGAACAGTCGGAAAAGATAGCGGCTGTTATCTTTCTCTTCGCCATACTTCTGTGCCATGGCTTTTACCAGAATGCGCACGGCCGGAGAGGTGTTAAACTCCAGATAAAATTCGCGCACAAACCGGACAACTTCCCAGTGTGCGTCGTTCAGTTCAATGGCTTCTTCCTCCGCCAGTAGCGGGGCTAGCGCTTCGCTCCAGTCTGCGGTGGATTTCAGATAGCCCTGCGCGTCGCGCTCAATTTCTCTGCCTTCGAATTGTACTTTATTGCCTCTGCTGCCTGATTCATTCTGCGAAACTTTTGCCGTAGCCAAAAATAAAGCCCCGCATTAGCGGGGCTTTATTCACATCGAGCCAGAAATTAGTTGCTGCGGGACATACCCAGCAGGCTCAACAGGCTGACAAAGATGTTGTAGATAGAAACATACAGGCTGACGGTGGCGCGAATATAGTTAGTTTCGCCGCCGTTAATAATATTGCTGGTTTCCCACAGGATGGCACCGGTAGAGAACAGCACGAACAGCACGCTGATAGCCATATGCAGCGCCGGAATATTAAGGAAGATGTTTGCCACAACAGCAATCAGCAGTACGACAAAACCCGCCATCAGCATACCTGACAGGAAAGACATATCCTTACGGGTAGTCAGCACATAGGCAGAGCAGCAGAAGAACACCAGCGCGGTACCGCCCAGCGCCAGTCCAATCACATCACCCATGCCGGCAGACAGGAACGAGTTCAGGATTGGTCCCAGGCAGTAGCCAAGGAAACCGGTAAAGGCAAACGCAGCCAGAATACCCGCCGGGCTGTTAGCCAGACGATAGGTCAGGAACATCAGACCGTAGAAGCCCACCAGCATCAGGATCAGTCCTGGGGAAGGCAGAGCAAACACGGTGCTCAGCGTGGCGGTGACGGCGGAAAACGCCAGCGTCAGGCCCAGCAGGAAATAGGTATTACGTAAAACTTTGTGGGTACTCAACAACGAGCTTTCGCGTGAGGAATAAACTATGCGATCCATAAAGCACCTCTCAGGGTTACTAAAATACCAGAGAGAATAAAGAGGGAAAGGCGAACGGGGAAGTTGTTTTACCCTTCTTTACTCGCTAAAACGCTGATAAGTTAAGCGGATTGGCGAATATCACAGCGAGCGCGTCGTTTTCGCTGATTTTTCAGTCAAACGAAACAAAACCTGCTTTACAAGCCAGGGCGGGATGTTTATAGTGCGCCCCATTGTGGAAGCGTGGCCGAGTGGCTGAAGGCACCGGTCTTGAAAACCGGCGACGGGAAACCGTTCTAGAGTTCGAATCTCTACGCTTCCACCACCTAATTCTACGGGTCAGCGAAAGCTGGCCCGTTTTGTTATGTGCAAAATAATTTGCCGGCAAAAACCAGTCCATATAGTCTGCCTCTGCCTCTGCCTCTGCCTCTGCCTCTGCCTCTGCCTCTGCCTCTGCCTCTGCCTCTGCCTCTGCCTCTGCCTCTGCCT
>NZ_JBWKUK010000010.1:191380-216963 GCF_059420805.1 Erwinia sp. GW821-FHT03D09
CCTCATCATCGTTTTTAGACGTAAATTCGCCGATTTTATAACCACTTACCATTAATTTCGCCTTCAAAATAGCCAAAAGAATTCAAATGTTCACAAAATCAACAAAATAGCGAAAAATAATCTTGGCAAACGAAAAAACTCCCCCTATACTGCGCTCCATCAGTTACCGGCACCATAGTCGAAGCTGATACCGTGTGGAAGCGTGGCCGAGTGGCTGAAGGCACCGGTCTTGAAAACCGGCGACGGGAAACCGTTCTAGAGTTCGAATCTCTACGCTTCCACCATCCATTCTGACCCCGAGCTCGAAGAAGCTCGGGTTTTTTGCTTTTTACAGCTATCACCTCAAACGTCTTCTGTTTTCCCTCACATCCTGCTATTTTCTTGCTGGAATGAGCGATTAAGCATTACCGAAAACATCTTGTTTCTTTTCAATCTTCTAATGCTACTAAACCGCCGGGGGCAGAGTCTGCTATATTCTCAATATCGATGATGATTGTGAGTTTCTGGACTTTCTCTGGAGAGCGGTGGTGGTGACTCAGCGTTGTGCGCTGTTTTCTTCTGTGCTGCACGTTTATCTGCCAGTTATTCACTCTGATGAATCAATGGAATACACCTATGATTAAAAAGTTAAGTCTCTGTGCACTCGCTGTATGCTCTGCACTTTCCGGCGTGTCTGCATGGGCTGCCGATAGCGATTACCAGTTGGAACAGGTGCTGATGATGAGTCGCCACAACCTGCGTGCGCCGCTGGCGGACAATGGTAGCGTGCTGGCACAGGCGACGAAAAAAGCCTGGCCGAAGTGGGATGTGCCGGGTGGTCAACTGACCACCAAGGGCGGCGTACTGGAAGTTTATATGGGGCGCTATACACGCGAATGGCTGGCGCAGCAGGGGCTGATTAAAGATGGCGAATGCCCGTCTCCTGACGCGGTCTATGCTTATGCCAACAGCCTGCAGCGCACCGTCGCCACCGCGCAGTTCTTTATTACCGGTGCGTTTCCGGGATGCGATGTAGCGGTTTCTCATCAGGATGAAATGGGATCGATGGACCCGATCTTTAATCCGGTTATCACCAGCAACAGTGAAGACTTCAACAAGCAGGCGCTCTCAGCGATGAATGCCGAAGGCGAAAAGCTGGCGCTTAAGCCTGCTTTCCAGCGCCTGGAAAAAATTATCGATTATAAAAACTCTGCGGCCTGCAACGGCAAAAAGCAGTGCGATCTTTCCAGCACCAATCAGAACATCTTCAGCGCCGATACCGGCAAAGAGCCTGGCGTTTCCGGCCCGCTAAAAGTGGGTAACTCACTGGTTGATGCGTTTACCCTGCAGTATTACGAAGGGATGCCGCTCGATCAGGTTGCCTGGGGACAGATCAAAACTCAGGAGCAGTGGAAAGAACTGTCGGCCATTAAAAATGGCTATCAGGACACACTCTTCACCTCGTCTCTGGTGGCGCGAGAAGTGGCCGCCCCGCTGGTGGACTATATTCGCAGCATGCTGATCGACCAGGATAAAGATAGCGCGCCTAAGGTCACGCTGATGGTCGGGCACGATTCCAATATCGCTTCGCTATTGACCGCGCTGGATTTTAAGCCTTATGACTTAGCCGATCAGAATGAACGTACGCCAATTGGCGGGATGGTTCAGTTCCAGCGCTGGCTGGATAAGAAAAACAAACGCGAACTGGTCAAAGTTGAATACGTTTATCAGAGCACCGAGCAGCTACGTGACGCAGAACCCCTGTCGCTGGATAATCCGCCGAAACGCGTGACCCTGCAAATGGCAGGCTGCCAGACCGATGCTAACGGATTCTGCCCGTGGGATCAGTTCACAACGGTGTTGAATACTGCGCTGCAGGGTACGTCAATGCAGGTTGCTGAACCGGTTGCTGCTTCAGCCGATGCGGCAGACGTGACGAAAGAAGCATCGGAAAAAGCCACTGACGATCAGGCTGCTGCTGCTAAAGCAGCACAGGATAAAGCCGCGACGGAAGCCAAAGATAAAGCAACGGCTGAACAGGTGGCAAAAGATAAGG
Source organism: Erwinia sp. GW821-FHT03D09 (assembly GCF_059420805.1). Taxonomy (NCBI): domain Bacteria; kingdom Pseudomonadati; phylum Pseudomonadota; class Gammaproteobacteria; order Enterobacterales; family Erwiniaceae; genus Erwinia; species Erwinia sp. GW821-FHT03D09. The sequence continues at coordinate 193,416 of NZ_JBWKUK010000010.1, forward strand.
CCGCTCAGGAAAAAGCGGCGAAGGAGAAAGCTGCTGCTGAGAAAGCCGCAGCCGAAAAAGCCTCGAAGGAAAAAGCTGCCGCAGAACAGGCAGCAAAAGATAAAGCGGCCGCAGATAAGGCCGCTGCTGACAAAGCCGCAGCGGATAAAGCAGCCACGGAAAAAGATAAAGCCAGCGACAGCAAAATCGCTCAGCCTGATTCTGCCAGCAGCGCTGAAAAAACACAGCAACAGCCGGCAGCGAGCTGATAAAAACAGATATCCTCGCCAACGAAAAAAGGCCGACACCCGGGTGTCGGCCTTTTTGTCACTATTTTTTACGGCAGGTTATTTGCTGATAACCACCAGCTTTTGATTCACAAACTCTTTAATACCAAGATCGGAAAGCTCACGGCCAAAACCAGAACGTTTGATGCCGCCAAACGGTAACTCCGGGGCGGTATTACTGGCCGAGTTGATAAACACCATGCCGGTTTCAATACGGGATGCCAGCGCTTTACCCCGTGCTATATCGCCGGTAAATACGGCGCCGCCCAGACCATAGTGGGAGTCGTTAGCCAGTTCGACCACTTCATCGTCGTTACGCACGATGTAGATTTGCGCTACCGGGCCGAAAAACTCTTCAAACCAGGCGGGGTTATCGCGGGTAATACCGGTCAAAATAGTCGGCTGATAGAAACAGCCTACGCCGTCAACCGGGCTGCCGCCCAGCTCCAGTTTTGCGCCTTTTTCAACGGCCTGTTTCACCTGTTTCTCAAGGCGATCCCGTGCTTCTGCGGAAGAGAGTGGGCCAAGCGTCGTGTTGGGATCTAACGGGTCGCCAATTTTCACCGCCTCGAAAGCGGCAACGAGTTTTGCCATAAACGTCTCGGCGATCTTCTCGTGCACCAGGAAACGTTTGGCGGCGGTACACACCTGACCGCAGTTGCTCAGGCGCGCACCCGCACCCGCCTTCACCGCTTTGTCCAGATCGCAGTCATCAAGCACCACGAAAACGTCGTTACCACCGAGTTCAAGGGTGGTTTTCTTCAGATATTTACCCGCCTGCTGCGCTACCGCGCTGCCCGCACGTTCTGAACCGGTGAGGGCTGCACCCTGAACGCGGTCATCGGCAATCAACTCAGCGATTTGCTCATTGCTTGCAAACAGATTGGTCCAGGCACCTTTTGGTGCACCTGCCTGACGGACCAGATCGGCAAAAAGCGTTGCGCAGTGCGGAACATTTTGCGCGTGTTTTGCCAGCACCGGATTACCGGCGGCAAGGTTAGGTGCCAGTACGCGCATCAGCTGGTAGAAGGGAAAATTCCACGGCTCAACGGCGACCAGCACGCCAATGGGATGATGTTCCACCCAGGCTTCACCCAGTTCGCTGGGATAACGTACGGGAGCAAGAAAACGCTCGGCGTTTTCGGCATAGTAGCGAGCGATCTGTGCACAAAGCTCAACTTCTCCCCGGCTTTGGCCAATCAACTTGCCCATTTCTTCACTGGCGGCGGTGGCCAGTTCCTCCACGCGTTCCTCGATCAGCGTCGCCAGCCTTTGTAATACTTGTAAACGTGGTTGAATGTTCCCTTTTGACCAGCTGGAGTGATACAATGCATCGGCGGCTGCCAGCGCCTGTTCTACCTGTTCGTCAGTGTGCGCGGACCAGGATTTTATCAGCTTATTGCTCGCGGGATTGATGGTCTGATAGGACATTCTACGCTCCTTAGTCGTTAGTCAGCCCTGGCGGGCTGAAATGTGTCACGTGGAATTAAGCGTAGTAGAAACCTTGAAGGGCACGCCAGGTTATCGGAAGACTCCCAGTGGAATAAAACAAAAAGGGCGGGAAAATCCCGCCCTCTGCTTCAGACATTTTTGCGCTCGACCACTTTATTATCCCAGGTCAGCATGTCGTCTTCGGTTTTATTAAATGCACGAATCAGAACGTCATCGCTTCCCTGCTGTTCCCAGATTTGTTCGGCAAGGCGCTCATCGTAATTAGCCACCTCGAAGATGGCTTCGGCAATTTCCAGCGAGGTGCAGCGCAGAGCGGCCCATTCTCCTACGCGATGAGCCTTAGATTGTCGTGTTGCCATAATTGCCTCCTGTCCGATTATCCGTTGAGTTTCACTGCCAGCCCGGCAACATATTCACCCTGATAGCGTGCAATATTGAGTTCTTCCTCACTGGGCTGACGGGAACCATCGCCGCCGGCAATTGTGGTCGCGCCATAGGGTGTTCCACCGCGCACTTTGGAGATATCGAACAGTTCCTGGCTCCCGTATCCGATGGGAACGATCACCATGCCGTGATGGGCGAGGGTGGCCCAGGTTGAGGTGATGGTCTGTTCCTGGCCCCCCCCGGTACCGGTAGAGGCAAAGACGCTGGCGAGTTTGCCGTAAAGGGCGCCGGAGGCCCACAGCCCACCGGTACGATCGAGAAAGTTACGCATCTGCCCGGCCATATTACCGAAGCGGGTCGGTGTGCCAACCAGGATGGCATCATAATCTGCCAGTTCTTTCGGGTCTGCCTCCGCTGCGGCCTGGCTGGTTTTACCACCAACCTCGGCAAAACGGGCGGCATCCATCGTTTCCGGCACGCGTTTAATGGTGACTTCTGCACCAGGGACTTTACGGGCTCCTTCCGCAACGGCCTGCGCCATTGTTTCAATGTGTCCGTACATGGAATAATAGAGCACTAAAATTTTAGCCATACGCGACTGACCTCCTCAAACTTCAAGTTAATTTTTTAACTGATTTTTCAGTATAGAAGATGCCTCTGTTCCTGCCTGGTGGCAGATCAATTTTGTATTAAAAATGATTGCAGGATGGCCCACGGCCTTACTATGCAGGCGACTGGCAGGGCCAAAAAACTCTGCAGGAGAGGTTGAACGCTGCCCGCGCCGTGCGGCGCTTGACCGGCTGCCGTTATCCCCGCACACTGACGCCAAAATTACAGCAGAGTACGTTATGTCTGGTTTACTTTCCCGTTATAAATTCTCCATTAACACCAGTGAGCTGGTGCTTATTCTGATCACTATGGTTTGGGGTGGGACGTTTCTTGCCGTGCATCATGCGATGACCGTTAGTGGCCCGTTCTTTTTTATTGGCGTACGGTTTGCCGTTGCGGCGCTGTTGCTTGGGCTGGTTTCATGGCGCGTTATGCACAACGTCACCTGGCCTGAGATCAAAGCGGGTGTGCTGATCGGCATTGCGATCGGACTGGGATATGGTCTGCAGACTTACGGTATGCAAACCATCTCCAGCAGCAAGTCGGCCTTTATAACCGCGATGTACGTACCGCTCGTTCCGCTGATGCAGTGGGTGTTTCTGCGTAAAATACCGGGGCTGATGTCGTGGATCGGCATTGCGCTGGCGTTCAGCGGACTGCTGTTGCTGGCGGGGCCTGATGGCGGAGAGGTGGCGTTTAACGTCGGTGAGATTGCCACATTGCTCAGCACGCTGGCGATTGCGGCAGAGATCCTGCTGATTGGTGCCAGCGCGGGCAAAGTGGACGTGAGGCGCGTGACCGTTATTCAGCTGGCCGCCGCCTCGATTTTTGGCTTCCTGATGATGGCCCCGAACGGGGAGTCAGTGCCGGCGTGGAGCCCGTATCTGCTGTACAGCGCGGTGGGGCTGGGGATCGCCAGCGCCATCATTCAGGTGACGATGAACTGGGCGCAGCGCAGCGTTTCACCCACTCGCGCCACCGTGATTTATGCCGGTGAACCCGTATGGGCGGGCGTTGTTGGACGCATTGCCGGAGAACGACTCCCGGCGATTGCCCTGTTGGGCGGTGCGCTGATTGTAATGGGCGTGCTGGTGAGTGAGCTGAAGCTGAAGCGCAACAAAAAGGCGAAGGGATTACCTTCGCCCACTGAGTGTAATAACGGCTAACCGTCCTGACGCAGCGCGCTGTTGTTGCTCAGAGCGGCAGCGCGTTGTTTATGGCTGAGGATGGCATTGAGCAGAATCGCGCCAAAGGTCGCCGTACCGATGCCCCACAGATCGCGCAGCACGTTGACATATTCCGTCAGGTAGTCGTAGCGACGAGAGAAATACTCATCTCCCGGCCACAGTCCCATCTGGCCGTATTCGGGCTTCTGCCAGCCTGTGACCAGATTCACACCGAAGCGGCCGCCGGAAATGGAATCAATCGTTGAGGCCATCCGCGCCACAATGGCCGGAGGCAGAGTCAGGGTAGCGGCGGTGGCATAAATCTCGATGCGGGAAGTCACGGCGGCCAGACCGGCCATCAGCGTGGAAGATTCCAGATTGTGGTCCCAGAACTCCGTTTCACCGCCAAAGCCGCGCAGCTTAATCATCGACAGGGCAAAATCGAAGTTGTAGGCCTCCGCTTTCTGCGCAATGGCTTTATTCAGCCCGAAGGTTGGCATGTACTGCGGTGCGTTGCGGGAGATCAGCCAGCCGTTGTTACCGATAGGAATAAAAACACCGATTTCACAGGGAACCCTCTGATTAATTGAAAGATTTAATCCCGGCGCTGCGTTGCATTCTGCGTTTTCCATTGAAGCGGCGCGTTAAAGGAAAGATCGCAAAGGTTGTGTCAGAATTAAAAATGTTAATTAAAGTAATGGGTTGTTTTTGAGTTGTGAATTATGAGGTGGAGCAATTGGTCAAAACGGATCATCTGATAAAAAATAGTTGCACAAAAAACTGGCAACCGCGCGCAATAAAAGTGCAGCGTTGCGATTAGGTGCACCTCGGGTGATTTGGTATTATCCCCGCAACCCATATGGATCACGGAGTCACGGTGAATTCGACAGATAAACGACCGGCCAAAGCACCGACGCGGCGTTCACGTGCGGTCGCGGCGAAGCGCTCCGCTATTCTTGCGGCAGCGCTGGAGTATTTTTCGCAGTTTGGTATCCACGGCACCAGCCTGGATAAAGTGGCCGATCGCGCCGATGTATCAAAGACCAATCTGCTGTATTACTTCCCCTCGAAGGAAGAGCTGTACATAGCGGTGTTAAAAGACCTGCTGGATATCTGGCTGGCCCCGCTGCGCGCGCTGCGCGCCGATCAGCATCCGCTGGAGGCGATTCGCCACTATATTCGTCTTAAACTGGAGGTCTCACGCGATCATCCTCAGGCCTCGCGGCTGTTCTGCATGGAGATGCTGCAGGGCGCACCGCTGCTGAAGGCCGAACTGGCGGGGGATTTGCGTCATCTGGTTGAAGATAAGGCTGCAATCATTCAACAGTGGGTTCGCGAGGGAAAACTGGCGGAAGTTCAGCCACACCATTTGATTTTTATGCTGTGGGCAACCACGCAGCACTATGCTGATTTTGCGACTCAGGTTGAAGCCGTGACCGGTCAGACCTTAAATGATGAAGATTTTTTCACCCAGACTGTGGAAAACGTGCAGAAAATGGTGATTGAGGGGATACGCGTACGCTAGGTTTGGCGAGTGGTAAAACAGGGCAGTCCAGTTAAGGACTGCCCTGTGTGGCAAGGCTTAGGCCTTTTTACGGCTACGCAGTAACCAGCCCACAGCCAGTATCAGGAACCACAGCGGCGTGACCATCAGCGCCTGGCGAGTGTCCTCTTCCAGCGTTAACAGCACCAGTACGAAAGCGAAGAACGCCATGCACACCCAGCACATAAACTTGCCCAGCGGCATTTTATAGCTCGACTCCGCGTGGCGCTGCGGGTGCTTTTTGCGGTATGCCAGGTACGAGCACAGAATAATCGTCCAGACGAACATAAACAGAATGGCGGATACCGTGGTGACCAGGGTAAACACCGTCATCACGTTCGGGATCAGATAAATCAGCGCCACGCCGCCCAGCAGGCAGAAGCAGGAGAAGAACAGGCCGGTCGTCGGCACCGCACGGCTTGAAAGCACACCGAAACGACGATGCGCCACGCCCTGCTGCGACAGACCGTACAGCATACGGCTGGTTGAGAAGATGCCGCTGTTAGCTGATGATGCTGCGGAAGTCAGCACTACGAAGTTAACAATACTCGCCGCGGCCGGCAGGCCAATCAGCACAAACATTTCAACAAACGGGCTGCGATCGGCCACAACCTGATTCCATGGTGTAACGGCCATAATCACCATCAGCGCCAGCACGTAGAACATAATGATACGCAGCGGGATCGCGTTAATTGCGCGCGGCAGCACTTTTTTCGGATCGTGCGTTTCCGCCGCTGCGGTGCCCACCAGCTCGATCCCAACAAAGGCGAATACGGCAATCTGGAAACCAGCAAAGAAGCCGCTGAGGCCTTTCGGGAACATGCCGCCGTGATCCCAGATATTGCTTAAGGAAGCGGTGCCGCCGCCTGGAGAAGGATAGTGCATAGCAACCAGTACAATACCGGTGGCAATCAGCGCAACGATGGCGACGATTTTAATAATGGCGAACCAGAATTCCATTTCGCCAAACAGCTTCACGGTGGCAACGTTGAGCGACAGGAACACCACAATACACAGCAGGGCACTCATCCAGATAGAGAAGTCAGGGAACCACAGCTGGAAGTAAGAGCTGATGGCCACCACGTCGGCAATACCGGTGACAACCCAGCAGAACCAGTAAGTCCAGCCGGTAAAATAGCCCGCCCACGGGCCCAGCAGGTCCGCCGCGAAATCGCTGAAAGATTTGTACTCGAGATTGGAGAGCAGAAGCTCACCCATTGCACGCATAACGAAAAACAGCATAAAGCCGATGATCATGTAGACGAAGATGATAGATGGCCCGGCCAGGCTGATTGTTTTACCTGACCCCATAAATAACCCGGTACCGATGGCCCCACCGATAGCGATGAGCTGGATATGACGATTGTGCAGGTTACGCCGTAGCGTTTCCGGGCCTTCCTCTGAGAGTATTGCCTCTTTTGATTGATCAACCATTAAGGTTCTCCTGTCGTGTTCTGTCCTGTGTAAATGAGTAAAGCTCTAATGGCTTTTATTTCATTCGGTCCTGCCATGATTAGCTGGCATAAGATAGTGTAATAACGCGTTAAACGGGTAATTCTTTTCGGTAATAGTGATGGCGATCGAAACGAATGATTTCGGTTGACACCACAGGAAGAGGAGCTTAACGCAAAATCGTCATGATAAAGCAGAACAAACAACGGCATTGCGCGAAACTGGTATTTTTTTGATCAAAAAATCGCCACCGCTGAAGAGCGGGGATTGGATTCCTGATGAAGAACATCCAAGAGGATTTGTATGAACAGGTAATGATATGCGTTTTCTTTTGAACATTCGTGGTGATTTTAATGCATCCGGGATATTAAATAATTGCATTTAAATCATTTGGTTGTTTGTTTTCAGGTATTCTGAATTGGCCGTTATATCTGTCAGGACAAGACAACATGCAGATCAGGGGGAAAAAAGCGCAAAGTTGCTGTATGCTGATCCGATAAATCCTATGATACCAGCGTTATCTGATGCTTAACGATCGATGCAGAGTGGGGAATCCGAACATTCAGGTGATAATAACATACGGTATTGTGATGGATTGGATAAAAGTTGGCCTTGTTTCGGTGAAAAAATAGCTACACTTAATAAAAATTAGCGAACGATTCTGTAATTTACTCACGAAAACATTATTACAATAATCATTTATCTGGTCACATTTAATGTCTAATTACACAGCAATATTTACAATGAAAACCAGAATCAACGCGAGTGGGTTCCCTTATGTTCCGTTGGGGAATTAATGACTGCTGACACTTATTTCAGCTGGCGGGACGAAGTTCAATTAGCTTTCAGTAAAAAGACTGAAGTCGAACAGGTAACTCTGTTAATTGAGCAACAGGCAAAGCGTCTTGGGTTCGATTTTTATATGCTTTTCATCAAGCACCCTGTGCCATTTACGCGGCCCAAGACCTTCTATTACTGTAATCTACCCGAAAAGTGGATAAATTTTTATTTTCGGGGAAACTATTCTCCTGTGGACCCGATACTGCAGAACTGTCAGCTCCCGGGAAGTCTGTGGGTGTGGGACGATGAGAGCGCAGGCGAAGGGGCTGTCATGATGCGTGCGGCAAGACGGGATGGGATTTATCACGGCATCTCAATCTCAGCTATCGCTCAAAACAGAGCAACGGGAATATTATCATTCGCCTCATCAGATCCGTTAAACAATGTAAAGTTAACCACCGAGTTACAACTTAAACTCCAGTATATGGTGCAACTGTCGCTGGCTACGCTCAGCCGGCTTGATGATATTTCCATGGTCTCTGTGAAGCTGGAATTAAGCGATCGCGAGCGTGAAATCCTTAAATGGACGGCTGAAGGAAAAACGTCAGCTGAAATATCGCTGATACTTTCTATTTCTCAGCACACGGTTAATTTTCATCAGAAAAACATGCAAAAACGATTAAATGCGCCTAACAAGACGCAAATTGCTTCTTATGCAGCTGCAATCGGTTTGATATGAAAAACAACGCAACTACTAATTTTGGTAGTTTCGTATTACTAACTGGTTGTCTACCCTTCGCAAGGGTAACAACCCTGCGCGGCCCGCCCGGGGCGGTTTTCGTGCGGGAGTGCGACGGGGATTTATAAATGAAAATTATCCAGACCAAACTGAAGGATATGCCTTCCTCGTTGCTGGCTGAATTGGGAAGCTACCGCTACAGTGTTTTTGCCAGAGAAGAAGGCTGGTCAATTCCGTCACGGCTAAGCACGCCGGGCCAGGAGTACGACCGCTTCGATCGTTCGGATGTTTGCTGGCTGATTGCCTGGCATGCGCAACACGGCATCTGCGGGTGTGCCCGGCTGATGAAGTGGCAGTGTCCTGAAAATAGCGAACTTTTTGACGCCGATCGGGAAAGTCTGGACGGTGGGAAAATCTGGGAGATGTCTCGTTTTTCAGCGCGCCTGGAAATAGACAGTGAGCTACCATTAAATATTTTATGGCATGCGCTTCAGCTCGCTGAACAGTCCGGAATTAGCAATTTATTTAGTGCAGCAACACCGATGCTGGAAAATATGTTCGGCCAGTATCAGGTTAACTATCTGCAGCTGCCACCGGGTGTCATCCAGTCGGAAGATAATCTCTTTGCTGTAAGAATACCGATATCGCAGCCTCATCTGGCCAGCCGTTTCCATGGTTCGAGGCGCTTTAAGCCCGAAGAAGTCCTGCCATCTCTGGGCGTTTCAATAAGCTGGGGTATGCGCGGGCGCTAGGCATGCCACTTCGACCACAGCGTTATCAATAGCCAGGCCGCCGCGGACCAGCAGGCAACCGCGGCCATCAATGCAGGCACCAGCCGCATCATGTTGATGAAATACCATAGTGATAACAAATAAACGAAATAGGGAATAATCGCCCACATGCTAAACAGGATGGTCACGCGTAGCGCCTCAATACCCCGTTCGCTTCCGACGATATAGTGTGCAATCAGCGCGAAGGTGGGGAACAGGGGAATCAGCCCGGCAACATAGTAATTACGTGTTTTTGCCATAATTCCGATCAGTAATACAACGACGGCACCAAGTATTGCTTTTATAAGTAAGGCCATTATTTCATCAACTGGTTATTATTTATTATTCTGAGGGCAGCGCTTACTCGATGACGCAGCGGGAGTGGCGTTGTCAGGGCTAAATGTACATGCCTGGCACCGACAGCGGGATCGAGAGTTCTGCTGCCGGTCCCTGGTCTGGCTACTGGCGGAACGCGTGCTTGATTTGTTTTACGGTATTGCTGAACACTTCTGCCTGCTGTTCATCTTCTAAGCCCGCAATGTAGCGCTCCATATTGATGATCACTTTGCCTGCGTCGGCCTGACCAATCGATTTCAACATCAGTGTAACCAACGCCTTCATGCAGGTGACTTCGTTAGCTAATGCCTTAACGTCTTCACTGGTTGAAAAGTCAATCTGACTCATGATCTCTCCTGATAAATGATAAAAAACATGCTCCTGAGCCACAGGGCAGAGCGCGAAAAATTGTTAAAAGTATATCATACATAGTGTAAAAAAATCAGGCGGCCTGGCTACGTTTTCGCTCTCGGTTACGAAGTAAAGCATGATGCTGAAACTGTAACGTAATCCTGCTTACTTATGGCTGTTGGCTAAATTTAATTTAAGTTCGCAGGGATATCCGAATGCCTGTAGAATTGACCTAACAAAAAGTGATAGTGATTGGTTTTTAGCTAACGCTATGTAATTTCTGCTTATTATGTGTTTTATATTTATTTTGGTAAGTATTTATTGCAATTTTCTCGACTATTATCAGTGTTACGGCCATTGAGATTTTTATGAGCGTTACTTTTTATTTTACATTATGATTTAATAAACGAAATTGTTAGTCGCTGTGTTAAATATGTTCTACCAGTGAAAAAAAAGTAGTAGAGTAATGGCCCTGCGTAATTGCACATCATCACCTGCCTCAGCCATTTAGGGAGTTCCGTTTGATAAGCGTTTTTCTCGTCGATGACCACGAACTGGTGCGTACAGGGATCCGTCGCATACTTGAAGATATCAAAGGTATCCAGGTTGTAGGTGAAGCCAACTGTGGTGAGGATGCAGTGAAATGGTGTCGCGGCAACACTGTTGACGTGGTGCTCATGGATATGAACATGCCCGGTATTGGTGGCCTTGAAGCTACACGTAAAATTATCCGCTACTCACCGGATGCTAAAGTGATCATGCTGACTATCCATACTGAAAGCCCGCTTCCGGCGAAGGTAATGCAGGCCGGAGCGTCAGGTTATCTGAGTAAGGGGGCGGCTCCACAGGAAGTGGTCAATGCTATCCGTTCAGTCAATGCCGGGCAGCGCTACATCGCGTCTGATATTGCCCAGCAGATGGCGTTAAGCCAGATAGAACCGCAGTCGGAGTCACCTTTGAGCTGTTTGTCAGAACGTGAACTGCAGATTATGCTAATGATCACCAAAGGACAGAAAGTGACCGAGATTTCTGAGCAGTTGAATCTCAGTCCTAAGACGGTGAATAGCTATCGCTATCGTATGTTCAGCAAGCTGAATATCAGTGGCGATGTTGAGTTAACGCATTTGGCTATTCGCTATGGTCTGTTCAATTCGGAACCGTTAATCAGCAGTGAGTAGTATGGTATTTGATGCCCGTTCCTTTCTGAAAACCGTTACCAGCCAGCCTGGTGTCTATCGTATGTACGATGCCAGTGAAACGGTTATTTATGTTGGTAAAGCCAAGGACCTGAAAAAGCGTCTTTCCAGCTATTTTCGCGGTAATCTTGCCAGCCGAAAAACGGAAGCGCTGGTAGCACTGATCCAGCAGATAGATGTGACCGTTACCCACACGGAAACGGAAGCCCTGCTGCTGGAACACAACTATATTAAGCTTTACCAGCCGCGCTATAACGTTCTGCTGCGCGACGATAAATCCTATCCCTATATTTTCCTTAGCGCTGATTCTCATCCGCGTCTTGCCAGCCATCGCGGCGCCAAACACGCGAAAGGGGAGTACTTTGGTCCTTTCCCTAATGGCTACGCGGTGCGGGAAACGCTGTCGCTGCTGCAAAAGGTGTTTCCGGTTCGCCAGTGTGAAAACAGCGTGTATCGCAACCGTACGCGTCCCTGTTTGCAGTATCAGATTGGCCGGTGTCTTGGCCCCTGCGTAAGCGGGCTGGTGAGCGAAGAAGAATACGCCCAGCAGATTAACTACGTGCGGCTGTTTCTCTCCGGCAAAGACGATCAGGTTCTCAACCAGCTGGTCAGTCGGATGGAGACTGCCGCCATGGATCTGCGTTTTGAAGAGGCTGCACGACTGCGCGATCAAATTCAGGCCGTGCGCCGCGTAACGGAAAAACAGTTCGTTTCCAATCAGGGAGACGATATGGACGTCATTGGTGTTGCTTTCGATGGTGGTCTGGCCTGCCTGCACGTGCTGTTTATCCGTCAGGGCAAGGTGCTGGGCAGCCGCAGCTATTACCCTAAGGTACCCGCAGGGACGGATCAGGCCGAGGTGGTACAAACCTTCGTCGGGCAGTTCTATTTACAGGGTAGTCAGGCCCGAACGCTGCCTTCAGATATCCTGCTGGATTTCACGCTGCCGGAAAAAGATCTGCTGGCCGAGTCCCTGACCGAGCTTGCCGGGCGGCGGGTCAGCATACAAAGCAAGCCGCGCGGCGATCGCGCGCGTTATCTGAAGCTGGCCAGAACAAATGCCGCCACGGCGCTGGCGACCCGTTTGGCACAGCACTCCACCGTTCATCAACGGTTGTCAGAGCTGGCGCAGGTGTTGGAACTGCCCGAAATCAATCGCATGGAATGTTTCGACATCAGCCATACGATGGGGGAGCAGACCGTGGCATCCTGCGTGGTATTTGATGCTAATGGTCCGGTGCGCAGCGAATACCGGCGTTATAATATCAGTGGAATTACGCCAGGGGATGACTACGCCGCGATGAATCAGGTGCTGCGCCGCCGTTATGGCAAAGAGCTGGAAGAGAGTAAAATCCCCGATGTGATTCTGATCGACGGCGGCAAGGGACAGCTGGCGCAGGCGAAAAGCGTTTTTGCTGAACTGGATGTCAGCTGGGATAAACAGCATCCTTTACTGTTAGGCATTGCGAAAGGTACCGATCGCAAAGCGGGGCTGGAAACGCTGTTTTTCGAACCGGAGGGGGAGGGCTTTTCTCTGCCGCCGGATTCCGCCGCACTACATGTATTGCAGCATATTCGTGATGACTCTCACAATCATGCAATTACGGGTCATCGCAATAAACGGGCGAAAGTGAAAAATACCAGCGCGCTGGAAACGATAGAAGGCATAGGCCCGAAACGTCGTCAGATGCTGCTGAAGTACATGGGAGGCCTGCAACCACTGATAAATGCTTCAGTGGAAGAGATTGCCAAAGTACCGGGAATTTCGCATGCACTGGCCGAAAAAATCTTCTATGCGCTGAAACACTAAGCATTGCAACACCCGTAGCAATGTAGGAACATAGAGACAAATTCTACTCTGTCCAAACAGTTAGCATAATTATGCCATTTAATATCCCGACCTTACTGACCCTGTTTCGCGTAGTCTTAATTCCATTTTTCGTACTGGCGTTTTATCTGCCGTTTGAATGGGCCCCGCTGCTTTGTGCGCTGATCTTCGTGGTTGCCGCGGTAACGGACTGGTTTGACGGATTTCTTGCCCGTCGCTGGAAGCAAACCACCCGGTTTGGAGCATTCCTTGATCCTGTCGCCGATAAGGTGATGGTTGCTATGGCGCTGGTGCTGGTGGCGGAATATTTCCATGCCTGGTGGATCACACTGCCAGCGGCTACCATGATTGCCCGCGAAATTATCATTTCTGCGCTGCGCGAGTGGATGGCGGAAATCGGTAAACGCAGCAGCGTTGCCGTATCCTGGATTGGTAAAGTGAAAACCACGGCGCAGATGTTGGCACTTTTTGCTCTATTATGGCGCCCAAACTCGATCGTTGAGGGTATTGGTGTGGCCGCACTGTACATTGCCGCCGTGCTGACTTTCTGGTCAATGTTCCAATATTTGAGCGCTGCACGCGGTGATTTGCTCGAACGTTGATCGAAGCGATTTAAAAAGCAGCAAACGGACGCATTGTACGGATAATTTGATTGACTCAGTGCGCCATCTCAGTAGAATGCAACGCATCGAAAGGCAGTACGGTCTGCCAGAAGATAAAGCAAATCAGCAGCTTCTGAGTTTCACTCAAATAAAGCAGCAGTGTTGATAGCTAAGCGGGAATAGCTCAGTTGGTAGAGCACGACCTTGCCAAGGTCGGGGTCGCGAGTTCGAGTCTCGTTTCCCGCTCCAGTTTAAGTCAGCAGAGAATTTTCTCTGAAGAAAAAAAAGAATAAGGGCGCGTTGGCAGAGTGGCCATGCTACGGATTGCAAATCCGTCTACCTCGGTTCGACTCCGGGACGCGCCTCCAATCTTACATCCAGGCCCGGATGGTGAAATCGGTAGACACAAGGGATTTAAAATCCCTCGGCTTATGGCTGTGTGGGTTCAAGTCCCACTCCGGGCACCATATTCGCAATGTCGATTAAAACTAATAAAATCAAAGCAATATGTAGTAATGTTGTGAACCGCCTAAGGGCGGTTTTTTTGTTTCCCCCCTCAGTTTCCTAATACCCTTTCCTAATATTATTCTGCCTTCTTCTGCCCACCGACTACCGGAACCACAACAATCTTCCTGTCATACCGTGCAGTTTGCTCAACATTTTTATGGCCAGAAATAGCCTGCTTTTCATAAAGACTGCCTGATAAATCGGAGATGCCTTTTGCTTTCAGATCGTGAAATGTGAAGTTGAAATCCAGTTCAGGGAAAGCTTCTTTCGCATCCTGTTTAGCTTTCAGCCACCGGCTGTTAAACCCATCCCGCGTATATTTGCTGCCTGATGGCTGGTGGATGACATAGATAGTGCTCATGCCTGATTTTAGCGGCAGGGCGCTGCAAGCTTTTATTACATTCTCAAGCCCTGGACTCCAGGCTTTTATCTGTGCAACACTCGTTTTGCTCTGCTTGATCAGGATACCCTCCTCGATCAGTTGGCCCTTCTTCATTTCAAGAACGTCAGCCTGACGAGCGCAGCAAAGGTAAGCAAGTTCCATAGCAAGCTGAACTACGGGGGGGATTTTGAGATATCGCCATGAAATTTAGACGAAAAAAAACCGGCATTGCCGGCTTGTTTTGAAAAGTAGGGTTAAGCGAAGTCGTTAAATTTGAACGGCAATTGCTTGATTAATTTGCCAAAAATGTAAATATCGCCCATTTCATGGGATTCAATCTCAAAAGGCGGGTACTTAGGATTATCTGAAAGAACGCAAAGCTTACGACCCTTAACCTTCTGCAATCGCTTAACGAATGTGGAATCCTCAAAATTAAAGACATAAATTCCATCACCATTGAAATGGTCGATCTTCGTGTCGATGAAGAGAAGGTCGCGAGGGCAGAGTGTTGGCATCATGCTGTCGCCATCGACATTAATCAGCTTTACCCCTTCAAGAGATGACCTGCCGAACAGCTCGTAAATTCTATCCTGCGGGATTTCAATAGCACTAATAAGAGCTGGGAATTCCGCGTTGATGAAGCCGTTACCGGCAGAAGCAAAAACCTCCAGTTGGCGCAGTGTAACAACAGGCTTTACCGTATGTCCTACACCATCGCCACCCACCCCATAATCTAAGAAGGCCGGGCCAACGTTAAGTTTCTCGGCAATTCTTAGCATTTTTTCATCCCGAGGTTTTGCAGTGCCGAGCGTATACCGCCGCGCCATCTCGTAAGTTACGCCGCTGCTTTTAGCAAGATCACTCACGGAAACATCATTCTGTTTAAGAAGGCTGTTTAAGCGCACTGAGAAATCTATGTATTTTGGGGTTTCTTCTACCATAGGTAGAAGATTACAACCCACCTCGACAATCGTCATTTCTATTTTCAGTAGTTGATTTATTCTACTTTAAGTAGCATTATCCTTGGCATCTACCAAGGAGACTCAAATGACTTCCAAGTTTAAAAACATCACAGAAAAATCCGTAATGGCAGTCGGTTCGCAAACCGCCGTTACGCGTGAGTTCGATTTCAAGTCAGTCCAGTCAGTAGCGAACTGGATTATTAACAATCAAGTGCCCGCCGATCGTGTAATCCAACTTTGCTCTCTTGGCGGGTGGGCTGTAACGCCGCACGAACTCCGCCCTGACATTTATCCAAACCCAACCGATGGCTTACCTAAGCCATCAGCAACTTAACTTTTCACGTCCGAAATAATAACTACCAAAAAGGATCGCAAATGGTGGATTTACAGGCATTAGTCATACGGACCTGCAGAGAGAGTAGTTTCACGAACACTCAGATTGCAGATCAGCTGGGTATAACGTTCTCAGAGTTTAACAACAGGCTGCACATGAAGAACGGAACACGTTTTTTCGACGTTCAGCACATGGAGATGCTGCAGCGCGTAGTTGGCCATCCGTTCCTGGCTGATTACTTCGCTGCTCAATTCGGAATGCTGGTGGTTAAGAACCCGGTGCCGGAAGAAATGGATAACGTTGAGCTGTTCAGCATCCAGATGCACGCTGATGCAGCACGTGGGTTTGTGGCGCAGGCAAAACTTAATGCTGAAGAGGATGGGATTGTAGACCGTGCAGAACTGAAGCACGTCGGCACTCAGGTGCTGAATTACATGAAATATACGGCAAAAGGGTTTCTGGCCTGGGCGGCATTACATGGTGTTCAGGCGGATGCGATGGATTTACTAAACTGCAGAAAGGTTGAGAGCCACCAGGTTGCAGCCCGTGGCTCTCGGTGCGAATGATCTTGGGAGAACATCACATGAACAGTTTACTCGTAAACGTAACGGTTTCGCAATTGCGGTGTGTTGCTGTTGCTGTTGCTGGTGGACGTTATGTCTATGAATCAAAGATACCCGGACAAGCCGGAAGCAACAACTACCAGACTCCACTCAGTCGGGTAGAGGTCGAGGCTATATGGAGAAATTTCAATGCGATAGGGAGGGGGACGCCGTGAACCCTGTCGATTTCATTCAAAAGCACATCATAGAGAAGCTGATTTCAGAGGGCTTTCCTGAAGATGTGGCCATAGCCAGCTCGCGCACTGGTGTCGATCACTATCACCGCTGCAGCCAGGCATCGAAAAAAGGCGCGATGTTTGACGACTGCCTGTATCACGCCCGGCAGGCGGCGACATACACCACACCGAAGAGCGAACGCCCTAAGCGTGGCCGTGGATCAAAGAGCGTAACGGGTGGCCTGCTATGACAGAACTCAACCGAATCTATCGCGACCCGCGCGGCGTTCTTGTGCGTGTCGTGCGCTGGGATGCAGAAAAGCAGCAGGTTATTTATCTGCGGGACGGCTACGAGCATGAGTGCATGCAGCCGCCGGAACTGTTCCGCAAGAAATTCACGAGGGTCTTATGAGCAGCAAACTTCATGGTCTGGTATGGGAAGGCTGCGGGCCGTCAGGGATGATTTTATCTCGTATTGCAGTACTTGCCCGACTGGCTGATTACAGCAATGACGAAGGCTACAGCTGGCCAGCAGTAGACACGATCAGAGAGCAGGTCGGAGCTAAGAGTAAAACTACTGTCCGCGCAGCCATTAAAGAGCTGGAAGAGGCAGGCTGGTTAGTCGTGAAAGAGCGAAAATCTGGCGGTCGCAACATTTCAAACGCCTATCAGCTCGACGTTGAAAAGCTGGAACAGGCAGCGGAATCGGCACGTAAGAATAAGCGCAAGGTATCAAAAACTGACCCCTCAAAAACTGACCCGTCAAATATTGACCCCTCAGATTCTGACCCCTCAAAAATTGATGGGTCAAATAACGTCGATTTAGGGGGTCAAATTTTGGTAGGGGAGGGGTCAACCGTTGGCCCCGATCCGTTAATAGATCCAATAACTGATCCGTCAGGTAAAAAAACTATTTGTCAGGCTCCTGCAGAGCCCGACCCTGACGTCGTTTTAACTGACTCTGCGAAACAGGTACTTGCTCACCTTAACCTGGTGACCGGATCGCGCTATCAGGTTGGCAAATCTTCACTCGAAAACATCCGTGCCCGGCTGGGGGAAGAATTCACCACTGAAGAGATGATCCTGACCGTGGATTACCTAAACGAGAAATGGTCCGGCGATTTGAAGATGGCTGGATACCTACGGCCAGCAACGATGTTCAAGCCCACTAAATTCCCCGGTTACCTGTCGGCTGCCCAGAAATGGGCCGAGGCTGGCCGTCCTAAGTGTGTGAACGGGAAGTGGGTCAAAGCGGGCGGTGACAACGTGGACGTGACGGAGCGTGACGCGGCTTACCGCCGGTTCATTGGGAGTGCCAAGCCGTTACGAAATCCAAGTCAGCTTGAGCAAACCGTTAAGACTGAGGCCTGCAAGGCAGGGGTTCGTGGGATGCGTGCAGATTTTGCGGTAACCCACTGGAATAGCATCTGGAAAGACTGCGCAGGGCGTGTGTCGGGAGGAAAAGCAGCATGAATGTTCGTGATAAGGCCGTTGAGTTCGTACGCAGTCACCCTGACAGCTCCGCTAAGCAGATTGCTGATGGTGCCGGGATACCTCGCCGGGTGATTCAGACGCTACTGGCGGAACTGCTGATGTGTGAAGTGCTGCAGCGCCACACGGTGAACAACAACCCGTATTCATACCGCCTGGTTCAGGAAGACGAATTTACCGAATCAAATCAGAAGTACCGCGCGCTGCGTGAAAAGGCGCTATTTTTCCTGCTCTTACTGGCACTGGTAATGGAGATGGTAAGCAAATGAGTTCACTTTCAATCGTACACAAAAACCGCGAAGAATCCGCCACCGACATTGTGCCACGCAAAACCTACTTTGCCGGTCTGAAAGAGTTCTACGTGGAGCCGGGTTACAACGTTCGTGATATCGATCAGGACCACGTCCGTGAATTCCGTGACGCATTCATCGCGGGTGAAGAGGTTCCGGCGCTTATCGTGCAGGTAACAGAGCAGGGTCTGAAAATCATTGATGGCCACCATCGTTACTACGGCGCAGTGATGGCCACTGAAGAGGGTCATGAAGTTGCGCGTCTGGAATGCAAAGACGCGAAGGGCACAGAGGCGGACCGCATCGCGCTGATGGTCACCAGCTCACAGGGCCGTGCACTGCTGCCACTGGAACGTGCCGGTGCATATCAGAGCCTGAAAAATCAGGGCTGGGAAAACTTTGAGATAGCCAAGAAAGTAAAACGCTCACTCGCCGACGTTGAGCATCACCTGCAGTTGCTGGAGTGCGGCGACGAGCTGATCGGCATGGTGAAAGCCAAAGAGGTATCTGCCACCACGGCTGTTTCTATGTCCCGCGAGTTCGGAACTAAAGCTGGCGCGGTTGCCACCGAAAAACTGGCCAAGGTCAGGGCATCAGGCAAAAAGAAACTGACCAAAGCAGCCGCCATCCCGCAGTTCAACGCAGGGAAAGCCCGTCGGCTGGTGGAGTTGATGGCAGCATTTGAATTCACTGATGACGGTTACACCGCACAGGATGATGTGTATCTCGAAGCGATGGGAATACTGGCTGAGTACCGTGAAAAACATGGAAAGCAGGAATCGGCTGGCAGCGGAGAATCCGTATGAAATACAGCCTGATTTACGCTGACCCACCGTGGCAGTACGGAAACACAATCAGTCGCGGTGCGGCTGATAACCACTACAGCACCATGTCACTCACTGAACTGAAGAGGCTCCCTGTGTGGGAGCTGTCAGCTGATAACGCCATCCTGGCCATGTGGTACACCGGCACCCATGACGAAGAGGCTAAGGAGCTGGCAGCTGCGTGGGGTTTCGATGTTCGTCAGATGTTCCTGTTTACCTGGGTGAAGTTCAACGCACTGGCAGAGCAGCGTTTCAACCGCGCCCTTGAAGAGCAGACTATCCACGACTTCAACGACCTTCTGTTGATGCTTAATGCTGAAACCCGCATGAACCCCGGCAACTACACCCGTGGCAATCAGGAATCGGTGCTGGTGGCCGTTAAGGGAAAAGGCCTGGAGAGCGTCAGTGCATCCGTGAAACAGGTTATCTACTCCTGTATGAGTGAGCACAGCACAAAGCCAGCGGAGGCCCGTTACCGGCTTGAGCAGCTTTACGGCAATGTTCCACGCATTGAGCTGTTTGCCCGTCGCCCAGCAGAGGGCTGGCATATCTGGGGTAACGAGTGCGAAAGCAGTGTGCAGCTGCTGCCGGGGAGGGTTGCATGATCTATGACTTGAAACTTCCTGCCTGGGCTGAGCTGGCGGAATGCCCATTTTGTGGTGGCAAAGCCGAATTGTTTTCAGATGGTGATGGAGTCTATGCGGGATGTGCAACGACAACTTGTGTCATTAAACCCATAACAGACTCGTACAGCATCAAGCGAGATGCAATAAAAGCGTGGAATCGCAGGCCATGAAACTAATCCTTCCGTTCCCACCCAGCGTAAACGGTTACTGGCGCTCTACTGGTAAGGGCGCACTGATCAGCGAACGCGGCAGAAAATACAGGGTCAGTGCTATAGCCGCCGTTTACGAGCAATTACGTCGCCGACCACGGGCGATCACCCACGATGTAGAAGTTCACGTCATTCTCTACCCACCAAACAGGATGAGGCACGATTTGGATAACTTTCAGAAGGCGCTGTTTGACGGACTTACCCATGCTGGCGTTTGGGCTGACGACAGCCAGATTAAGCGGATGGTGGTGGAGTGGGGCAGCGTGACATGTCACGGCAAAGCGGAGGTAACGATCAATGAATTTAATCGATAGCTCAAGGCATTGCGGTTGTGATAGCAAACCAGAGCATATACATTTGATCAGTGGTTCCGGGTGTTTGCAGATGCCCGGAGAAAACTACTAAATTGGGAGAGCTCATGAATCAATTATTCGTAATTGACAGCGTTTCTGTACGCCGCGATCAGAACGCGCGTTTTTGTCTGAACGATTTACACCGAGCCGCTGGCGGAGAAGAACGGCATAAGCCAGGTAACTTCTTCCGCCTTGAGAATATAAAAGAGCTTTGTGCAGAAATTGACCGTTGCTCAGATGTGAGCAACGCTTCGGTTGAGTCAATTCGCGGTGGGCCTAATCAGGGAACCTATGTTTGCAAAGAACTGGTCCTGGCTTACGCGATGTGGATCAGCCCCTCATTCAACCTGAAAGTTATTCGCACTTTTGACGCTGTTGTGACCGGTCACGCTAATCATTCAGCGCACGACATGACGCAGGCTGGCATCACGCTTATCGGGTTCATGCGGAAGGAGCTGAATCTGTCTAACTCCTCGGTGCTCGGGGCATGTCAGAAATTACAAAATGCTGTCGGCCTGCCTAATCTTGCTCCGCAATACGCGATAGACGCCCCTTCCGATGCCGTTGATGGTTCCAGCAGACCTACTACCTCCCTGACAACACTTCCGCGTGATAACCAGTTAGCAGTAAACACGGCAGAGGCTTACAAACGCCTGCGGCACCTGGGTATTGTTGAGCGCCTTTCACGACCAAGTCATTCATCCACTGCCAGAAATGGCCGCAAAGAGTTCTGGTCGGTAACGTCTAAGGGGATGCGGTTCGGTAAGAACATGACCAGCCCCGGTAATCCAAGAGAGACACAGCCGCATTTCTACACGTCAACCAAAGCGGAGCTTATCCGGTTGATGCTCACCTCTACAAAGGGGGAGTAATGCGAGCAATCCTGATGCCGTTCCGCGTAGAGCAACTGGGTACTGTGCTACTTAAGCCCGGCAGTGAGGCTATGCCCCTGTTTCAGTCTGGCCGTGTCCTGATAAGCACACTGCCGGAGTTTATGCAGGGCCTGCCGTCAGGGCGTCTCGTTGATATCGCTCAGCCGTTACTGGACGATCCTGATGTTGTGCTGTTCCTGTCCTCTGATGAAGTCATCAGTGCAGCTGGTGGCCGTGACGCGCTGGCCAACTGGCTAACCTCGCCACATCAACGCCACATTGGCACCGGATGCCAGAATAACGGGCTGGACCACAGCCACGGTCAAACCATTCTTAACATCGGCAAATCAGCAGTGCGGCTCTGCTATCAGTGCGACAACCGGCTGAGAGAGCAGGAGCCATCACCGGCACTGGAAACAATGGCACGGAGAAACGCCGCTGAGTGGCTGCTGTACCGCGTGCAAACAGGCTTCCAAATACCGGAGGGGCATCACGTCACACTGCCCGAAGTAACGCTGTGGGCTTCAATGAAAAATGTCGCAGGCAAGATGCCTGACTCTCTGGCTCGACGTGTTCTCAAATTACCGGCATTACCTGCACCACGTGGAACGATGAAAGAATCCGATATCCGGCATGAGCCAGCTGCCGCTACTGAGCTGGCAGAGAAAGCTGCTCAGATTGTTGAGCTGTCCATCGACCCGGAAACGCCAGAATCCTTCATGAAACGGCCTAAGCGCCGCCGCTGGGTAAACGAGAAGTACACCCGCTGGGTGAAGCAGCAACCATGCCTGTGCTGTGGAAGACAGACGGACGACCCACACCATTTGATCGGCTACGGTCTGGGTGGTATGGCAACAAAGACGCATGACCTGTTCGTGATACCGCTTTGCAGAGCGCATCACGATAAACTTCATGCGGATATGAGGGCGTTTGAAGAGAAGTACGGCACGCAGCCGGAAATGCTTCTGCGCTTCCTCGACAGAGTCCTGGCGATCGGTGTGATTGCCACGGGTAAAAAAATCTTGGGAGATAAGAATGCGTGATATTCAGTTAGTGCTTGAACGTTGGGGTGTATGGTCCCGTCATCGTTACGAAACAGATTACTCGCCAATCGCGGCTGGCTTCAAAGGGCTGCTACCGAGTGTGGCTAGCAGTGGCAATAGCTGTACAGATTCAGACGCCTTGACCATTGATGCCTGCGTAAGCCGCTTAAAGCAAAAGCGACCTGATGAGCATGAGCTGGTATTCGATCATTACATCAAAGGTATACCTAAGCGCCAGCTGGCAAAAAAGCACAAGCTATCAGAGGGAATGATCCGTATTAAAATGCAGATGGCAGAAGGGTTCGTGGAGGGGTGCCTGTCTATGCTGGATATCACTCTTGAAATGGACTGCTACACACAAAAATAAGAAATCGCAGAAAAAAGATGAAAAAATCACTCATGCGTTACGCATTTCCTGGTGTAACGTGATAAGAGTGGTCGCAACGACAACGGCTTATCTACCCACAAGTCTTATATTAAATGAACAGAAGAGCGCAGGAAGTGTTCTCAACATGAGGATTAATCTTATGAAAGAACAGAATTTTAGCGTCTCAGATATTTTCTTTGTAAAATTTTTTTGGTTCGGTCTTGAATGGGACATGCACGAAGCCGTAGTTCCTGTTGAAATCATCGAAGTCAGCAGGGATGGGCATGTTTATGTCAGTATAAATAAACAAATGGGTATCTGGTGGCCGCAAAGGTATGTAAAAAAAATGTGCCGGAGTCTAAAGGCGGCTAATTTATCTCAGGCGCGACACACTCCGTACAAATACAAGCAGATCCTTATAGGATAGGCTAGTTAAACTCACTCTTAGATAGAGGTCGCCGGAAGGCGGCCTTTTTTTGCCTCAAATTCTGAGTCGAATATCAGATCCATTCGCCTCAATCCTTAAGCTCGCTCCCCATTCATCAATCACACAGCACCACGGCACTGCCGGAGGTGGGAACTATGAAAATGAATAATGATCCGCACAACTGGCCTGACTGGCTTGAGTTAATGCAAAGCTGGTGGCGCGGAGATACGCCGGTTGGCTCAGTTCTGTTGGCGTTTGTAATGGCCGTTCTGCGTATTGCTTATACCGGCGGCGGCTGGAAAAAAATGGTGCTAGAGGGACTACTTTGCGGCGCTCTGACATTGAGTGTCGCGTCTGGCCTTGAGTATCTGGAGCTTTCGCGCTCGCTGTTGATCGCTATTGGCGGCGGCATCGGATTTATCGGGGTGGAGCAGTTCAGAAAACTGCTTCTCACAATCCTGAATACCCGCTTCGGAAATTCTCCAGGGGCATAACAATGAAACAATCACAATTTCAACGGGCGGCTGGCATAAGCGCCGGGTTAGCTGCGCGCTGGTTTCCGCACATTGATGCAGCAATGACCGAGTTCGGCATCAACAGCCCAATAGC
>NZ_JBWKUK010000011.1:0-166266 GCF_059420805.1 Erwinia sp. GW821-FHT03D09
GTCGTAGCGAGCCATAGTTCAATGTGTTGTGGAAACAGGCAGTTACTATAGCTCAGGAGATTAAGGGACACAGCCTAATCTACCCTCTCGCAAATCATCAGCTATCAGCACTTCTGGCTGCATGATAATCCCCTGGCCATTTAGTGCCGCGCTGCGCAACGCCTCGCCGCGATTCACCGACAATACGATATTCACCGGACCGTGATTGACTTGTTTTCTTGATGAAGTGCTCATTCACTACCGGCAAGGGGATGAGCAAAACCCAGGCAGTGATGTCGGCTAAGCGCTTCAGACGTTGCCGGTGTCCCCGCTTCGCGCAGATAAGCGGGCGAAGCGCATACGAGCGACCGATAGGATGCCAGCGGGCGCGCAACCAGCGAGTTCAGGTTTTCCAGATCGCCGATTTTTATCATCACGTCGATGTTTTCCTCAGCCATGTCGATGGTCTTATCGCTCAACACCAAATCAAGGGTCAGTTCTGGCCAGCGGGTCAGGAACCGGGCCGTTACGGGCGAAAGTGCATGAACGCCAAAAGAGACGAGCAACGAATATTGCCCATAGACATCATAACCAATCCTACATGGAGATTAAGTGCAATATTTATGAAGTAATTTAACGTACTCATCTTTTGTCTGAATACCAGTGTCTTCATTTAAATTTTGCGTAGCTTCTTCATTTCATTGCTCATAGTCATTTATAAAGTTAATGACTGTCTGCTGAAGAGTCAGCTTGGCATTTGAACTCATTGTAAAAGCAGAGAAAGTTATCGACACAAATAACACGACTAGCAATTTTAAACTTTTCATATTTACTCCTTGATGGCATAATAATCGCCTTCTTGTTCTGTAAAATCGTTAAGCGCATACCAGGCGTGCTTAAAAGCAGGCCACCTGACGTCCTCAAACGCCATTCTCCCTGGCTTTATTCTTCGCGTAACTGAACCCCTCTAATATAGAGTTTACTCACTTAGCTCCATGCTCTCCATTGTTGAGGATGAGCATTTCCCCTAACTAATGCAATATTTGCAAAAACAAAAAAGTAAAATAATATATTTCATGACAACCCCTTATGATTTTGCCATGTCAATAGCACAAGGCTTCAGCATTGCAATTTTGTAAAATTTTAATTTTCATCAAATGAGATGGATTCAAGAAGCTTCAGTGTCTTTTTAGATAAATCGTCACCTGCATTCACTACAGCACTGTTTCCTGAACCACAAAGAGCGTTATTATTGTGAATCAAACAGAAATAAACACCTTCACCGACACTTCCGTCTTTAAATTTAGCTTTGCGGTTGATGGTCATAAACCCATTTGAATTTTTACTTTTCACCTTCACTAATGATAAATGATTAAGATCTCCATTTTTTATATATGTTTTATCAGGGGCTAGTTTCCAATCTTTGTTTTTATAATCGTAAATAATTTTATTGTCTGAACTGCTAACATTAACACCTTTATTGTTAATCTGCTGACTATCATACCCGGCTTCGAAAGCCTCCCCTGAATATAGACAGCTCCATTCAGATACAGGATATTTTTTCTCGAAATATTCGTCATCAGTTAATTTTTGATATTCATAATCACTGAAGTGTACATTACATGAATCAAAGCCAGATGATGAAGAAATATCAGCATTAGAATCAGATGACAGATTTCTAATTACTGATGGGCTTCCATCGCTAGCAGTAGTCGCAGAAGCCATAGCGAAAGAACTGATACTAAGAAAGAATGACATGCAAACTAATTTCATAACGTTATGTCCTATGCTTGTATCCTTCCGGAAAATTTACTACCAAACTACCGGAAGCATTCGGGAATTTATTTTCGGTTAAAATAGCAATGGCTACACCGTACGCACAACATCTCGAATCAAATCCATTGAGTGAGCGATGGTAAAGTGAACCGATTCGACCAGGCAAATTTACTGCTGCACTTGCTTCCCAAAAACTAGGGCTCCTATAGTAATATTTAACCCCAGCATTTGAGTTAACTGATACTCTTTCTAAAACATGCTCTTTATCAGCATATTTAGCCATTTTATTTTTAACCCAGTAAAAGCCGGCACTATCCGCAGCTAATATGCTAGATGAATCACTATTGCTAACGTCGTTTCTCAACTCAATAAACTCTGTTGAAAGCGTAGGGAAGTGACGATCTTGCAGTGTAGCATTAGATCTATTTCCAGGAAGCTGAGCTGCGATTGAAGCATAAGTATTAACCAGGCTTTGTCTAAGGGGTTCCTGAACAGCTTTCCCAATATATTTAAAATAATTCAAATAATTGTCTGGGTTAGTTAATTGGAGAAAACCTCGTCCATACCATGGTGCATACCAAAGATTGCTACCATTTCCCTCGTGAAGAGTACTTAGCCAACCCGTTTCTTGTATTGCATTTCCTAAAAAACATGCAATTCTAAATGAAGTGTTAATACAATACTTCCTCATTGCATAGTTCAAATTCGAAATTTGATTGCTTAAAATAGATCCGGACTCTCTTAAATTTGTATTAATCGCTTCCCAGGCATATCGATTTATACCGGACTGGCGAAGTGCATGGCTGGGTACTATTTGTTTCATTTCAGAAAAACTCAACCAACTACAGTTCCTTAAGTGGTTAATTATCGCCTTAGGCTCGAAATGCCACAGCCTTCCGCTACCGAGAGCTCCTGAATCAAAACACAGCGCCTCAGCGTGTTGCTTAAGCTTGCCATAATCCTCTTCACTCATAAGTACCCGGTCCTTCGTTTCCTGTGTTCCGGGAACCTGCCATATGGCCGTTTTTTCCGGCGTACACTGCTCCGAGGGCAGACCGGTCATCAGCCATTTATACCTGTCATCAATGGTGCTTTTTTCCCACTCGAACGGTAAACAGCAGATAAGCCTGTTGCTTTGAGCTTCGTACCTGCCCTCTTCCTGTAACTTTCTGACGATCGCCGAATTACACTGGCTGTGAGTATCTTTATCATCATCAACCAGCAGCCACCCTGTCCAGTGAGGAAAATCGGCATCGCTGAACTTTTTAATACCGGGATCGGCAAGATTGACCACCCCGTTTCCACCCGGATAACTGACCGTCATCCATAATGGCGCATCTGCCGGCACCAGTGTTTCATTTTCCGTATTGATTACCCGACCAAAACGAAGCAACTCAAATCCGGCGCTGGGGCTCTCCTTATAATTCCGCATCGCGGTTTTATAGAGGTTGTATTCGTAATCTTCACCATCGGCATTAACCAGCGGCTCGCCCAGCAGATCATATTTCCCGTCAACCTGCGTATTTTTTTGCCGGGTCACCACCGTACAACTGCCTTGCGCCAGGGTCATGCTGACATACAGAGGCGCATTACTGGTATAGCGTTCAGACATACCCGCTGTGGAAGTGCTGTTATCCGCCGGTGCCTTGTCGTAAAACGTTGTCCCTGCAGGCAGATAAAAATGAATATCACCGTAAACCGCATCGGTGCGACCATCTTTCGAAATATCCAGCTCCTTCGTTTTTCGGCCCGTCAGTTTACTGACGTTGTCATCATCGCAGAAAATCTGAAAGTGAAATTCATTCTGGCCGTCAGTCATTCCGCAAGAGCCTATCGGGTCTTTCCGGTAAATTTTGGCGTCAGCTTTTATCTCTGCTTCCAGAAAATTCAGATGCATATACAGAGAGTAAAAAACGACCTTACCGTCCTCTCCGGAACCTATTTCCGTCTCATGCTTCAGTAAAACATAGCCATCATCCGTTCCCCTGACAGGAGCATACTTCAGGGAGAACTGATCTCTTTTTTCTGGCGGGGACGGCTTGCGGAACGACACCACGGACCCGTCAGCGATTGCCCTCACTTTCTCCGGCGTTGTGCCTGCATCCGTATGCGATATATGGATGCCCCCATGCCAGGACTCTGATGCATTGAGAGGATATCCCCGGCGAGCATTGACTGGCATCATCGCTTCAATCCAGTCTGCGTCAGACTGAGTGGCATCTTTTGCTCTCAGGAACGGAGGACTGATAATCATATTGTGACTCCCTGTCAGAAAAAGCTGAAGTTACTGGAAGGTTCGGTGGTTTCAGGTGCCACATTCGGGAAATCTTTTGGCTCACTGGCCTTATCTTTTCGCCCGTAGTGCCCGGCTCTGGTCCGGTACTCCCCCTGAGTGGCAGACTCAATGCCATTCACATCAAGCGTGATATAGCTTCCGCCCCCGTTAATCGTGACTTTTTTCTTCGCAGTAATATGGATTTCATCTTCGGTGCTGGTGAAGCTGAGTTCGCCGCAGGCGATCAGCTCCATCAGGTCATTCTGTGCCTGTATTTTTACCGGCCCTTGATTCGCAATAAGTCTGATACCCATCTTGCGCGCAAACACGCTCAGGGCATTACCCACCCCGACAAACAGATTTTTCACCACGCTGACATCGGCATTTTTACCGGCCGTGGCAATCAGGTTCTGGCCTGCCGATACCTGCAGGTGCTGTCCGCTGGTCAGCGCAATCCCGTCCGGCGCACTCATCAGCAGTACTGATTTCTTAAGGTCCGTCAGCTGTTGTTCCAGCAGCTTAATCAGTGCCTGAAGGTCCGCCGGATTTGCCCTCGCCGTCAGAGCATCATCCGAAATAGCCGTCATCTGCTTCCGGGCCTCGCCCAGGTTACTCACCGCCGCCCCCATCTCCAGCACCTCGCCCTGTGCCTTCGCCTGGCCGTCCGCCGAGATAAATATCCCCTTCTGCGCCCGGATGGCGCCCCAGCTGTCGGTTCGCAGCTCAAAGCCTTCGCCCCGCTTCTGCCGCTCGCTGTCCACCAGGTGGCCGAGGTTCAGCTGGCTTTTACCGCCGTACTCCGTCGAGACCTTGATATGCTCTTTCCCGCGTTCATCGTCGAGGCGGATTTTGTTGTTTGACGGGGTGCGCAGCACGTTGCGTTTGTAGTTCTGGATAGTGACATGGTCACCGTGCGCCGAGTCGTGCAGCACCCCAGAAATGTACGGTCTGTCCGGGTTGCCGTCCTCAAAGCCAATCGCCACTTCGGTGCCCGCCAGCGGCGGCAGGTGCAGGCCGTAAGTGTCGCCGGCGTACGGGCGGGACTGGCGGCCCCACAGGCTCTCGAACCCGGTTTCCCAGTTATCGCGGTCAAACAGCATGTTGACGCGATAGCGGCCGTCTTTATCGATGTGGCCGTAGGTATCGTTCTCGGTGGTGCTCGTGACGCGTGCCGGCAGCGTCCCGGCCATCACGGGGCGTGAGCCAGGCTCAGGACGGAAACTGAAATCAGTGCTGTCCGGGATACCGTCGAACCTGACACCAAAATCTTCATCCCGCCGCGCATGGCTGTGCATCGCCGTGATAAGCACGCCGTCAGCAAACACCGCCGCCACTTCATAACCGCCGGTGACTTTCAGTACCTGGCCCGGTGACAGCGTCGGGCAGCTGGTGATGGCCTGCGTCCGGGTCTGGCCATTCATGTAGCGCTTATGATGGCTCTCCATGCCCCAGACCGAGTCTACCCCTTCCGAATGCTGGCCAGACGGAGGTACTGACGGCAGCGTCAGGCCTTTTTCATACCCCTGCTGGCCGTCGTAAAACTCCACGACGTCGATGTTCAGGCACGTATCAGTGGTAAAGCGGAACCAAATGCCCACCTCGCCCAGCAGACGGGTAATAAAGTGCAGGTCATCCTCGCCGTACTGCATCACCTGCTCACGGCGCGGGTACTCTTTTGAGAGTGAGAACAGAAAATCCTGACCGCGCATGTTGTGACGCTCGCGCAGAATTTTTTCCACGATTTGCGGCACCGACATGTCCTGATAAATGGCGTTCTGATGCGAACGGTCAAACAGCGCCAGGCGTGGCTGGAGCGTCAGGGCATAGTGGGTTTCATCTTTTGAAGTGCTGAGTCGGTCAAAGCCCGTGACCACGCCCTGAATCATCCGCACCGGCTGCTTAATCCCCCAGCCCTGATCCACCGGGGCCTGTAACGTCAGTGAAGCCGGTTTCAGCAGCATGGCCTCTTTGCTGATAGCATGCTCGCTGCTGGTGAACTCAATGTGGTAGCTGAACGGCTGGCTTAGCGCCTCCCGACCAGCAAAGACCAGGACATCCAGATCCGCATCGCTGCCGCGTACCGCCAGCAGGTGGTGGCTGTGGCTGAATTTTATCGCGGGGTTAGTGCTCATATGTGTACGCTCCTTGTCGCTGGCCTCACTCCTGCCCGGCCCCCACTTTTCACGCCATCCCGGTGAAAGTGACTTCAGTTTTTGTGGCCATGCGGGCCAGCGGCTGCTGTCCCGTTATCGGCAAAATCTGTTGGCTGGCAGGCTGTCGATCCTGTTTGGTCATCCATGTTGGAAAGAAAGAAATTTTACGCCTGGTTTTACTCAGCAAAAGACAGCGCGTAATTCAGAAACTGAGATTATTCCTAAAAAAATTACTCTTTCCAATAACGCATTTGAACCGAAATATAGTACCAGGAGATATTCAAAAGTTTAAAAACAGACCGGCCATGTTGACACGGAATTAACATCTGAAAAATACACTAACCATCCAAACCCATCTTCATTCGCTCATTTAATCTGTAATACTCATTATATTTTTCGATATTTCCTGAATATTATTTCCCTAAAGGACGAACACCTCACCAGCATTCTAAAATTAGTTAGCTACCCAAGGTTTACACCTTATATCGTCAGGGAATGCTAATATCCCAACAATCCCTGACGCTCACATCCTCACCGGCAAACTCAGCAAACCCTTCAATGCTTTTCCCGGTGCATAGCGCCAGCCCGCCGCATGCGGCTTTGATCGCCACGGCAACCCGCACGACGACCTGTTCCGTTGCGTATATGTCATCAGAGACATTCAGATAGTGCAGCCGATTATCTGCACCGGATGCCTCAACAATGCCCATCATCCAGTCGCGATTCGCCCGGGTATTTGCCGGAAAATCCAGAACCACCGAAACGCTGCTCTGAAGCAAGGAAACCAGATGCGGCTTCATCGCCCCTTTGAGCTTAGCGGCGCAGCGCACGTAATCGGCAACAGACTGCGTTTCCTCGGCATAAAGCGCAGCAAGCCAGAGATTTTCACTGAGGGTGATGGTACCGGGAGAGGCGGATAGTTTGTCCGCAAGGGTAGATTTGCCCGAGGCGATTTTTCCACACAGCAGGTGGAGCGTAGCTTTTGCTGTCTTTGCTGGCGTGTTGCTGTTCATGTCTGACCTCACTGGTTTGTTACCGGTAAGGCCCGCCTTACCGGCGGGAAAATGACGCGTGCTATCCCACCTGGGTAAAGGAGGTGATAATAATGATCGCTGAGGGGGATGACGCTGAGCAAGTATTGTTCATCGTTTTAACCTGGCAGAGCGTGAGGGAAAAAGCAGCGGGTTTTTGAGACTGCAACTCAGAAACATGCAGGCAATCGGGGCTGGGCGGATAAACAGGCCAACGAGCACATGGACGTGCGAGGCCGAGCGGACAGGGACGTGGCAGCGGGTCCGCGTTCCGGCCAACCATGATACTCCAGGCGTGAAGAGTGAAGCCAGACGTTGAACCTGCAACAGGTTCAGAACCTCATCCCCCACACGTTCATGAAATTCCTTCATGTTCGGTGAAATTAAATCACTTTTCCTCACACAAATAATCTGGCATAAAATATGCATTAATTACTATAGACAATCATGAAGATTGATGAAGCGAAAAGCCAGAAGAACATTGCAAATTTGAGAAGGCAATAAATCAATTCAGAAATCAAGACGGCAGGTTACCATGACTCAAGAATTTAATTTTTCGATTAAAAAAACGCGTTTCGATGAGAACTATAATCCATCCGAAAATACGCGCATCACCACCAACTTTGCTAACCTGGCCCGCGGTGAAACCCGCCAGCAAAACCTGCGTAATGCCCTGGTGATGATGAATAATCGCCTCAATAACCTGGCACACTGGGACAACCCCAAAAACGATCGTTACGCTATCGAACTTGATATTATTTCGGTTGACTTGAATATTACTGGCGAAAACCACACCAGTGCGTTCCCGGTGATTGAAATTTTAAAAACCAATATCATTGATAAAGAAACCAACGAACGTATTGAAGGTATTGTCGGCAATAATTTCTCTTCCTACGTTCGTGATTATGATTTCAGCGTGCTGCTGTCAGAGTATAATAAAGGTAAAACCGAATTCAGCACGCCGGAGAATTTCGGCGATCTGCACGGCAACATCTTTAAATGCTTCGTGAAGTCAGAAACGTATAAAGCGCACTTCGCCAAGCAGCCGGTTATCTGCCTGAGTGTCTCCAGTAAAAATGTCTATAAACGCACTGGAAATGTCCATCCTGTACTGGGTATCGAATATCAGCAGGACGAACCGTCCCTGACCGATGACTATTTCGCCAAGATGGGCTTACGTGCGCGTTACTTTATGCCTGCCAACAGCGTTGCACCGCTGGCCTTCTACTTCACCGGTGACCTGCTGAGCGATTACACCAGTCTGGAGCTGATTGCGACCATCAGCACGATGGAAACGTTCCAGAAGATCTACCGTCCTGAGATTTACAATGCGAATTCTGCAGCCGGCCAGTGCTATCAGCCTAGCCTGAATCATCAGGATCACTCATTAACTCTGATTGTTTACGATCGAGTAGAACGTAGCCAGCTAGCCGTTGAACAGGGCAAGTTCACCGAGCTGCACTTTATTAAACCTTATCAGGCCGTTCTTGAAGAATGGACAGCTGATTACGCTATTTGATCCACCAAATCTATAAGGTCATGTTTTATGAAAATTTTGTTACCGACATCTACCGCTGGCAGCTTACCGAAACCTTCATGGCTGGCACAGCCGGAGACGCTTTGGTCACCGTGGAAATTAGAAGGCGATGAGTTAATAGCGGGCAAACAGGATGCTTTACGTCTGACGCTGGATAACCAGATCCGTGCGGGGATTGATATCGTCAGCGACGGCGAGCAGAGTCGCCAGCACTTTGTTACCACCTTTATTGAACACCTGAGCGGCGTGGATTTCGAGAAGCGTGAAATCGTCCGTATCCGTAATCGTTACGATGCCAGCGTGCCGTCGGTGATTGGTGAAGTCGTGCGTAAAAAGCCGGTTTTCGTTGAAGATGCGAAGTTTTTACGTCAGTTGACCGATAAACCGATCAAATGGGCCCTGCCGGGACCGATGACCATGATCGATACGCTGTATGATGGTCACTATAAAAGTCGTGAAAAGCTCGCCTGGGAATTCGCTAAGATCCTGAACCAGGAAGCGAAAGAACTGGAAGCTGCCGGCGTTGATATCATCCAGTTCGATGAGCCTGCGTTTAACGTCTTCTTTGACGAGGTGAATGACTGGGGTATTGCAGCCCTGGAGCGCGCCGTTGAAGGACTGAAATGCGAAACCGCCGTGCATATCTGTTACGGCTATGGCATCAAAGCGAACACCGACTGGAAAAAGACGCTGGGTACCGAATGGCGCCAGTATGAAGAAGTCTTCCCGAAACTGCAGAAATCGAGCATCGACATCGTTTCACTGGAGTGCATGAACTCCCGCGTACCGATGGACCTTATTGAATTGATTCGCGGTAAAAAAGTGATGGTCGGCGCGATCGATGTGGCAACCAATGCCATTGAAACGCCGGAAGCCGTCGCCGATGTGCTGCGTAAAGCTCTGCAGTTTGTGGATGCCGATAAGCTTTATCCATCAACCAACTGCGGTATGACGCCGTTATCCCGTCAGGTTGCGACCGGCAAGCTGCAGGCTCTGAGTGCCGGTGCAGAAATCGTTCGTAAAGAGCTTTCTGCCTGATAATCGGATTGTTCACGCACAGGGATGTGCCGCCTAAGGCGTTCGCTATTTTCGCTGTGGAATCGGTGAACCTGGTGAGCGTTTCGGGCAGATCGCCGGGTCGCCGTGAATCCTCCCTGGAGGCTTGGCTGCCGCATCCCTGCGGCAGACACCCGGCTAACCTGTCCCGTCACGTTCTCCCCTTTCAGACCATCGTGTTGCTGCCTAAAAGTAGCCACTAAACGTGCATATTCGCATCTTCAAACTATTAAGAAATACCGTTCCCAGGCCACAACATTAAATCAGTTCAGCTATAGCTAAATAGTGTTGCTCCGGCAGCAACGCCAAAGCATGCAGGCAATCGGGGCTGAACGGATAAGCGGACCGTCCGAGCACATGGAAGTTTGAGGCCGAGCGGAAAGGGACGTGACAGCGGGTCCGCGTTCCGGCCAGCCCCGATAAGCCAGACGCGGAAACTACAGCGACTCTCCCCGAGCACCGACACCTGGCAGCAAATCCGCCTATCCGACCAGCCCGGATAAGTCAGGCGCAGAACCAGAGACGGCTGGATCAGTGACTCTGACGTTATCAATATCTGTTAATTCAGCCGACTATCTCAATCGTTCACTGGCCAGATTATAAACCTCACTACGTTCTCGTTTACCCACCGCGACAACGGCGATAATGACTTTATCGTCGATTACCTGATACACCAGACGAAAACCCGACGAGCGAAGTTTAATTTTATAACAATCTTTTACGCCACGAAGTTTGGCCGAGGGAATATGTGGATTATCACAGCATTTCTTCAGCTTCTTAGCAAACTGCTGTTGAACGGTCTTATCCAGCTTTTGCCACTCTTTCAGCGCATCTTCCCTGAATTTAACCGTATACCTCATAGGTAACTGTCCAGATCCACATCAATCAGGGGCTGATTGCTACGCTCACTCACCATTTTTACCAGCTCATTATCGTCGAGTGCTTCGAGTATTTTCTCGTATAGTTCCGCAGGCACGCAGTAAAAAGCGGGTTGATTGCGATTTAAAATAGCAACCGGGTAACCCTCTCCTGCGTTAACTGTTGCCATTGGATTCTTCTTCAGCTCACTAACGCTGGCACTGGTGTCGCTTAGAATAAGGTGTGGCATGGGAATACCTTTCGAGACTATTTAACAGGTCTTTAAAGTACAAAATAAAAGACTGGTTAACAAGTACCGGATTGGCTGTTTTCGCGGCAAGATCCGTGGTGAGGCGACTGTTTCGAGCAGATCGCGGCAGGTTCTGTTGACGGGGCTACCGTTTCGGGCAGATCGCCGGGTCGCCGTGAATCCTCCATGGAGGCTTGGCTGCCGCATCCCTGCGGCAGACACCCGGCTAACCTGACCCGTCACGCTCTCCCCTTTCAGACCATCGTGTTGCTGCCATCTCACTTAAACTTTTCAGCAGCAATGCCAAAAGAGGCAGGTAATCGGGGCTGAACGGATAAGCGGACCGTCCGAGCACATGGAAGTTTGAGGCCGAGCGGACGGGAATATGTCCACGGGTCCGCGTTCCGGCCAGACGCAGAACCCTGTAGCGATTTAATCTTCCACCGATAAGCCGATCGCTGACTCTGAAACGGCTGGATCAGCCCCCCACCCCACTCAACGCCACCGCAGACTGACTCATATCCTGAACCTGCCCTTCACCACCAAAACGAATCCTCCGATGGCTAATCCGATCGATCAACGTCTCATCGTGACTCACCACCAGCAGCGCGCAGTTCTGCTCCGCCGCCACTTCCACCATCAGCTCCACCGTCTGCTGCTGGGTCAGCACATCAAGACGTGAGGTGGGTTCGTCAGCAAACAGAAATACCGGATCAAGCAACAGCACGCGCAGCAAAGCAAAGCGCTGAAGTTCACCGCCGGAAATCTCACCGGGCAAACGCTCCAACAGCACAGGCTGCAACTTTAGTCGCGCCATCAGCGGTGCAATACGCCCGGCATCCAGCTTATGGTGGCGTACCACATCCGCCAGCGCCTGGCGCAGCGTCACCCGGGGGGCAAAGGCCGATGGCGGGTCCTGGAAGATTTTCTGATACTTCACCGCTGCCAGCTGACGATCGCGCTGAACCTCACCGCTGTCGGCGGCCAGCAGACCGAGCAGAATATCGCCAAAGCTGCTTTTACCGCAGCCGCTCGGCCCGGTAATGCCAATCACCTCTCCGGCATGTACCCTCAGCGACTGCCCGGAAAAAAGCGGCCTGCCGCCACGCGTTTTGCTCAGGTTTGTTGCCTCCAGGACCACTTTCCCGCCGTGCGGCCGGTGCTCCCGCAGCGGCCAGCGGCTCGGATCGGCGGCCAGCAGCTGGCGGGTATACGGATGTTGCGGATGATTCAGCACCTGCTCCGCCCTGCCGCGTTCGATAATTTTACCGTGCAGCATCACCGCCACCTCACCGCCAATCTGCCGTGCCAGTTCAATATCGTGGGTGATGGTGAACAGCCCACCGCCCGCCCGAACTTCCTGCATCAGCAGCGCAATGACCTCATCGCGGCGGGCCACGTCCAGCCCCTTCGTCGGTTCATCCGCAACGATAATCTGCGCGCCGCCCGCCCGCGCGGCGGCGAAAGCCACCCGCTGGGCCATGCCGCCGGACAGCGCCTGCGGCAGGCGCGAAGCCGCATGGCCGACGCCCAGCGCTTCCAAATCGTCCCTTGCCGCCCGCAGCGCCGGGCGTTTTTCCATACCGCGCACGTAGCGATAAC
Source organism: Erwinia sp. GW821-FHT03D09 (assembly GCF_059420805.1). Lineage (NCBI taxonomy): Bacteria > Pseudomonadati > Pseudomonadota > Gammaproteobacteria > Enterobacterales > Erwiniaceae > Erwinia > Erwinia sp. GW821-FHT03D09. The sequence goes on from NZ_JBWKUK010000011.1 coordinate 12,518, forward strand.
CTTCCGCAACCTGCTGTTCGGCCCGCATGGTCGGATCAAGCGCCAGCCACGGCTCCTGCGGCAGAACGCCCAGCCGGTGCCCCCACAGCGCCATCGCCGGGCGGCTGGCGAGGTCATGCGCTTCGCCATCAACACGCAGCCTGCCGCTGCCAGCCAGCCCGGCCGGCAGCGTACCAATAACGGCCTGAGCCAGCAGGCTCTTCCCCGATCCGGTTTCGCCCAACAGGGTAAACGGTTCACCGGGGTTCAGCACAAATGACAGCGGTTCAACCACCACGCCGTCACCGCTGACTGCGGCATTTTCAATCTCCAGCAGGCTCATGACTTCTCCTTCCCTGCCAGCAGCAGCAGGCTTAACACCAGTAAAAATACCACCGCCACCGGCTGCAGCAGCGCGTATGGCGCTTCATCATAATACGGCAGCATTTCGGTCATCATCAGCCCCAGCTCCGGGGTGGGCGGGCGCACGCCAACGCTGACAAAGCCCAGCGCGGCAATCGCCATAATCGCGCTGGCGGCACCAAATGCCCCGACGGTCAGCACCATCGGGGCCATTTCCGGCCACAGGTGGCGGCGGAATATCGTCCACGGACCGAAGCCCAGCAGCTGTGATGCCTGCACCGCCGGGGAGTTCAGTATCGGCCTGGCAATCGCGCGGCTCAGGCGAAAATACTCCACCCACAGCAGCAGCGAGATGCCGACATACAGCATCAGCGCCGAATCCGGCACCAGCGCGGTAAGCAGCAGAACCAGCAGCAGCCCCGGCAGCGCAAGAAACGTATCCGACAGCAGACCGATGCCGCGATCGACTATTCCGCCCCGCCACGCCGCCAGCACGCCCAGCAGGATGCCGGGGATCATCGCACTCAGTACGCTGACCAGCGCCAGACCCAGCGACAGCCGAATAGCCGACGTCAGTCGGGCAAACAGCGAGCGGCCAAGGTGATCGTAGCCAAACGGCGCCTGCCATTCCGGCCACTGTAGCGCCAGCATCAGCTGCTGACGCACCGGGTCCTGTGGCCAGATTAACGGCAGGACAAAAGCAAAGATCAGCAGGAGCAGGAGGATCGCTGCCCCAGCCAGCTGAGCGCGTGAGGCTTTTCGTAATAGCGTTATCATGCGGTTTTTCTCCGTGGGTCCAGCAGGTAGCACAGGCCGTCACTCAACGCATTAAGCAACACAAACATCAGCCCCATAATCAGCGCGGTCCCCTGAATCATCGGCACGTCGCGGTGGAAAATGGCATGCACCAGCGCGTGACCAATTCCGGGCCAGGCGAACAGGGTTTCCACCACGATCACCCCTTCAACCAGATAGATAAACTGCACGCTCAGATAAGTGACCACCGGTACGCTGACGTTGCGCAGGCCGTGCCGCCAGAACAGCGTTCCCGGCTTCAGGCCTTTGGTGCGGCCAAAGCGATACCACTGTGATTCCGTCACCTGACGCATCGCGTTACGCGCCACCCGGCTGGAAACCGCAGCCAGCCCCAGCGCCAGCGTCAGCGCGGGCAGCAGCACGTGCTCAGCATCGCCATATCCGGCGGCGGGCAGCAGGCCAAGCCCCAGCGCGAAGATCAAGACCAGGATCAGCCCCAGTACAAAATGCGGCAGCGCGCGCAGCGTGGTGGAGATCGCCAGCAGCAGGCGATCCAGCCTGCCGCCGGAAGACAGCCCGGCAATAATGCCCAGCGGTGGACCCATCAGCAGCGACAGCAGCAGGGCCACCGCCGCCAGCTGCATCGTCTGCCCCAGCTGATGGGCAATCTCGCCCATCACCGGCTCGCCGGAGACCAGCGAATTGCCAGGATTAAAGCGCAGCAGCTGCATAAACCAGTCGGCCAGCGCCTGCCAGGCCGGGCGATCCAGCCCCAGCTCCTGCTGTACGGCCTGCGCGGCAGCGGCATCGACGCGGTCATAGCCGTAGCGCCCGGCGGCGATACGATAGGCAACATCGCCGGGCAGCATGCGCATCAGCACAAACGTGAGTCCGCCAACAAGCAGCGCCACCAGTCCGGCCTGCAGCAGACGAAAGCCAAGCAGGCGGATCATTCACGCCACCTCATTTTTTCCAGCCCGAAGGTGCGTTCAAACGGATCGAGGGCTGCCCCGCTCAGGCGCGATGACACCGCCGCCGTTTGCTGGTACCACGCTACCGGGATAGTCGGCAGCTCGGTTTGCAGAATGCGCGTCAGCCGCTGACGTTCTGCTTCGCTGTCTTGCGGATTGCTGCCGCGCACCAGCTGGGCCAGAGTGTGATTGAAAGTGGCGTCAGACCAGTTCATCGCGCCCCAGTCGCCGCCCTGCGGCGGGTAATCCTGTAGCAGCGTGCCGAGCGGGTCCGGCGTCAGGGCGAAGTTACGCGCCACCAGTCCCAGCTCCATTGAACCATCGTGATGTTTTAAGGCGATTTCGCCGGAATTGGTCGAGTTGATGGTCAACTGCACGCCGATTTCGCGCAGCTGCTGCTGGATCGCGGCGGCAATCAGCGGCAGTTCCGGGCGATCGGGATAGGTGGTCAGCGTCAGCGAGAACGGTTTACCGTCGCGCTGCAGGATGCCGTCAGCGCCCGGCTGCCAGCCCAGCTGCGCCAGCACTTCGCGTGCCCGGGCAGCATCGGTGGTCAGCGGTGCCAGGCTGGCGTTATGCCACTGCGCCACCGACGGCGGGAACAGCTGACCGGCCGCTGCCGGATAACGCAGAATAGCGCGGGCAATCCCTTCGCGATCGATCGCCAGGCTCAGCGCCTGCCGCACGCGGACATCGTTCAGCAGCGGATGCCCGGCGTTGACTTTCACCAACACGGTACGCGGAATCGACACCGCCAGCACGATCAGCTTAGGATTTTTCTTCAGTCTGGCGCGGCTGGCGGGATCGAGGTTAAACACCATATCGGCATCGCCGCTCTCGGCCATCAGCGCGCGGGTTTCCGCACGCCCCGCCGACATATAGCTGGCCTGTTCAATGACCGGTTTATCGCCCCAGTAGCCGTCATAACGGCTGACGGTCAGCTTCTGCGGCGCCTGTAATGAGGTCAGGCGGTACGGTCCGCTGCCGATCACCTGCACCACTTTATGTTCGGCGTTATAGGATGCAGGCGCAAGGATCTGCGCGCGGTTCTCGGTCAGCAGGCCCAGCAGCGGAGTAAACGGCTGGCTGAGGTCAATCACCACCTCTCCGGCATCGGCGCGAATGGCGGTAATCGGTGCCTTATCCAGCAGTCCCGGCTGGCTGCGCGCCACTTCCAGCGCGTTGACCACGCTGTCGGCGGTCAGCGGGCTTCCGTCGTGAAAGGTGACGCCGGAACGCAGAGTGAAGCGCCACGTCAGGCCATCGTCGCTGACCTTCCAGCTACTGGCCAGGCCCGGCAGCGGTTTCCCGGCAGCATCGGCATTAATCAGCGTTTCAACGATGGACATTTTCAGGAAGATGTCGCCAGAAAGCGTGGGATCGGTGCCTTTAATTTCAAACGGGGCGACCAGCTTCGCCACGCGCGGAGCTTCCGCGAAGACACCCGCCGAAGTAGCGGTCAGCATCAGCGCCAGCAGCGGCGATAAAACAGTTTTGCGCATCAGAATATCAATCCTTAATCCAGAGAAAATGGAACAGCGCAGACAAACGCCTGCGCCGAGATGATATTTGTTACTTTATAACATTACAATTGGAAATCAACGGTTACATTTCACCACGCTGATTCAGCTGCGTGGCACCTCCACCGCGCTGGCCGGGGGGAGTTATCGCCCGTCGTTAGGGATGTCACGGTGCCCGCCGGGTAATCTCCTGCCGAAGCGTCATACAGCGGCGTGGTTACGCTGGCGTGGCCATCATACTTCTGCTGCAGCGCGAGGGAGCGGCGTTTAATTTCCGGGTAGAGATCTTCCCCATAGCGGGTGATGTTCAATAGCCAGGCCATATGGTTGATCCCGGCGATTTGCCATTTCACCCCCTCGGTAGACATATCCACGGATTTCAGCAGCGTTTCGGCGCAGACCTGCACGCTGTGGCACAGGCCAACGGTTTTGATGCCGGTGTGCTGGAGCATCGCGTCGGCCAGCGAGGCCATCGGGTTGGTGTAGTTCAGCAGCCACGCATCCGGGCAGACCGCTTCCATATCTCGTGCGAAGTCCATCATCACCGGGATGGTGCGCAGCGCACGGAAGATGCCGCCAATGCCCAGCGTGTCGGCGATGGTCTGCCGCAGGCCAAATTTTTTGGCAATCTCAAAGTCGGTAATGGTGCAGGGGATCGTAGCCGCCCACCTGGATGGCATTAATGACGTAGCCTGCACCGCGAAGCGCATTGCGCCACTGCTCCACGCCGGAATATTTCTCAATCCGCGCCTTTCCCTGGCAAAGATTGGCGTTGAGGTTATTTAGCATTCTCCAGGAGTCGTCCAGACGCTGAGCGTCGATATCATAAAGGGCGATTTCCACCTGTTGCAGCGCCGGAGTGGCAAGAATATCGCCGAGCACATTTTTCGCAAATACCGTACTGCCCGCACCCAAAAAGGTAATCTTCATTATCGGTTCCTTGTTACATCATGAGGGGAAGTCGCCCTCAACTCCAGACAAGCTGATGGCGGCTTCCTATGTCATTTTTTGACATTAATATGGTGAAAAATGACCGCCGAAATGAAGTGTAATCCGGTTCGCTAATTGCCAAGCGCCGTGATGTGATTTCAGTACCGGCTTCACACTTTGTTCAAACCGCTACATAACGAGGTCGAAAGTGGTGTTGTAATGATCTGAAATAAAACGGGAAGCCATCATGCAAAAAGATATTAATCCCAACGACATTACCTAATTTGGCCTGAATATTTATCAATACGGCCATGAGATTTGCGCCAGTCGTCACAGTTACGGCCCGGCGGTACGGCAGCACTATCTTTTACATTATGTGATAACCGGTAGCGGCACGCTGTTTACCGAAAAACAGCGCTGGTCAGTGGTAAAAGGCGAAGCGTTTCTGATTCATCCGCACGAAATTACCACCTACACGGCCGATAAACAGACGCCGTGGGAATATATGTGGATTGAGCTTGACGGATTGATTGCGGCACGAAGTCTGGAAAAATGCGGGTTACGGCGTGATATGCCAATATGGCGGCCGAAAGATCCGCTTTTACCAGCCCTGGAGTCCCAGCTGCTGCAACAGCTGATTGCCGAAGATCCGCACTATTCGCTGCGTATTACCGGCCTGACCTGTCTGCTGCTGGATGCGCTGATCGCCAATGCCGCCACAGGACGCCGCTTTGATGCCACAAGTGGCGGAAATCGTCATCTGGACGCGGCGGTTAACTTCCTTGAGCGCCACTATCGCCGCAGTGTGACAATGAGCGAAGTGGCCGCATTTTGTAACATCGACCGCAGCTACCTCAGCCGCCTTTTTCAACAGCAGTTTGGCTATGGCCCTAAGCAATATCTGTTACAGCTACGAATGCATGCGGCCACGTCACTGCTTGAGGATCGCAGCCTGCCAATAAAAATCATCGCTTATTCTGTGGGATACGGTGGTCAGATGCAGTTTGCCAAAGTCTTTCATCAGCACTTCAACTGCTCGCCCAGCGCCTGGCGTTTATCAAAGGCAGGTTCCGGCTGTTGAGCAGAGAATAATCTGCCATACTCTGTGGCACTATCCGGCCTGAAGGCTGCGGTTTTGTCTCTGCGAGGATTCTGATGAATACAGTTCTCAGCCTGTCTCCGGCTTACGATCGGCTCCACTCTTCCCTGCTGGAACAGCGCTCACAGGTGCAGTCGGCGGAGGTTATCCAGCTGGTTAACCGCGCGCTGCTGGCGGGTGAACGCGTCAGTGCGGCCTTTTACGATCTCAGCCAGCTCAAGCTGTTACAGCAGCGTAAAAGCCAGCCGCTGCTGACGCCAAAAGCGGAAAAAGAGATTGGGAAGTTTCTTGATGAGTTGAACGCGATCACCCCAAAAACGGTGGGCGACAAAGCGCAGTTCTCCGCGTTACAGAAGCAGGTTTCGCGCCTTATCGACAAGTTTCACTGGAAGCACGCCAGCCCGATCCTGGTGCAAAATGCGCTGTTTAATCGCACCTACTATCAGTGGCAGCAGGCGCTGGAAGCGCTGTTCAGCGAAGGCAATGGCGCTGACGTTTTCGACGATCTGCAACGCATTCTCAACGACTCTGCCAGAAAGATCCCGGTGCTGGGCGACACGGTTAGCCTGTTTAAACAGCTGACGAAGCTGGCTGCCGAATGCCGTGAAAAGTCGTCGCTGAACGGTTTAGAAGAGAACGTGATGGCGGGCTATATTGCCGCTGCCGATATTGCCACCCGCGGCATTATTATCTTCGGTTCCACCGCCGAAGCCGTGCTGCGCGGCGGTCCGCTTCCCGACGCCGAGCAACAGGAAAAACTGATTAAAGAACACTATCAGCAGGTCGTTGAGCGCATGCATCCGTGGTTTACTGCGGTGTGATCTTTGATGTTTCCCGGCCGGTAATGTCGCCGCTTCAGATTATAAAAACTGTCGATATAATCGATAACGTCTGCCATACCCTGACTTCGGGTTTCATAGCGACGATAGTTAACTCTTTTTTAGTAGATTATCCGCCACTACAGCCGATTTTCCACCACGTGGATAGCGGTGACGTCCGGGACGTTTCGCAACCAGCAACATGGCTTTCATTACCTGACGGACGCGGTATCGGCCAACGTTAAAACCCTGTTCACGCAACTCAATACACATACGCCGACTGCCGTACGTCGCATCCATTTCAGCATGAACATGTTTAGCCGCTGCGTGAAGCATAAGAACATCGGCTTTGAGCGCTGGCCGCCTGCTCCGTGCGTAAAATACGCTGCGCGTAAGCGACAGGCAGCGACATACCTGCTGGATGTTTGCCCCGGCCTTCTTCAGCTTAACCGCGACTTTTTGTCGTTGTTCATTACCATGGCGAAGAAGGCCGACACTTTTTTTAACAGGTCATTGTCGCTCTGTAGCTGACGTACCTGCTTTTCAAGTTCCTGTATTCGCCGTTGTTCAGGTGTAATGGCACTGGCTGCTGGCGTCTCGCCCCGTATTGCTCCGCGATACTGGCGTAACCAGCGCTGCAATGTAGAAAGACCAATATTCATTGTTTCAGCAGCTTGCGTCACCGGGTAGTTGTGCTGAAGGACCAGATTGACACATTCCTGTTTGAACTCATGGGTAAACGTTTTTCTGCGCATTCTCACCTCGTTAGTGATGCTTATTATATCTCTAACAAAGTATCCGGGATCATTAGACCATTACGGCTATTTAACTAGCTTCAAGTTGTGTCGCCAATTGTCACAGGTATTGAATGGCAGCGCAGACCTGGCGGTTCGGCTGGAATTGGCGGGACTGGGGCAGGCGCGTCAGTATCTGGCGGAGCAGGCGGCCTATAACCTGTGGCAGGCACAACAGCATGAGCACCCGCCGATTACCCGACTCACTGAGATCGCATAAATAAACCTCACCTTTCCATTGAAATCCCCCGGTGACTTTTCTAGAATTCCGTGGGTAAAAACAGTCACTGCGCCAGCATAAAAATTCATAAGACACTGGCAGTTCCCGTTGCACGATCTTTATTGTTTGTCTATTTGTTTCCCTGTTTGTATTTCCACCAGTCGAATTGCGTTTTACCGCGCCCCCCGGCAAGGAATGGCCTTTCGGGGAAAACCACCCAAGGGACAAGACTGACATGGCAAACAACATCTATGTGACCATCACAGGAAAAAAACAGGGACCCATCTCAGCCGGATGCTGCACCCTCGACTCCATCGGCAACAAATACCAGAGCGAACACAAAGACCAGACATTTGTCCTCCAGTTTGATCACGCCATCAGCCGCAGCCAGCACACCAGCCATCACCCGGTCAAATTCTGCAAACCCATCGACAAATCCTCCCCGCTCCCTGGCACCGCCATCACCAACAACGAAGAACTCGAACTCCTGTTTGACTTCTACCGCAGCAGCCAGACCGGTGCTCAGGAAAAATACTACTCCATCCAGCTCACCGGTGCGACCCTGACCAACATCAGCGTGTCCTACCCGCATGCCCTCACCCACGCGGACAACCAGCCCGAAGAAATGATCTCCGTTGGCTATAAAAGCATCTACTGGAAACACCACATCGCCGGAACCGGCGGCTACAGCATTTGGGACGAGCGCGTGTACTAAGAGGAGGGGAGTGTATGCGAAACACCATCGTTGCCCGGAACCCGTTCTGTGATATCCGGCAGGCCGGATTCAGAAAATGGGACGAAATCGACGCCATGTACTGGAAACTGACCCGAAACAATCCGGAGCGCAAAAGCGGCGAGTACTACCTCAATGCCTACAAAGACGCCTATGTCGGATACAACAAAGACAAAATCATCAAATATGCCTATCAGGCTGGCATTCTGCCCGAACTCCTGGGCGGTGTTGCCTGGATCGAATCAGGCGGCATGCCCGAAGAATACAAATTCCAGATCTTTGAAGCAAAACGCGCCCTGGGCCTGAAAGCCTACCCGGCCGACAAAACCTCCTTTGGCTCCGTTGCCATGCAGATCCAGGTGGCCGCCAGAACCCTGGGCTTTGACCCATCCACCCTCACCACCCGGGATCAGCTTGAACTCGCAAGCTGCCTGATGGAAGACGATTTTAATCTCTGGATCGTTGCACAACACCTGCGGGACATGATCCTCTACGACTACCCCGATACCGCAACCCTCTACCTGACCGACGAACAATACGTGCTGGCCGGGATCCGCTACAACCGGGGGGCAGAAAGACCCTTAAGCGACTTCATCCGCATCATCCGCATGAAACCGTCACGCGGCTCCGTCGAATTCGACTACATCTCCTACGGCGCACGACTCCTGCAGATTCGAAACCACATCAGACAACTGCTGGGGCTGATATGAAACTAGACAAAGACAAACTCATCGACCTCCTTTCCATGGTGGGGTACTTTGCATTTGCCTGCCTTGCCATTACATTCTTCTCGATCAACAAATACGACTGGATGCTGGAACCGGGCGACAGCGTGTGCAGCGTTCCCCACCAGTCACTTGGTAACCGTACCTTTCAGGCAGGCATCGCCGCATTCTTTCTGATTACCCCCTTGCTGATAGCATTCCTGCGCAACCTTTACATAGGCAACCGCTATAAGACGGGGTATTACGCAGCGGGAATCCTGGGGGTAGCCCTCTACGGCGGGTGGGTGTTCTTTGGCCGGTTTATTGTGTGCTGACCCATCACTCTGCCCCTGAACACCCTGACGCGGCCTGTGGCCTTGTCGGCTGCCCATCTGCCATTCACCTTGAAGGATGACTCACAGCCTGGCAGCTCAGGTAAAGGCGGGTTTGCCCTGCTTATGGTTAAGCTGCTTTATAAGGGAACGAATATTCCGCAGATGTCCCCTTGCCACCTCGGGTGTCGCAGGCTGGTAATCCGGTTTAGGTGAGGTCGGCGGAACCGCTGGCACAGCTTGCCTGACCTTGCTGACCACTGGCACAACCTCCGGGGTTGTTGCCTCTGGAACCGCCCTGCGCCCCGCCCACAACCTGAACTGCCCCGCCAGCGCCTTCTTGATCAGCCCGAACAGATACGCCACCGGATTCCAGGCTTCCCCCCGTTCACAGCGGCTGTCCCACTCATCGAGCACTGGCTGGCGCTGTGTGGAGGGTAGGTGCGTAACTGTTCGTAGCTGACTGTGGCAGTCAGACTGACGTGAGCAGCCAGCACCAGTAGTGCATTACGTTCCAGAATCGTGAGGCGGTTATCCTGCAGCAGAGCAAGATGCCGGGGACAGGTCGGAAAAGATTCGAAAGCAGACATGAGCGGGCTCCATCAACGTGGCGGCACACTGACCGAACCGCGTCATGTTATCCGAAAGGAAAAGCAGCAAAAAAGCGGAACGCCAAGCATTCCGCTTTTTTGAATTAATTCACTGAAACCATTTTTGAACCACTGGGTATATTGGTATTTTAAATTTATTGAAATGAGATGCGTTTTAAGCAGGTATAAGATGGTTATTTTTGAAGGGTGATTTTGTACGGCTTCCTGCATGCGGGAAGTCTTGCTTACGGATAAATTTCATGGGCATAATTAACTTCTGACTGTCCATTCTCTTAGAATCCAGCAGGCATGTAACAATCTGGAGTAACCGTCCCATAAGGAGTGCCGTGTGTCAAAGCAGCTATCACCAGCCGGAATCATGGCACTCAAAGAGGCCCTTTGTTCCGTGTATTGGTACAAATCTGAGCTTCGTAGTTTTTTGCAACTCTGCTTATCAAAACCTGGGATTTTAAATAATTTCAACTGGGAAAACTACAAACGTCAGATCGTATCTGATGTCATTGACTATTTGACAGTAAATTCATCTACACACCTCAGTGATTTAACCAATATTTGTTATGAGCTTTGCAAACTGAAAGATTTTTCACATTTAAAACCGTTGGATGATGGACCGCAAAAGGTTGAGAGAGCCCGTAATGCAGTTAACCAACTCAAGCAGCTTGTTGAACCACACCAGGATGTAAAAAAAGAACAGGACGATATCAAACAAAGGCAAGAGCTTGCTGCAAAAAAGCTTAGAGAGAATGCTGCAGTTCGTCAAAAGCTTGAAACGATAAAAACTCGATATATGACTTTGGTTGGGTCTGATAATGCGCAAAGCAGAGGATTCGAACTTGAGCGGATTATGTATGAGCTTTTTGAGTTATTTGATCTTGACCCGAAAGCATCGTTCAAAAACTTGGGCGAGCAAGTGGACGGTGCTTTTTCTCTGGAGGGGACAGAGTATCTGTTTGAAGCAAAATGGCAAAAGGAAATGGTCAATAAAGCTGATTTAGCGGTATTTACCGATAAGGTCAGAACAAAGCTTGAAAATACTTTAGGTGTGTTTTTATCAATTAATGGTTTTTCACCAGATGGTGTTAATGCACATCAAGCTGGCGGTGCATCAATATTACTCGTAGATGGTAGTGATCTTATGGCAGTTTTTGAGGAGAGAATTGATTTTACCAGTTTATTACTCCGTAAAAAACGTCATGCTGCTCAAACAGGTCAAATTTATTTGACTTTCTATCAGATGGTGGCTTCTGGTAATAGCGGTTTCTGAGGTATTGATTGCTTATCAAAATATGGAGACAGTGATTGAGAACTGTGAAGTCTGTAATATCTCGTGCGGGATCACATGCAGGTCGAGGTTTTCATTACCATGGCGAAGAAGGCCGACACTTTTTTTAACAGGTCATTGTCGCTCTGTAGCTGACGTACCTGCTTTTCAAGTTCCTGTATTCGCCGTTGTTCAGGTGTAATGGCACTGGCTGCTGGCGTCTCACCCCGTATTGCTCCGCGATACTGGCGTAACCAGCGCTGCAATGTAGAAAGGCCAATATTCATTGTTTCAGCTTGCGTCACCGGGTAGTTGTGCTGAAGGACCAGATTGACACATTCCTGTTTGAACTCATGGGTAAACGTTTTTCTGCGCATTCTCACCTCGTTAGTGATGCTTATTATATCTCTAACAAAGTGTCCGGGATCATCAGACCATTACAAACCAGCTCGCTGGAATGCTATGTTCGCCAACGCTACGGACAGCAGAAAGTGCACTATCTGCACATTCTGCTGAATCCAGGGAGCTTATCGAGGAACGGCGAACACCGCTTCGATCTCGATATTCACATCTGGTGAGAATAGCCCGGCCACCTTGACCAGTGAGCTGGCTGGATAGGCGCCGTCATAGCGTTTCGCCAGAACGTCGCGCAGCGCGCCAATATTTTCGAGCGAGGTCACAAAGACCGTGACTTTGATGAGGTCGCGCATACCAATACCTTCTGCCTGCGTGACCCGTTCAATCTGATCGAAAATTGCCTCTGCTTGCTTCGCCGTATCGTGGCCCTGCTCAGGGGTACCAAACGCCGTCATTCCCGATAAATACAACGTGTCGCTGTGGCGTACCGCAACTGAATAGGGACCGGCCGGGGGAGGCAGGGTGGGATAGTTCATTCTGCTAACCATGAGTGTTCTCCATTGTGGGAGTTAGGATTGTCTGCCGCCAACGCAGGCAGAGAGTTGGCCGAGCCTACCAATAGGCAGGCCGCTACGAGTGCTTTCATGACGGGTGTACTCCTTGTAGAAAGACAGGTGTCAGGTGGGTTGCCAGCCACCACCGAGGGATCGGTAGATGGCGACAATGCCGCGATAGAGATCCACTTCGGCCTCAGCCTGGGCATCTTCGGCGGCCAACTGCTCGCGCTCAGCATCCAGGAGTACGAGGAAATCCACGATTCCCTCTCTGTACTGGACTGACGCCAGCTGGGCCGCACCGCGGCTGGCATCGCTTCGGCGCATCAATGCCTCGAGCCGCTCCTGCCGCTTGCCATAGTCGCTGAATACGTTGGCTGCTTCCTCCAGGGCCAGTAGCACCCGCTGCTCGTACTGCGCGAGGGCAACATCCGAACCGGCTTGAGCTTCACGGAGGCGAGCCCGCACACTGCCCAGGTCGAATGCGCTCCAGGTGATCGATGGGGCGATACTCCATGCCTTTGACGCCGATGAGCCAAGTTGTGATCCGCGTCCAGCCGTGAAGCCGGGGAAACCGCTCAGACTGACGCGGGGAAACAGATCTGACGTAGCAACGCCGACTTCTGCAATGCTGGCCGCGAGCCGCCGCTCTGCCGCTCGGATGTCGGGCCTGCGACGAAGCAGTTCTGCGGGATCGCCGATAGGCAGCGTTGTGGCAATTGCCGGCAACGCTCGGGGAGAAAGGTCCTCGGTGAGTTCATCTGGGCGCATCCCCAGCAACATGCTTGCGGCGGCAAGCGTCGTGCAATGCTGGAGGCAACTGAATAGTGAAATACGCATTTCTGGCTCCCTGAAAGAGGTTCAGCTTGTACTTCCGATGTTTGAGCGCGGAGCTAGAGCTTCCGCAGGCTCGCCGACAACTCGCGATGCTCCTCAGCAAGCCACGTGTCGTGCAGCCACTTCTCGGTTTTCCGCTTGCCCGGGAAGGTGATCCACACAATGTCGCGCTCGAACACCATTGGCTTTCCGTCGCCACCGACGATGACCCAGAACCAGCGACCGTCAGCCAGATTGCGGGCCTTGACCTTCATGCCCGTGAGCGTGACCGTCTCAACGCGTCCGTTGCGCACCACCTTTACGGGCTCGTCGTGCGGATCAATCCAACTGAGCTGCATACGCTCAAGAAGGTCGGGGGCAAACTGTTGGAGAAAGTCCCGCGCGATCGCCTCAGTGCGTTCGCGCGACGGCAATGTCTTGCCGACAAGCTCCTGCGACATGTTTGCGAATCCCTTCAGCACACCGGCGTCCGACACCACAGTGCTGAAGTGTTCACCGCCCAGATCAGCGTTGCGGCCGTCGGACCGCACGTACCGCGTAAGCACCGCAGACTCGCCATCAACCGTAACCGCGTGACGGGCGACCTTTTGGTGAGAGGACGGGATGGCAACAACAGTGTTGATGGTTTGGTTCATGACTGGAATCTCCTTGGTTGAGTCAGTGTTGGCGTTGGCCATGTTCGCCAGCAAAGCGGTAGCGAGGGCCAGACTTGCAGTGGTGAACCGGATCGTGGTCATGGAAGGCTCCTATGGACAGATGGAATGCCGGGTTCGGCGGACTGCGCAGCGGGGGAGACCGGCTGCGATGAGGGCTCCCCCTGCACGAACACCAGCGCAAGAAGGCCAATCAAAATCAAAGTCATATGGACGGATTGCATGGGGCCCTGCTTCAGCCAGTAGCCAAACCACAGGCCACCGCAAATGAAGCAGAACACAGCAGCAGGAAGTTCGAACTCGCGCTTGTAGCCGCCTGCAATCGCCAGATCATGCGCAAGCTGGATGTCCTTGCGAGCGAGTCCCTGACCTGCAATGACCCTGCTGCCTTTCAGTTTGACGTTGTCCGGTTCTTTCAGCGCGTGCATCAATTCGCTGTAGGGCATCACGTGTGCATGCCGGGAAAAATCCTCAAACTGATCTGCAACTACTACGTAAATTCCCATTGCTGGATTTCCTTCCTTTTCGGTTTCCGGGGACATCGGCGGGTTGCACGGCTGTTACCGGTTTTCTTCAGAGAGACCTGTCTTGCCACCGATACCCCACCGCGGAAGTTCAGGTCATTCAACTAGCCAACACGGGAGCTTCTAACTCCCTGCGTAGCGCTAAATACAGCGGCGGCGCCGAGGCCCACCGCCAAAACCAGGAATAGAGATTCCGCTGGCCATGCACGACTACTGCTGGCAAGCCACGGCCCCAAGCTCGCGCCGATGAAAAGTAAGAAGGTGTAGAAGGACACAGCCAGACCGCGAACTTCTGGCACCGTGATTGCCGCAATTCGGGCAATGAGCCCAGGAACGCTGATTGCCACGCCGGCGACATAGACCACGCTTGCCGCAAGCAGCCAGACAATGTGGCGTTCGCCTGCGCCAGCACAAAGCGCGAGGCCAATAGCGGCGATGGTCAACCCTGCGGTTGCTACACGATGGGCTCCCCAACGCCTGATTAAGGTGGGCGCCAGCAACGGGGCGAGGAATGCTGGTAGGGCCGCACCACGCGCCTGAATTGGGCTGATCCCGAGCTCCCCGAAGGCTGTCCCCAGATGCAGGTCCATTCCGATGTAGAACGCGACGAACGACATCAGCAGCAGCAACGCGGGGAGGTAGACGCGGCGCAAGGCTGGACTCAGCAGCAACGTGAAGACCTGCAGATATCCTTCCCATAGAGAGGCCTGAGGACGTCCCGCCTCATTGCCAGCTGGAGCCGCCACTAGCCGAAGTGCTGTCAAGGCATAGACTGCCGCCAGCGGAACCAGAGCCCAGCCAAAGCCCCACCGGGTTGCCACGACGCTGCCATAGATCTGGCCGAGCAGCCCTGCGGAAAGGAACGCCGTGCTCATCCAGGCCACTCCCCAAACACGTTGCCTGGGCGTCCCTCGCTCGGACAGGTACGCCAGGGCAACGGGAGGAAAGGAGGCTGCGGCGAACCCCTGCAATGCCCGTCCGGCAATGAACAACATCGGTGTGGAGACCCACGCCAAGCCCACGGTGATGACTGCGAGAAGCGCCAGGCCGCTTACCATGACGCCCCTACGACCCACTCGGTCCGACAGTGGGCCAAACACCATGAATCCGACGGCATACGCGACGCCGAAGGCGCCGAGTGCGTACCCAGCCTGCTCTGGCGGCAGCTGGTAGACGGTCGCCAGTAAGGGAAAGATGGGGACCGGGATATACAGGAGGGAGACCACGGCCAGTGCGCAGAGGACCATCTGTGCCAATAGACTGCTTGTGTGTGACGGAGTACTGAGAGTAGATGTGTGCATTGCTACATATCTCGCTAAACGATGGATTCTATGCCGCGAGCGCTCCGCAGACTGATTCCTGCTGAGCGCCGGGCGAAAGCCGCCAAATGTGCATCTGTAGCTTGCTGTGTAGCTTGCTACATATGTATCAAAAAACTCGGCGTCAACCGAGTTCGCTCTCAAGTCGGATCCGGTGAAGTGCCGGGGCAACTCGCAGCATCAGTTTCGCCAGGACTTCACGTTCGTCTTCGTTGAAATGGCTCATGAACTTAGCCACCCAGGCATAGTGTTTTGGAAGTACGCGGCTAAGAGCATCATCCCCTTCGGGCGTGAGTCGGACGATCCAGAACCGGCCATCATTCGGATCCGGGTGTTTGCTGCACAGACCGGAAGCCTCCATCTGCTTCACGGCGCGCGTCATAGTCTGCGAGGCAACGGCCACGCCATCGGCCAGCGCACCAATAGTCAGCCCATCCGGATTGCGCTTGAGCAGCAACAGAACGAAGAATGGCGTTTGAGCCAAGCCTTCCCGCGCCAGATTGGCATTGAAAGCTGACAGCATTTCGTCCGTCGCGGATGCCCAGATCAACCAGGTGTAGAGACCCTCGACATCTGGATTGCCATAGAGCTCGCCAAAACGCGTAAGTGTCTCCCGTGACGGGAGGTCTTTCAGTTCGAACATTACTTATGTGCCTGTCTGTGTAGCTTGCTACATATTATGGCTTTGCTGCCGCAAATGTCAAGGACCTGAAACTATTCGCCAGCGGAGAGGGATGGATCTGAATCACCTCAGTGCGGTTCGGGCACTGACGCCAATCTACGATCCGGCAGGCCGGCGAGTAACGTTGTGCCACTGGGCTAGCGCTTGAGTTCAGCCGATCTGCCAGCAGTCCGTTGAAGACCGCAGACCTTTTCCACGCGGTTAGAGAGTGAAGCACTCGACCAGTGTATTGAGGTCCATAGCCAAGCGTGAAAGCTCATTGCTGGCGGCGCGAGTCTGGTCGGCTCCGGTGGCCGATTGCACTGACAAGTCGCGGGTGTTCACCAAGTTGCGGTCCACTTCCCGTGCCACTTGAGCCTGCTCTTCAGATGCGCTGGCAATCACCAGGTTACGCTCGTTGATCTCACTGATGGCGGTGTTAATGGTTTCCAGGGACTTTCTCTCTTTGTAAATCGCCGCGCCAGACGTTACTCTGGTGACGGTCTCCACGGAAAGATAATGGATATTTACAGGTTATGTCTGCCCCCGCCAAACGTAAGAACGATCCGGAAGGGTTAAAAAAACGCATTATTGCCAGCGCTCTCACCACCTTTGCCGAATTTGGCCTGCAGGGCGCGCGCATGGAACATATCGCCGATAATGCGGGAACCACCAAACGTATGGTGGTTTACCACTTCAATAATAAAGAGCAGCTTTATATTGCGGTACTGCATCAGGTTTATCAGCAGATCCGTGAGCATGAAACCGGCCTGAACCTCGCCGAGATGTCACCCTCACAGGCGATTGCCTGCCTCGCCGAAGCCAGCTTTGATTATCACATCAACCATCCTGATTTTATGCGGTTGATATGCAGCGAAAACCTGATGCGTGGCCGCTACATCAGTCAGTCAGAATCGATCCGCATGCTGAATCAGAGCGCGCTGGACGTGCTGGACGCGGTGCTGAATCGGGGGAAAGAGAGCGGTGAGTTTTCCAGCAGCGTCTCAACGGTGGATGTTCACCGGTTAATCAGCAGTATCTGCTTCCACAATGTCTCTAACCGCTACACCTTTAACAGCCTGTTCGGCAGCGAAGAGACGGAAAGCCAGAGCATCAGTCGTAACCGTAAGCTGGTGGTGGATGCCACCCTGCGCTATCTGCAACCTGCCGCCCGCTAATTTGTACAATAAAATCATGAATGTACAACTTTCCCCGCCCGTTATCACTAAATAACGGGTTTTTTTGTCTACGCTTAATAGTCCACTCTCCCGATCGAGTTTTACAGGAGCTGTCGATGACGCGTAAACCCTCTGATTTCCCGCAGCGCAATACCGGGCTGTCATCACAGGAAGCTCGCCTGTGGAACTGGGCGCAGAATGCGCCGCTGGCGGGTAAGAATCAGATACTCCAGCCTGAAAATGAACATCGCCTGTGCGAACTGGTTGCCGCTATGCCAGGCAAACTGCGGGTGATGGGCAGCCGTATGTCACCGGGCCGTATGCTGGCGCTGGGTAGTGCTGATGACTGGCTGATCGATACCAGCCGGCTTCGCGGCCTGATATCCCACGATGCCGACAGCGCTACCTTCGCCGGCGGCACGTCGCTGCATGAAGTGTATGAACTGCTGACGGCAATGGGCCGAATGCTGCCCGCCTCGCCCGGCGTTATCGACTCGCAGACGCTGGCCGGAGCGCTGGCCACCGGTACCCACGGCCAGGGGCTGTATCAAAGTTCGATCGGTGACGAGGCGCTGCGCATTCGCATAGTGCTGGCCGATGGCAGCATAAAAGAGTTTGACCGCCAGTATCCCTGGTTCCACGCGGTACAGCTCGGCCTGGGATGCCCTGGCGTGGTGACCGCCGTAACGCTTCGCACCCGCCCTTCTGCGGTCTATACCTGCTTTAAAAATGCCGTCAGCGGCGATTCGCTGGCGGAAGATCTGCTGGGCTAAGGAGCTATCGCCATGATGGCATGGACCACATTACTGACCCAACCCGGCTACCTGATCGGCGTTCGCACGCTGGCAAAATCGCTCCAGGTGAGCGGCAGTCGCTATCCGCTGGTGGTGATAGTCACCGGGAATATCGGCGCGGAGGTGCGTTCAACCCTGGAGCAGGATGGCTGCCTGGTGAGAGAGGTGGACCCGGTCAGCCCCAATCCCACGCTGGAAAATCACTATGCCAATGCGCGTTTTGCCGAAGTGTGGACCAAACTGGCGGCGTGGACGCTAACCGAATTCGAACGGCTGGTCTTTCTGGATGCGGATATGCTGGTGACGCAGAACATGGATGAACTGTTTGCACTGCCGCTGGCGCCGGACACCCTTATCGCCTGCCACGCCTGCCGCTGCAACCCCAACCGCATCGCCAGCTATCCCAGCGACTGGACGCCGGAAAACTGCTTTTACAGCTGGTGCAAGGGAGAGGAACACGTCGAGCAGCTCGATAAGGTGGATAACTATCTCAACGGGGGATTTCTGCTGCTGACGCCGGATAAGGCAGTTTTTGACGCGATGATGGCGCAGCTGGCGGCGCTGGACGATCTGTCCACCTACCTTATTCGCCGAACAGGATTTTCTCAATCACTTCTACCGCGATCGCTGGCAGCCGCTGCCGTGGGTGTACAATGCGCTGAAAACCTTGCCGCATCAGCATCCCGACATATGGAACGACCGGCGGGTAAAAAACATTCACTACATTATCGATAAGCCATGGGAAATAACGCCGGAGCCCGGCGATCGGTATTATGAGCTTAACCGCAAGTGGTGGCTGATCGCGGACACCCTGAACTGAAAAGGTCGGGAATCGACCCGCTGATATCCTGCGCTATACCGGCGAGCCGTTTTAGTCCGGCAAGCGGTTATCCTGGACGTCTCATTCTTGTCATTGCTAACAGGCAAGCTGCCAAAGCCTGAGGGTTAAGGGTTGAGGGTTAAGGGTTAAGGGTTAAGGGTTGAGGGTTGAGGGTTGAGGGTTGAGGGTTGAGTCATGCGGACTTTAGCGTTTATTGCAAAAGTCCGCATCAGGCTCAATAACAGCTGACTGTTACTCTACCCCGGAAGCCGCGTTCCTGCTTATTCTCGCGCTTAACCACGATATTCCGTTACTTCTTCGCCTCAAACAGCGGCACAGGCTGGCCCTGAATGTAGCGCTTGCGCAGCTTCGCCGAGAGGTAATCTATGGTCATGACGATCACCACCATAATAAGCGTGATAAACATCACCACGTCCCAGTTCCACAGGCGCATATTCTCCGCATACACCAGCCCGACGCCACCGGCCCCGACAAAGCCCAGCACCGCCGCCGAGCGGGTGTTGGACTCAATCTGATACAGACTGAGCGCAAGGAACGCCGGGAAAGACTGAGTGAAAATCCCGAACCGCTGCTTCTGCACCGCCGTCGCACCCAACGCATTCAGCCCGCGCCCCGGTGAACGTTCCACCGCTTCATGTCCTTCGGCATACAGTTTCCCCAACAGCCCGACATCCTGCATGATAATCGCCAGCACCCCGGCCAGCGGCCCCATGCCAACGGCGCGCACGAAGATGAGCCCCCAGATCGCCATATCAATGCCGCGTAGCAGATCCAGCAGCCTGCGTACGATCAGCGAAACCGGGCGCAGCACCGGCGTGTTCATCACGTTACGAGCGGCGAAGAACGACAGCGGCAGCGCAATCAGCGTGGCGGTCAGCGTGCCGGCAAAAACAATACCGATAGTGATGCCGATCTGGCCGAAGTAGTAGGCAAACGGCCAGTTGGCAACATCGTGCCAGACGAACATCCGCAGGAAGTAGTGACCAAGCTGCCCCAGACCAATAGTGAGCTGCTGCCAGCTGATGCCAAAGTTGGTAAAGAAGAAAATATAGTAGAGCAGAATGGCTCCGACGATAATTCCGGTCTTAGTCAGATAACGGCGCTGGACGGCAAACAGCGCGCTGTGCTGCTGCCGAATGCTGTTCTGCCGCTCGCTGTTGATGGATACGATCATACGGCTTTCCCCTCTACCACGCGCTTGCGAACCTTACCGGAAAAGGTATCCAGCAGCGAAACCACCACAATAATCAGCAGCAGCGTCATGCTGACCTGATCGTAACGATCCAGTTTGATATTGATCATCAGCTCCTGGCCGATGCCGCCCGCCCCCACTAATCCGAGAATGGTTGACTGACGGAAGTTAATTTCCAGGCGCATAAAGCCGTAGGACAGGAATACCGGTTTCACCTGCGGCCACAGCGCGAAGCGCATGCGCTGAAACGATGAGGCTCCCGCCGCCGCCAGTCCACGTACCGGCTTGTCCGAGGCGCTTTCAATGGCTTCATAGAACAGTTTGGTCAGGCTGCCGATGGTGTGCAGCGCCAGGGCAAGGAAGCCGGGGATCACCCCGATACCAAAGGCCATGACGAACATCACCGCCCACGCCAGTTCCGGCATGGTGCGTAAAAAGGCCACCCCGGTGCGGATAGCAAAACTGACCCCGCGCGGCGTCTGAGTATTGCCGGCGGCAAGAAATGCCAGTATCCCGGCCACCATCACCGACAGCACCGTGGCCGCCAGCGCCAGCTGCAGCGTTTCCCAGATCAGCGGTAGCTGAATATGCAGGCGATAACCCCACCACGCCAGCGAGCCTTCGGTTTTCACGTCTTCAAACAGGGCATGAAAACGCAGCGCCGGTATCGTTTCGCGCAGGTAGTCAAAGAAGTGCGGCAGCGACACCCAGACAGTGTGCAGATTAAATTCAGCCAGATGTGCCGAGCCAAGATACAGCCCCAGCAGCAGGAGTGACCACAGCAGCGTATCGCGCTTTTGCCTGCCGCGGATTTGCTGGTAGTAACGTTCAAAATCGGAATTTGTCATGCGGATACCTGAATTAAGGGTCGGAAGCCCGGCCCTTACAAACGGGGAGAAAGTGGCGGATTAAGAGCGCCTGGAGATCAGTTCACGTTTCATATCGATGATCGCCTGGAAATCTTTTACCGTGGACGGGCCGATATGCTGCGCGCCACCTACGGCCTTAATGAAGCAACTGTGCTGTTCGGTATCCAGTTTTTTGATCGCGGTAATCAGTTTGGCTTTAAAGTCCGCCGGCAGCTTGTTGCTGACCAGAATCGGGCCGTTAGGGATCAGCGGCGATTCCCAGATAATGCGGATTTTCTTCATCAGGTCAGGCTGTCCGGCACGGATCATACGGGAGAAGGAACCGCTGGTATAACCGGTATTATAGTCACCGATCATTGAAGCCCAGGTCACTGCGCCTTCAAACTGACCGTTCAGCACGCCCAGCACACCCTGCTCGTGGCCGCCGGAGAACGTCACGCTGGAGAAGAAGCCGTTGTATTTATCATCAATGCTGCCGCCGAACTCTTTCTTAAAGCTCTGGTTCGGGATCAGGAAGCCGGAAGTGGAATCCGGGTCGGCCATGCCGAAGGACTTGCCTTTCAGGTCAGACAGCTTTTTGTACGGGCTGTCGGCTTTCACCACCACCACGGAATGGTAGCCGCGCGATTTGTCCGCGTCGTCCACCACGATGCCAACCACATCAACCGCCTGCGGATCGGCGATGTACACCGAGGCATAAGAGGATGGAGACATGCTCAGTACCATATCTACTTTGCCGCCCAGCAGGCCCTGGATCACGCCAGAGTAGTCTGAAGAGTTACGCAGCTTAGTATCAACGTTCAGCTCTTTATCGAAGAAGTCTTTCACGCACTGGTTATCACCGATCTGCTGGGTGGCGTTCTGGCCGCCGAGGATGCCCAGATTCAGTTCTTTTGGCGCGTCTGCTGCAAAAGCGTTGGCGGCCATAACACTGCTGATTACCGCTGCGAGTAGGTATTTTTTCATTGCTGTGTCCGTATCCCAAAAAGTGTTAGTTAAGCTGCGACATCTCTTCGCCATACAGTGTATGAAGAAGACTGTCGGTCAGCTGCGATGGATGTCCGTCAAAAACAATGCGCCCTTTGGCAATGCCGATAGCGCGCGTGCAGTACTCTTTCACCAGCTCCACCGAGTGCAGGTTAACCATCACGCTGATCCCGTTTTCACTCACCTGGCGGAGCACATCCATAATACGGCGGGTGTTTTTCGGATCGAGCGAGGCAACCGGTTCGTCGGCGAGCAGAATTTTCGGGTTTTGCATCAGCGCGCGGCAGATCGCCACGCGCTGCATCTGTCCACCGGAGAGGTTCTCGGCGCGCTGTAACGCCTGCGGCAGCATATTCAGCCACTCCAGCAGGCCAATGGCGCGGGCGCGATCCTCATCCGGGAAAATTTTAAACAGGGATTTCAGCGTCGAAGTCTGGCTCAGACGCCCCAGCAGGACATTGGTCAGCACGTCCAGGCGCGGCACCAGGCAGAAATCCTGGAAAATCATGCCGCATTCACTACGCCACTGGCGCATCTGTCGGGCGTTGAGCTCAACGATATTCTGCTGTTTGCCGTTTTCGGCGAAGTGGCGGATCTCACCCTCGCTGGCCGGGATCGTGCCGTTCAGCACGTGCAGCAGCGTGGATTTCCCCGCGCCGGATCGGCCGATGACTGCCACCAGTTCACCGGCGTGCAGGTCGAAGTTAATCTCGTCCAGCACGCGTGCCTGCGAGCCGTAGGATTTACCCAAACCGTTAACCGCCAGCACTTTGGCGTGGCTGGCCGGATTGGGTATCGCCTGATGCTGTGGGGCAATTTTTAACTGTGCCTGTGCCATTGTTATTTACCCTTGTGGTTAAGCGCGTTCGTTGTTGTGCGCTTATTAAGGGCGAGCGCGATGACGCTCATATGACAGGCGGGTGATGAAACGGTGACAGACGAAAAGAATTTTGTCGGCGTTAATCCGCGGATGAAGCCCGGTAGATACGCTGCGGTCGCCCGACTCTGCCATAAACAATTTCGGCGCAGAGCCGCTGCTGGCCGGCGGCAAATTCCAGATAGCGCCGGGCAGTGGTCCGGCTCAGCTGTAGCGCCTGGGCCACCGTTTCGGCAGTATGGCGTGCGGTGGCGTCCCTGAACAAATCACTGACTTTCGCCAGGGTAAGCGCGTCAATACCGGCAGGCAGCGGTATTTCACCGGCAGTGCGGGCATAGGCATTAAACATGTCGTCAATCTGGCGCTGGCTGGCGGCATCCGGGTTTGCCAGCATCGTTAACCGCTGCTGATAGCGATCCAGCGTCTGCTCCAGTCGCGCCCAGGAAACGGGTTTAATCAGATAGTCAAACACACCGCAGCGGATGGCTTCCGCTACCGTATCCATATCGCTGGCCGCGGTGGTGAATACGATGCCGCACGCGCTGTGCGCCGCGGTGAGTTCATGCAACAGCGTGATGCCTTTCCCATCCGGCAGCGCGTTATCGAGCAGGATCAGCGACGGCCTGAAACGTGCAATCATCACCCGCGCCTGGGCTAAATCTCCCGCCAGCCATACCTGACCACGGCTGCTGCGCTGGCGAATAAACTCAGCGTGCGTTTCAGCCAGCGCGGTTTCATCTTCAACGATTAATATGCTCAGGGGTTGTGCCATGAGTTGGTTTCACTTTTGGTAAATAGATGGAAAACAATGTGCCGCGCGGATGATTATCCTCCAGCGTAATCACCCCGCCGCAGCGGGCCACGTAGCCAGCGATCAGATAGAGACCAATGCCGTGCTCGTCGTGATTATCGGCTTTACTGCTGACTCCCCGGTTAAAAATCGCTTCTCGCCGCGCTTCGGCGATACCGCAGCCCCGGTCGGCCACTTCAATCAGTACCTCCGCCCCTTCATCACTCAGATACAGCTCAACGTGACGATCTTTCGGCGCGCAGTCCCGACTGGCTTCAAAGGCATTGTCCAGCAAATTGCCAACGACAGAGGCAAATTCACCGCTGCTCAGCTCTGCCGGCAACTGCCTGAGCTGGCTGCCGTCAGCGACCGCGAGTGTTAATCCCAGCTCACTCGCCCGCTGCATCTTGCCAAACAGCAGACCGACAAGCTGTCGGTCTGTAAAAGAACCCAGCAGACGATCAACCGTCGCCTGCTGCAGCTCCGATTCGCCGTGTACCATCTCCAGTACCCGATCGTACTCCTTCATTTGCAGCAGGCCATTGAGCGTCGCCATCCAGTTGAGCTGTTCATGGCGCTGGGTTCGCAGGCCGTCAACATACTGCTCCATGCCGAGCATCCGGCGACGCAGGTAGGCGGCAAACAGCCACCACAGCAACAGCAGCAGGAAAAGCATCGCCGCAAAGGCACCGGCTACCGGCAGGATAAAATCCTGCCGCCAGCCCTCAATTTTGCTGGAGAGATAACCGAGTGATACCACGCCTATGACCTTCCCATGACGGTCAAATACGGGCGTTTTGGCGCGAAGAGCCACGCCAATCGACCCTTCCCCGCTGATAAAGTAGCTTTCGCCCTTCTCCAGCGCACCGGGTTTGGTCCACTGCATCGGATAACCAATTTTAGCGGGATTGGGGTGATACAAACGAATCGAATGGCGGTCGCCGATCACCAGATAGTCGAAGTCCGATCCGCTCGCCAGGCGACGAACGATGGCGCGAAGCTGAGCGGTATCTCGCGACTCTACCGCCGCCACCACGCCGTCATTAGAGGCGATAATCCGCGCCTGATTCATCGCCATATCGCGCACCTGGTTGTTGAGATAGTTCTCAAACCTGGCGGCAAAATAGTGCCCCAGCGCAGCGATTAATAGTGCGGAAATCAGTAAAAGAAACAGGAAGAATCGCAGAGGAAACATTTGACGATAGAACAGGCGTAAACAGTTTGTATTCATTTTATTTACCATTGCTTAATTACCTGTTTTGCCGCGCCGTATCCGTTATTGTCAATAAAATTCAAACACTCTGCATTAAGAAAAATATAACCCCGCCAGTATCCGTCACAAAATGAATTAAGCAAATAAAAACCATTAAGCTCTTTTAAATCAGATCGCAGTTTATGAAACAAATCAAAAAAAACGGGACGTCTTGCACGTACTATCGCCACATCAGTCGGTCAGCGAGCGCATTCATATAATGAATGTTATTGATTTGAAAAAATTTATCATCCTGTACGTTGCCTGAACGGAAACGTGAAGAGGTGGAAAAAGTCCAGATATGTTATCCCATTGTGTTTTTTCCCAGGTAAAACGTGCTGAAAACCGAAAGATGGCTGCCATTATTCAGTTTTTACGCAATAACGATTTGAACATCGACACATCGGTAGAGGTATTTATTACCGTTACCCGCGATGAACAACTGATTGCCTGCGGCGGCATTGCCGGAAATATTATTAAATGCGTTGCCATCAGCGAGTCCGCGCGCGGGGAAGGCCTGGCGCTAACGCTGGCGACAGAATTAATCAACCTGGCCTATGAACGGCAGTGCACGCACTTATTTATTTACACGAAAAGTGAACATGAGACGTTATTTAAGCAGTGCGGCTTTTACCCCCTTGCCCGCGTTCCCGGCATCATGGTGCTGATGGAGAATGATGCCACCCGCCTGGAGCGCTACGCCAGCTTTCTCACCACTCTGCGTCGCGGCGGCAGCAAAACCGGCTGTATTGTGATGAATGCCAATCCGTTCACCCTCGGCCACCGCTACCTGATCCAACAGGCTGCCGCTCAATGTGACTGGCTGCACGTGTTCCTGGTGAAGGAAGATACCTCGCGCTTTCCGTATGAAGATCGTCTGGCGCTGGTGCGTGCCGGTACCGCAGACATTCCGGGCCTGACGGTGCATCGCGGCTCGGAATATCTGATCTCCCGCGCCACCTTCCCCTGTTACTTCATCAAAGAACAGGGGGTGATTGACCACTGCTATACCGAAATCGACCTGCAGATCTTTCGCCAGCACATTGCCCCGGCGCTGGGGATCACTCACCGCTTCGTCGGCAGCGAACCGTTTTGCACGGTAACGGCCGATTACAACCGCGATATGCGCCGCTGCCTGGGCGATCCGGCGATGGATGCGCCGCCGATTGAGCTGGTTGAAATTGCGCGCGTTCAGTATCAGGGCAAAGCCATTTCCGCTTCCTGGGTCCGCCAGCTGCTGGTGAAACAGGAAACCGCGACCATCAGACATCTGGTACCGCCCACCACTTTCGACTATCTGCAGCACATGCTCCCCGCCGGGAAACAACCCCATTCTGAATCAGTAACAGGTGAAACATGAAAATAATCCATGCAGCCGTTGCCGGCACTCTGGAATCAGGCGATGTGATGATCCGCATCGCACCTGCCGACGGGCAGGAAATCGAATTGCAAATCAACAGCAGCGTTGAAAAACAGTTTGGTGAGGCGATCCGCGCCACCCTTTTGCAGACGCTACGCCACTATAGCGTGCAGGGCGTACAGCTGATCGTTGACGATAAAGGCGCGCTGGATTGCATCCTGCGAGCCCGTCTGGAAACCCTGCTGGCCCGCGCCGCCGACCTCGCCGCCCTGCCCTGGGAGAACGCAAAATGACCGTGTCACACAACGAGGCGCTGCGCTCGCGCATCCGCCGCAGCATGCTGTTTGTTCCCGGTGCCAACGCCGCGATGGTCAGTAACGCGTTTATTTATCGCGCGGATGCACTGATGTTTGATCTTGAGGACTCGGTGATCCTGCGCGAGAAAGACGCCGCGCGCCGTCTGGTCTACCACGCGCTCCAGCACCCCCTCTATCGGGAAGTCGAAACCATTGTTCGCGTTAATGCCCTGGATTCCCCCTTCGGTCTGGACGATCTGCAGGCCGTGGTGCGTGGCGGCGCAGATATCGTGCGCCTGCCGAAAACCGACAGCGCGCAGGACGTTATTGATATTGAAACTGAAATCAGCCGCATTGAAGCACAGTGCGGCCGCGAGCCCGGCAGTACCGGGTTGCTGGCAGCCATCGAATCGGCCCAGGGGATTACCCAGGCAGTGGCGATTGCCCACGCATCACCGCGATTGATCGGCATCGCGCTGGGAGCGGAGGACTATGTGCGCGATCTGCGCACCGAGCGCTCTCCTGAAGGCGTGGAACTGCTGTTTGCCCGCTGTGCCATTCTGCAGGCAGCGCGCTCGGCGGGTATTCAGGCGTTTGATACCGTCTATTCCGATGCCAACAATGATGCCGGATTCCTGCACGAAGCGGCGCATATCCACCAGTTGGGTTTCGACGGCAAGTCGCTGATTAATCCGCGCCAGATCGACCTGCTGCACAACCTCTACGCGCCTACACGCAAAGCCTTTAATCAGGCTCAGCAGATTGTTGACGCCGCCGAAACGGCAGCGCTTGAAGGTCGTGGTGTAGTGTCACTCAACGGAAAAATGGTTGACAGCCCGGTAATAGAACGCGCCCGCCTGGTGCTTTCCCGCGCGGCGCTTTCCGGAATTCGTGATGAATAAGGACAGACTATGACTCAGCATCAACAGCAGGAATCTATCAGCGTGCAGCGCCAGTCAGCGTTTGACTACCCGGCGTATCAACCCGTTTCCAAGCTCAATCTGCAGGCGCAAAAACCCCGTGATGGAAAACTGTGTACCACTCTCGAAGAGGCTATTCGCCGTTCGGGGCTCAAAGACGGTATGACCGTTTCCTTCCATCACGCTTTTCGCGGTGGCGATCTGACGCTGAACGCGGTGATGGACGCCATTGCCCGCATGGGATTTAAAAACCTGACGCTGGCGTCAAGTTCGCTGAATGACTGCCACGCACCGCTGATCGATCACATCCGAAATAACGTGGTCAGACGCATTTACACCTCCGGCCTGCGCGGCCCGCTGGCGGAGGCAATATCGCGCGGGCTGCTTGCCGAACCGGTACAGATCCACTCCCACGGCGGCCGCGTAGAACTGGTTGAGCGCGGCGAGCTGAGCATCGATGTCGCCTTTCTCGGCGTGCCGGCCTGCGACCCGGCTGGGAACGCCAATGGTCGCATCGGTCGTGCCTGCTGCGGCTCATTAGGCTATGCCAAAGTCGATGCAGAATATGCGCACAAGGTGGTGCTGCTGACCGAAGAGCTTGTCAGCTACCCGCACGCTCCGGCCAGCCTGGCACAGGATCGGGTCGATCTGATTGTTCAGGTAGAGCGCGTGGGCGATGCCGACAAAATCGGCGCGGATGCCACCCGCATGACCACCAATCCTCGTGAGCTGCTGATCGCCCGCAGCGCCGCCGAAGTGGTGGTTAACTCCGGCTACTTTAAGGAAGGCTTTTCGCTGCAAACCGGTACCGGCGGGGCCTCACTGGCGGTGACCCGTTTCCTGGAGGACAGCATGCGCCGCCGCGATGTCCACGCCGCCTTTGCCCTGGGTGGCATTACCGCCGCGATGGTGGATCTGCACGAAAAGGGGCTGATTGGCAAGCTGCTCGACGTGCAAAGCTTTGACCGCCACGCGGCGGAATCGCTGGCGCGCAACCCCAACCATATTGAGATCAGCGCCAACCAGTACGCCAACTGGAGTTCAAAAGGCGCCTCGGTCGATCGTCTTGACGTGGTGATCCTCAGCGCGCTGGAGGTGGATACCGGCTTTAACGTTAACGTGCTGACCGGTTCCGATGGCGTGCTGCGCGGCGCTTCAGGCGGACACTGTGACACGGCGGTTGCCGCCGCGCTGTCGATTATCGTCGCCCCGCTGGTCCGGGGCCGTATCCCAACTCTGGTCGATAACGTCACCACCTGCGTCACGCCGGGGTCCAGCATCGACATTCTGGTTACCGATCACGGTATTGCCGTTAACCCGGCACGTCCCGAGCTGGCGGACCGGTTGCAAGAGGCCGGGATGAAGGTGGTGGCGATTGAATGGCTACGTGAACGCGCCGAACTGCTGACCGGTAAGCCTCAGCCGATTGCCTTTACCGACCGAACCATTGCCGTGGTGCGCTATCGCGACGGCTCGGTCATTGATGTCGTCCGTCAGGTCAGGGAGTGACTTATGCCGCTTTATATCACCTCGGCCACCCGCGCCAGTATCACCGTAGAGCAGCTGCTGGCCAGCCGCGATGCGCGCAGCGCCCGTCAGCAGGAATGGCTGGCGCGCGATGCCAGTACGTTAATTTCCTTCACCGTGCTGGCACCGGGATCGGTAAAAGACAGTCCGCTCACGCGGTGCATTTTTAATCACGGCCTGCGGGCGCTACGGCAGTTACTTGCCGGGTCCGGCTGGGAAATCAACCGCCAGCGCTGCGTTGCGCTGCCCAGCGGTCCGGAAGGCCTGCTGGCGGTTAGCGCCCCCGCCGAGCGGCTGAAACGCGCACTGATCGATCTGGAGCAGGCTTCGCCGCTGGGCAGGCTGTGGGATTTTGACGTACTCACGCCGCAGGGGACCCTCCTGTCGCGCAAAGACTTCAGTCTGCCTCCCCGCACCTGTCTGCTGTGTCAGCAGGAGGCATCGGTGTGCGCCCGCAATCGTGCGCATCCGGTGGCTGACCTGCTCCGTCAGATGGACGCGCTGCTCCAGAAGGCCGATGCCATTAACCCCCATTAAATCCCTGATAGAGGATCGATTATGTCCATTGCGAAAGATAAAATATGGAAATCTCTGACACCGCTGGTTGTTCTCGCCATTATGCTGCTGATCCCGGCCCCTGACGATATGCCGCCGCAGGCCTGGCACTATTTTGCCGTATTTGTGGCAATGATTGTTGGGATGATCCTTGAACCGATCCCGGCAACCGCCATCAGTTTTATCGCCGTCACCATTTGCGTTATCGGCAGTCACTATGTGTTATTTGATGCCTCCGAACTGGCAGATCCGGAATTTAACGCCGGTAAACAGGCGCTGAAATGGGGGCTGGCGGGATTCTCCAGCTCAACGGTATGGCTGGTGTTCGGCGCGTTTATTTTTGCGCTGGGCTATGAGGTCACCGGTCTGGGGCGTCGTATTGCGCTGTTTATGGTTAAGTTTATGGGCAAGCGCACGCTGACGCTGGGCTACGCCATCGTGATCATCGACATTATGCTGGCGCCGTTTACCCCTTCTAATACCGCGCGTACCGGCGGCACGGTATTCCCGGTAATCAAAAACCTGCCGCCGCTGTTTAAGTCATTCCCCAACGATCCCTCATCAAAACGCATCGGCGGCTATCTGATGTGGATGATGGTGATTGGCACCAGTCTCAGTTCCTCGATGTTTATTACGGGTTCTGCGCCTAACGTGCTGGGTCTGGAGTTCGTGGGTAAAATTGCCGGTATTCATATCAGCTGGCTGCAGTGGTTCCTCAGCTTCCTGCCGGTGGGGATTATCCTGCTGATAGTTGCCCCCTGGCTGTCCTATATTCTTTATAAGCCAGAAATCACCCACAGCGAGGAAGTCTCGAACTGGGCAGGCGAAGCGCTGAAAGAGATGGGTCGCCTGACGCGAAAAGAGATCACGCTGATTGGTCTGGTACTGCTGAGTCTGTCTTTGTGGGTATTTGGTGGAAAAATCATCAACGCCACGGCAGTTGGTCTGCTGGCGGTTTCCCTGATGCTGGCGCTGCACGTGGTACCGTGGAAGGATATCACTCAATATCACAGCGCCTGGAACACGCTGGTTAACCTCGCCACGCTGGTAGTAATGGCAAATGGCCTGACCCGATCCGGCTTTATCGACTGGTTTGCCAGCACCATGAGCCGGCACCTTGAAGGATTTTCCCCCAGCGGTACGGTGATCGCGCTGGTGCTGGTGTTCTACTTTGCCCACTATCTGTTTGCCAGTCTGTCGGCCCACACCGCTACTATGCTGCCGATGATCCTTGCCGTGGGTAAAGGTATTCCCGGCGTGCCGATGGAACACCTGTGCATCCTGCTGGTACTGTCGATTGGGATTATGGGCTGCCTGACACCGTATGCCACCGGCCCCGGCGTGATTATCTACGGCTGCGGCTACGTTAAGTCGAAAGATTACTGGCGGCTGGGCGCGATATTCGGCGTGGTGTTTATTTCGCTGCTGCTGCTGGTTGGCTGGCCGATTCTGGCGCTGTGGAGCTGACCGGTTTGGGGCAGACGGCCGCATCGCCGTCTGCCCCACTCTTCCTGCGGTCAAACGGTCAAAGTTTCTCGAACCAGGAGGTCGCCGTATCCTGTAATACCTCGTTTAGCTGGCTGATATTGCGCTGGCCTTCCGCGTGCATCCAGCACTTAGCCCGCTCCTCACCTTCGGTAATAAAAGGCTTCACCCCGTCCGCCCAGGTAGCACGCCCGCACAGCACGCCGTTAAAGGTAGAACCCGCCGATTTGGCAAATCGCAGCGTCTGCTGGAACAGATCGGCGCTGACCCCTGCACTTAAAAAGATAAATGGCAGCGGCGTGGCTTCGGACTGCTGTTTAAAGTAGTGCGCCGCCTCCTGCTGGCTGTAAACCGCATCACCCTCGGCGGCAAAGCCCGCAACAAACTTCATATTGACCGGCACTTCAACTTTGAGCACATCTACGCCGTAGCGCGGTTTGGAGAACTCTTTCATCATGTCGTTGACCTTATGCGGCTTCACCCGGGCATAGGCCTGACTGGCGGAATCGGCGTTTTGCGCATCGTAGGACACCAGTTCGAGGTAAAAAGGAATATCCTCGGCGGTGCATTCCGCGCCCAGCCGTTCAATAAACGCATGCTTTTGTTCGTTAATCTCTGCCTCTTCATCAATATCGTAATAAAGCAGGAACTTCACCGCATCCGCCCCGGCCTCCTTCAGCCGTTTTGCTGACCAGATATTCAGTAAATCAGGCAGGCGGCCTTTTTTGCTGGCGTCGTAGCCGGTCTTTTCATAGGCCAGCAACAGCCCGGCGTGGCGGTCCCTGACTTTGGCCGCGGCAAGGCCGTATTCAGGATCCAGCAAAATGGAGGAAGCGAACGGGGTCAGCTCTTTTGATACCAGGGTTTTAAAGTCAACAATATCGCGATCCTCGGCACCGGAGGGCTTATGTTTCGCAATCATTTTTTTGAGCGCACCGCGCTGATCGATGGCCAGTGCAGCAATAATACCGGATTGATTGGACAGTCTCAGCATGGCCTGTTTTTTTTGTTCCGTCAGTTTGATCATCTTTATTACCTTTATACAGTGAAATGATTGAATAGCGCTTAACTGCTTTATCAGCAGGATTGGATTTTTATCTCGGCCATCATTCCTGGGAAATCAACTATATCGATGCAGCCCGTTTGTTGCTGCATGGCGTTTAATATTCCGAATGTCATCCCCTGTTTTAATGTTTCCTCCGGGGAGAAATTTTCTTTTATGGCGATAGCCAGACCGGCAAGGGTGGCATCGCCGGATCCGACTGGATTTAGTGCGTTAATTTCTGGAATGGTTGCCATGTAGTAACGTTTATTTATTCTGGCGAACGCTCCTGATTTACCCAGAGAGACAATCAGCCATGGAATACGTTGTAACCCCCGGTGGCTCTCTACCAGTGAAATAAAGGGGTCGATGGTCGTGCAGTCCAGTTCTTTACCGGTGAGTTGCTCTATTTCCTGTTTATTCGGCTTAATCAGCCAGGGAATATCGTCGCCGTTCACCACGCTGTTTAAGCATTCAGCCGAGCAGTCCAGCAGCACTTTCTTTTGCTTAGCGTTCGCCCGCTGAATCAGCTGGCAGTAGTAGTCTTTCACCATCCCCACGGGCAGACTGCCTGACATCGTGATAACCGTGGCCTGGTCCAGCAGCCGATCGAAATGGGCCAGAAACTGCTGCTGTTCCTGCTCGCTGACCTGCGGACCGGACTCCAGTATTTCTGTCTGCATTCCCTGATGCAGTATGGCGATACAGTTTCTTGATTCCTGGGCTATGGGATAAAAATCGTGGGAAATATCCACTTCGCTGAGATGGCTGAGAATATACTCGCCTAATATTCCGCCAATAACGCCGGTCGCCAGCACGTTATTACCGGCCAGTTTAATCACTCGGGAAACGTTAAGCCCTTTGCCACCTGCCTCCTTGCGCACACCGGAGACTCGATTAACCGAATTAAGTTCCAGCATCGCTAACGGATAGGAAATATCCACCGATGGATTCATCGTTACCGTAAGGATCATAGTCATACCTCTTCACACACGGTTAATATTCAGCGCTGAAAAACTGAAAATAAAATCGCCACAGCGACAATTAGTCGTTGAGTTGTTAATTACTGATGAAATAAAATGCCCATTGACTTACTCAGCAGTAATTTAAATCTCCGAACCATAAACCAATAGCGCCGTTCGAAAATAATAAAGACTTCGCCCGCAAGATATCCGGCATGGAAACGAACTAAATTAACGGTTGAAAATATACTTAGCTGACGACTTTTTCCCGTTCAATAAATGCCGTGATTTCCGCCAGGGTAGACGCCCCCTCCATCGGCCCCATGCGAGTAACGGCCAGGGCACCGCAGGCGTTGGCGTAGTACATCGCCTCACGCACGTCATAGCCCAGTGCGCGGCAGGCGATATACGCGCCGCCAAAACAGTCACCGGCACCGGTAGGATCGATTTCCTCCACCCGATGGCTGCCGACGTGGAACGTTTCACCGGCAGAATAGAAGCTGGCACCGTTTTTACCGCGTTTAATAATCACCTCCTTAATCCCATCCTGAAGATACTGCGCCACCGCGCGCTCCGGTGAGGTCTGCATAGACAGCAGCATGACCTCACTTTCACTGGGTAAGAAGATATCCGTCAGTTCCAGCACGTAGTGCAGGGCATCGCGCATTTCAGGGAGATCGAGCATTTCTTTGCGGATATTGGGGTCAAACGATACCGTGCCACCGTTATGCTTCACGATGGCCGCCGCTTTCTTCACCGCATTCACCATCGAGAAGGAAAACAGCGAAGATCCCATTACGTGAAAATGCCCACATTCCTCGAGTAACCGTTCAGTGACGTCATCGGCGCTGACTTTTCCGCTGGCCGAGTTTTTTATATTAAAAATAAAATCGCGGCTGCCGTCGGCATGGTAGGTGACAAAAGCGCTGCCGGTGGTTTCTCCAGGCAGCACGCGAATGCCGCTGGTATCCACGCCGTCTGACTTCAGGCGTTCAATATTCATTGTGCCGAAGCCGTCGTTACCTACACAGCTAATCATGCCGCACGGTGCGCCAAGCCGGGTCACCTGATCGATAAAAATAGCCGGCGCTCCGCTGGGATAAGGGCCATTCCACAGCCCGGGCAAGGTGAAAGACTGCCCCATTTTATCGGCCATGATTTCCACAAGAATTTCACCAATGGTATAAATCTTTTTCATGACATGCCCCTTATCCACGTTTCTTTTTGTTTCTGACATCGACATACACAGCAATAAGAATCACCATCCCTTTCACCATCATTTGATAAAAGTAGGGCACATTCATTAAGTTCATGCCGTTATTAATCACACCAATGATCAGCGCCCCAATCAGCGTGCCAATCACTGTCCCATAGCCGCCGTTCAGACTGGTTCCGCCAAGAACCGCAGCGGCTATCGCGTCCAGCTCATAGCTCAGTGCCGCGTTAGGCTGTCCGGAATAGAGCCGTGATGCCAGTATCATTCCGCTGATGCCTGCCATCACCGCGGCAATCATAAACACCTTAATTTTCAGTGCTGATACGTTGATGCCGGAATATAGCGCGGCTTCTTTATTGCCACCGGTGATATAAATTTTTCGGCCAAAGGTGGTTTTCGACAGGATAAAATGATTCACCACCAGCAGGACCAGCAGGATCCAGATAGGAACAGGAACGTAGAGAAACTCTCCGTTGCCAATGGCCAGGAAAGTTTCATCCTTAATCATGATGGGCGTGCCGTCGGTCACCACATAGGCAACGCCTCTGAAAATTCCCATGGTGGCCACGGTGACAATAAATGACGGGATCCCCGCCAGCGCCGTCAGGCTACCGTTGATTAAGCCAATCACCATGGCGGCAATTATCGACAGCGGCAGCACCAGTAGAAACGGAATGCCGAAGGATAAACCCAGGGCACAAAACGTTCCGACCAGGGCAATAGTGGATCCCACCGACAGATCGATATCCCCCAGTAAAAGAACATAGGTCATGCCGTAGGCAGTAATGGCAATAATCGACACCTGAAGAATAATATTGGTCAGATTATTGACGGTCAGAAAGCTGCTGTTAATTGAACTGAACAGGACAATCAGCACCAGCAGACCGGCCAGAATCCCGCCATACTGCTTGATCATCTTCGCCAGCGGCGTGTGCCCTTTTACCGACTGCTCAGCCGGATACCATGCTTTGTCGCTCATTATTCAACCCCCGTTGCTTCGGTCATAACCTGCGTTTGCGTCAGCCCCCGGCAAGAAAGCGCGGCCGCTATTTTTTTATTGCGCATGATAATGAGCCTGTCGCTCATCGCCATCACCTCCGGCAGCTCAGAAGACACCAGGATAATCGCCGTTCCCCCGGCAGCGAGCTGACGTATCACGTTATAAATCTCGAACTTTGCACCCACATCAACGCCGCGTGTCGGTTCGTCCAGAATTAAGATTTTGGGGGACTCCTCCAGCCATTTTGATAAGACTATTTTTTGCTGGTTGCCTCCGCTTAATGTGCCCACCCGCTGCCACGGCGAACTGACTCTGATGTTCATGCGTTTAATCGCCTGAGCGGTTTTATTCAGTTCCTGCTTCGGGTTGATAAATGCACTGCCGCTGAACTGAAAGGCAATATGGTGAATATTCATATTCACGTCATGCATCAGCACCAGCCCCTCCTCTTTGCGGTTTTCGGTCACAAAAGCGATTCCCTGTTTAATTGCCTGTCCTGGATTGCACAGGTCAACGGTCGCGCCGTTAATCAGAATCTCGCCCTGATATTTTTCCATACCAAAAAGCGCTTTCATCACATCAGATCGCCCGGAACCAACCAGCCCGAAGAAACCGACCACTTCCCCTGCCCTGACGCTAAAGTTGATATCGTCAAAACGCTCGGCGCGGCTGAGATGATGCACCTCAAGCAGCGGATTTTGCCTTTCATCCGGAGGTTCACCGATTCTTGCCGGGTAGACGTCCTGCATTTCCCGGCCAACCATTTCTGCGATCAGCTGCTTCATGGTGGTGTTTTCCCGGCGGTGCGTAGCGATATACTGACCGTCGCGCATCACGGAAATATCGTCAGAAACGCGCATAATTTCTTCCATACGGTGAGAAATATAAATAATCGCCGTCCCGCGCTTTTTTAACTTCTCAACGATCCCAAACAAAATTTCCGCTTCGCTATCGCTTAATGACGAGGTAGGCTCATCCATAATGACCACCTGAGACGGATAGCTCAGCGCTTTTGCAATTTCTACCAGTTGACGCTGAGCAATCGACATATCACCGACAATCTGTTGCGGATCGATATTGATGCCCAGCTCAGACAACAGCTGCCCACAGTCAGAAATCATTTTTCGGTCATTAATATAGCCGTAGCGAGCGGGTTCGTTATTAGCATAGATATTTTCCGCTACCGTGAGATTATTACTCAGGCTTAATTCCTGGAATATAATAGCAATACCGAGCCGGCGAGAATGCGCTGGACTAGTAATTGTTATACGTCCGTCGTTAAAAATAATTTCCCCACTTGTTGGCTGATATACTCCGGCCAGAATTTTCATCAGCGTTGATTTACCCGCGCCGTTTTCACCCAGCAAGGTATGAACTTTTCCCCGGCGAATATGCAGACTGACTTTTTTTAATGCACTCACCGGACCGAAGCTTTTGGTAATCTCGTTGACTGTCAGAACCGTTTCCGTCATGGCCCTCTCCACGGGCGACAGAGTTCTTCCGCTCTATCGCCGGTAAACGTTTCAGGTTATTTTTTTGCGTAAATGCCCGGTGCAACCGGTATAAGCTTGTCAACCGGCTTGCCGTTAAGATGATCGACCGCAGCATCAATGGCTTGGGTTCCCATCCGATCCGGGTACTGACGTACCACCGCCACAAAGGTTTTCTCCGCATCCACCGCCTCACGCGCTTCAGACATGCCGTCAAATCCAATGATTTTTATCGACTCGTTACGGGCAGATTTAGCCGCGATGACCGCTGCCAGAGCGGCATCGTCGCCAAAGCCAAACAGTCCATTGAGGTCCGGATGCGCCTGCATCATGTTCTGCGCCACCGTCAGTGCTTCTGCGCGCGTAATACCAGTCTGAACCGATACGATTTTGATATCAGGGGTCGCGGCAAGGCCTTCTTTGAAGCCGTCAACTCTGGCGACAACCGACTGCAGTGCAGGATAATCAATAATGCCAACCTGACCTTTACCATTGAGCAACTGGCCCATCAGTTTGCCGGCCATCACGCCGCCGGCGTAATTATCGGTGGCAACGTGCGCCACAACAGGTACGCCTTCTGCCGCGACGTCCACCGTTATCACCGGAATTCCCGCTTTCTCTGCTTTAATAATCGCAGCCTGAACGCCTTTGGAATCAACCGGAGAAATAATAATCGCGTCAACTTTTCGGGTAATAAAATCTTCAACGTCTGAAAGCTGTTTATTCAAATCCTGATTGGCAATAGAGATACTCAATGCTACGTGGTCTTTTTTTGCTTCTGCTTTCATCGCATTGGCCAGCTCAATATAAAAAGGGTGCTGCTGAGTAAGCAGAGAAGCCCCTATCTGATAATCTTTAGCCCAGCTTGAATGCGCAAATATTGTCATAGCCATCACCAGACCGGATGCCAACGTCGTGAGTTTTTTCATATTCTGTCCTCAGTCTTATTTTAATTAAAATATGCGTAGGTCACCGCCGTGCGGCGAGATTAATCTGCACGGTATTAAGGAGTAGAAATGGCCTTCGGCGGCTTCGCTGCTATTCAGATGTAGGGATAAGGTCTCGTTTCCTCCGGCTAATCTTAGATACAGATGACGGATATCCATAACGCTTATGACAATCAAAACATAAGCAAAACAAAAATAACTTACAACATGAAAGTTAATATACTGTGAGTCTCGGCTTAAAAGCGTGAGGGAGATCGAAATTTGAACAATAACTTTCATTTTGAAAGCAACACATTTAATACATTGATTAATATCTTTTTTTCAGAAAATAACTACTATTCCCAGTCAGAAGATGGGCTATAAAACACTTTTTCACTGCAAGGAGGGACAGATAAAGGCGCTCTGACCGGCAGTCAACCAACCCGACTTACAAGATGAAAGCAAACGAATAGCGATGACTTTCAATTAAAAGTCACCAACGTTATATTAAGCCCATGCATACTAATGGATGGGATAGCTATGCCCAGGAAGTCATCGAATTTACTCAAGCGCAGACTGAAGATTGCTGAACTGGTCGATCGCCAGGGTGAAATCAAAGTTGAGGATCTTTCTACTCTTCTGGGGGTATCCGGCGTCACCATTCGCGGCGATCTCAGCTACCTTGAACAGCAGGGCTATTTAAAGCGTTCCTTTGGTGGAGCGATAGCCACTTCTTCAAATTCCAGTACCTCACCCCAGGATGAAATCAGCACACCGCCACCGCTTACCCTGGCGAATAAAATTGAAATAGCACGCCACTGCAGCCGAACGATCGGCGATCGTGAGACTATTTTCCTCGGTCATGGTGAAATTGCTCGTCGCATCATCCCCTTCCTCAGTGGGCTGAGTCACCTCCGAGTGATCATCAACGATTTGCAGCATGTCCTGCTGGCTGAACAGTTTATCGATGGGGAGATCATCGTTGCCGGAGATGAGTTGATTCGCCACCGTTCTCTACTGTCCGGTAAAGCCTTTGATGATGTGATTCAGCGATTTACTGTTAATCACTGTATTCTCGAAGTCGGTATTGAGGATGGCAGCGGCGGGTGCAGCATCGACCAGCCGTTACTGGCCAGGCATTATCAACGATGCCTGGATAAAGCATTGAATTCGACGGCTATCATTAACAACGTTATTGAATCCTCCGGTCCGGTAAGTTCGCTGGGCAATCTGAGCCAGATGAAGTGTCTTGTTGCCCACCGCTATATCAATGAAAATTATCAACACGTTCTTTCCGATGCCGACTTCAATATTCGGTACAGCAATAATGAATGTTTTACGTGGTCAAATCGTAACTTCTTCGGAGAATGAGGCGTGACTATGTCAGTTAACATTTGCACCATGGGCGAGCTTTTAGTTGAATTTCTCTCTAAAGAACACAACCAGAGCTTCATGCAGCCCGGAGAATTTCTTGGCCCGTATCCCAGCGGTGCCCCGGCGATTTTCGCCGCACAGGTTGCCAGATTAGGCTATGGTGCGACGCTGTTCGGTTGCGTTGGCAATGATGATTTCGGTCGCTTAAATATTGAGAGATTGCGTCTGGAAGGGGTTATCACGGAGGGCATTAGCATTGTCGATCAGGCTCCAACCGGCACGGCCTTCGTCAGCTATCGTAACCAGATTGAACGTGACTTTATTTTCAATATTCCTAACAGTGCCAGCGGCAGTTTGAGCACGAAGCATATTGACATAAAGTTGCTCAATCAGTGCCGGCATTTTCATATCATGGGATCCTCACTGTTTTCGTTCAGAATTATCGATGCGATGCGTAAGGCGATTGATATCGTGAAGGAAAATAACGGCACGGTGTCGTTCGACCCCAATATTCGTAAAGAGATGCTTAACATCCCGGAAATGGAGCAGGCATTCGATTATATCCTTGAATACACAGATATCTTTATGCCCAGCGAAGGAGAGATATCACATTTCTCTACCCGAAAAAGTCAATCTGAACAGGATATTGTCAGTGAGCTTTTGCAAAGCGGCATTCAACATATAGTGATTAAAAGGGGGCCAAAAGGAGCAAGCCATTATCAAAAAAGCCACGATGTGCTGCTTGAAAAACACGTTCCCGGGCTGGAAACGCCGATCGTTGATCCGACCGGTGCCGGAGACTGCTTTGGTGCCACCTTTATCAGTCTGTTTCTCGCGGGGTACAGCATTGAGGAATCTTTAACGTACGCTAATGCCAGCGGTGCGATTGCCGTTTCGCACAAGGGACCGATGGAAGGGTTATCTTCGCAGGCGCAGATTAAAAACTTTCTTGCCCGCTTTTGATAAGACGCGGGCCTCTTTAAGCGGGGATTTGCTAAAAAGCGACGGCGCGCGGGGCGTCAGCATCAGAAGCTAAGTTCAGCAGGCTGGGCGCACAATCCTCGACATGGGCGGGGAGAGAATTTCCCCTGATGAAATACACAGTCAGCTCCCCGCCCTACGTTCAACGTTCCTTACTGATAAGCCGCATCAAAGAACGCCTTTTCAAGCCCCACCGCGCGGTGGAAGAGATCTTCGCACAGCGAGGATTCCGCCGGTCCAACGCGATCCAGCTCCTCGCGGATAAACGCCACAAACGCGTTGAAGTCCGGGTTATCGTGCAGCGTGACCCATTCGGCGTAGACGAAGTTATCCGGCAGCGGTCGGGCAGCCTGAGTGGCCCAGTCATAATACAGCCATTCAGCAACGTTCAGCACGGTGAGGATCGCTGCATAGCTGTGGGTGGCCGCCGCCTCACGCATGATGGCTTTGAAACCTGCCGTCGGGGCGGTGTCCGGCTGTTCGGTGCGCTGTTGCTCACTGACACCCAGCGCAGTAAACGAACGCAGGAAATAGGTGTTTTCTTCGGAGGATACCATCCCGGCAAAGCGGCCAAAACGCAGCCGGGCGTCGGTGGTATCCGCACTGGTCATTGCCGCACCAACCAGGATCAGGAAGCTGTCGAGGAAGCGGTGATCCTGAATCAGGTAATTAATCATCACACGGTCGTCAACGGTGCCGGTGACCAGCTCCTCAACGAAACGGTGATTAACGGCCGCCGACCAGGTTGGCAGATTCTGATTACGCAGGATTTCGGTAAAACGTTTGGTCATCGTGTTGTCCTGTAAAGTAAAGACAGCGCGACTGAATGTGGATACTCCGGCCGTCTCGCTCAGAGGCAGGCAAAAGTCAGACAGGTTGCGCCATCCCTTCGCCGGCATTATCCGGATCAGGTATTAAGGGTCTTCGCACCGTTGCAAGTGCAAACTCTCAGCCCGCTTGTAGGCTCCCCCTGGAAAGGTTCGGCAAGAAACATAACCTGTCAGTTCAGATGTTGTAAACAAAAACTCAGCGGCACACTTTATTCCGTGCCCGCTTATGCCGATTCACTCAGCGACGGAAATATCGCCGACATATTGAATTTCATTTGTTCATCATGGAGCAATCAGGCACCTGAAGGGCTGCCCATCTAATGATTATCTGATGTTTTGTTCCGTAACAGCACACGGTACTTCCGCCAGCAGCCGTGAGAAATCCCTCAGCGTGCGTTCCAGCTCGCCGTCGTTATTCAGCGTTACACATCCTCCCGAGATCGGTTCCGCCGCCCGCTGCATGCGCCGGACAATTTCACCTTCATCCTCGCGTCCACGCTGGCGAAGGCGGTTCGCCAGCACCTCCGGTGAAACCTGCAGGCACACCGGCAGCAGGCGGTCGCCATAGCGCTGCTGTGCTACCGCCAGATGGCGGCGCGAACCATTGACCACCACGTCCAGCCCGGCGGCCAGCCACAGATCGATTTCGGTGCCCAGCGCGTAGTAAAACTGATGCGCCTGCCACTCAACGGCAAACAAACCGAACTCGCTGCGGCGCAGAAACTCATGTTCGCTCAGCGCGATATGATTCTCCCCTCCGGCGGAGGCGCTGCGGGTAATATAGCGGTGCGCCACCACCATCCGCTCGGGGGCGCTTTCGCGCAGCGCCAGCAGCAGGCTGTCCTTGCCGGAGCCGGATGCGCCCATCAGCCAGATTAACCGCGCCATCAGAACACCATCCGGCCTTTTGCCCAGACGTTTTTGATATAGACCTGTTCCCTCGGCTGATGAACCAGTACCAGATCCGCACGTTTTCCTTCCGCAATCACGCCGCGATCGGTCAGTCCGATGGCGTGCGCCGGGTTGCGGGTGACCAGCGCAATAGCGGCTGGCAGATCCATCGGGATGGCTTCATCAGCTGCCAGACGGAATGCCGCATCCAGCAGGCTGGCCGGATAGTAGTCCGAGGAGAGAATATCCAGCAGCCCCTTCGAGGCGAGATCGCGTGCCGCAACGTTGCCGGAGTGCGAACCGCCGCGAACGATATTTGGCGCACCCATCAGTACCTGTAGCCCCATCTCGCGGGATGAGCGCGCGGCGTCTTCCGTCGTTGGGAACTCGGCAATGGTGCTGCCCACACCTTTCGATTCCAGCACGTGATCGTGAGTCGCGTCATCGTGGCTGGCCAGGGGAATATGGTACTGGCGGCACCAGGCGGAGATAGCCTCACGGTTTGGCGTGGACCAGCGCGCGGCAAGACGCAGCTGCTCGGCCTGACAGGCATCCAGCTGTTCGTC
Source organism: Erwinia sp. GW821-FHT03D09 (assembly GCF_059420805.1). Classification (NCBI taxonomy): domain Bacteria; kingdom Pseudomonadati; phylum Pseudomonadota; class Gammaproteobacteria; order Enterobacterales; family Erwiniaceae; genus Erwinia; species Erwinia sp. GW821-FHT03D09. Next base: position 54,715 of record NZ_JBWKUK010000011.1, read on the forward strand.
ATTCATCTGGTATTTGCCACCGAAATAGGTGCGCCACGCGTCCAGCGAAACGTACTGGCGCTGGCCCGGAGAGTGGTCCATCAGTGAGACCAGCGAAAGTGCAGGATTGCACATCAGCTGTTCAAACAGCGGCAGCGTGGAGTCGTGCGGCAGCTCGCAGCGCAGATGAAGGCGATGCTCGGCGCGGTTTAAACCGTGCTTTTCACTGTGGCGGATGGCGTTAATCATCTTGTTGAGATTTTCCATCCGATGGCCGCCGTCGCGCACATCGCCCACGCCAATCGCATCCAGCACCGTGGTAATCCCACTGGCGATAATCAGCGCATCGTGGCTGCTCATCGCCGAATGCGCGGGCCAGTCCACCTTCGGGCGCGGCGTAAAGAATTTATCCAGGTTATCGGTGTGCAGCTCCACCATGCCGGGCATCAGCCAGCCGCCCTCGCCGTCAATCGCCCCAGGCAGCTGGCTGGGGGTTTCGGCATAGGCAGTAATCATGTCGTTATCGCAGGCCAGCGAACCGCTGACTACTTCCCGTTCAAGGATAAGCTTTACGTTGTTAATAATCATACGGCGTGCTCCGGGGTAACAGACTGCATCACATGCAGACGATCGGCGACGCGTTCGCGCACCGCATTATCATGAAAAATTCCGACGATGGCGGCACCGCGAGCGCGCGCCTGTTCAAGCAGTGAAACCACCGCCGCACAGTTCACGCTGTCCAGTGAGGCCGTGGGTTCATCCAGCAGCAAAATCGGTGATTCGGCGATAAATCCGCGGGCGATGTTCACGCGCTGCTGTTCACCGCCGGAAAAGGTTGACGGCGGCAGCGACCACAGACGCGACGGCACGTTCAGATGCCCTAACAGCGCCTGCGCCCGCTCTTCACTTTCTGAACGATCGACACCACGTTCCAGCAGCGGCTGCATCACCACCTCCAGCGTGCTGATACGCGGGATCACGCGCAGAAACTGGCTAACCCAGCCAATCGTGTCGCGGCGCAGCGCGAGGATCTGCCTGGCCGGGGCGCTGACCAGATCCACCCACTGCTGATGGTGTTCAACCCAGATATGGCCGCTGTCCGGCAGATAGTTACCGTACAACGAACGCAGCAGTGTGGATTTACCGCTGCCGGAATGGCCGTGCAGCACCGCGCATTCGCCGGCGGCTACCTGAAGGGACGCGTTATTCAGCACCGGAAGCCTTGCGCCGTGCTGGTTGTGCATGACGAAGGTTTTAGACAGATTCTCGATGCGCAGTTTGAGGTTCATAGCGGTTTCTCAACATGGGTTACAGAATGGATGACACCAGCAGCTGGGTATAGGGATGATGCGGATCGTCGAGCACCCTGTCCGTCAGCCCACTCTCCACCACCTGCCCCTGCTTCATCACCAGCAGACGATGAGCCAGCAGACGCGCCACGCCGAGATCGTGGGTGACAATCACCACTGCCAGGTTGAGATCGCGCACCAGGTTACGCAGCAGATCCAGCAGCCTCGCCTGTACTGACACATCCAGTCCGCCGGTCGGCTCATCCATAAACACCAGCTTCGGTCCGGTGACCAGATTGCGGGCGATCTGCAAACGCTGCTGCATACCGCCGGAAAAGGTGCCCGGCAGGTCATCGATACGCGCCAGCGGGATCTCCACATCTTCCAGCCACCGGCCGGCCTTCTCGCGGATCTGCCCGTAGTGGCGCTCGCCGACCGCCATCAGTCGCTCGCCGATATTGCCACCGGCCGATACCTGCGCCCGCAATCCATCCATCGGATACTGATGCACCACGCCCCACTGGGTGCGCAGCAGGCGGCGGCGTTCACTTTCGCTCATCGCATAAAGGTCGTTACCCTGATAAATAATTTCGCCGTGCTGCGGCGGCAGTCGGGCCGAAATCGCCTTCAGCAGGGTGGTTTTACCGGAGCCGGATTCCCCGACGATCCCCAGCACTTCACCGGGATAGAGTTCAAATGACACATCGCTGAAACCCTTACCCGGCGCGTAAAGATGGGTAAGCTGATTAACCGTCAGCAGCGGCAATTCATTGTTCATGACTGGCTTTCCTGTTGCTGATGGCAGTAATCGGTATCGGAGCAGACAAACATCCTGGTGCCGCTGTCGTCCATCACCACCTCATCCAGATAGCTTGTGCGCGATCCGCAGATGGCGCAGGGCCGATCCCACTCCTGGACGGTGAACGGATGATCGTCAAAGTCGAGGCTTTCCACTTTGGTATACGGCGGCAGCGCGTAGATACGCTTTTCACGCCCGGCGCCGAACAGCTGTAAGGCGGGCATCATATGCATTTTCGGGTTGTCGAATTTCGGGATCGGCGACGGGTCCATTACGTAGCGATCGTTGACCTTTACCGGGTAGGCATAGGTGGTGACGATATGGCCATAGCGGGCAATATCCTCATAAAGCTTCACCTGCATGATTCCGTACTCTTCCAGCGCGTGCATGGTGCGAGTTTCAGTTTCGCGCGGCTCGATAAAACGCAGCGGCTCGGGGATCGGCACCTGATAAATCAGCACCTGATCTTCGGTCAGCGGAGTTTCAGGAATGCGGTGACGGGTCTGGATCAGCGTGGCATCGACGGTACGTTCGGTTACTGCCGCGCCGCTAACCCGCTGGAAAAAGCGACGGATCGACACCGCATTGGTGGTATCGTCTGCCCCCTGATCGATCACCTTCAGTACATCGTGTTCGCCAATCATACTGGCGGTCAGCTGGATGCCACCGGTTCCCCAGCCGTAGGGCATCGGCATTTCGCGCCCGCCGAACGGAACCTGATAGCCCGGGATCGCCACCGCCTTCAGGATCGCCCGGCGAATGGTGCGTTTACTTTGCTCATCCAGATAGCCCGGATTGTAACCATGCAGTTCAGCCACGTTGTTTCTCCTGATACTCCGCGCGCAGGCGCTTTAACAGTTCCAGCTCGGCCTGGAAATCGACGTAGTGCGGCAGCTTGAGGTGCGAGACAAAGCCCGCTGCCTCAACGTTATCGGCATGAGCGAGAACAAACTCCTCATCCTGCGCCGGGCTGGTAATACGTTCACCGTACTCATCGGTTTGTAGCGCACGATCCACCAGCGCCATGGCCATCGCTTTTCGTTCGGCGCGGCCAAAGACCAGACCGTAGCCGCGGGTAAAGTGCGGCGCGGCATCGGCAGGGGTGGTAAAGCCGTTGACCATTTCACACTCAGTCAGCAGGATTTCCCCCACCTCCAGCGGAAAACCCAACTCCTCGGGTGCAATTTCCACCGTGACATAGCCGGTACGGATCTCACCGGCAAACGGATGGGTGCGGCCGTAACCGCGCTGGGTTGAATAGCCCAGCGCCAGCAGGAAGCCTTCATCACCACGCACCAGCTGCTGTAGCTTCGCCGAACGCGGCAGCGGATAAGAAGGCGGATCGCGGGTAATATCCAGCGGCTCGCTGCCGTCATCCTCTTCGGCTATCGCCAGTCCTTCCCGGGTCATCAGATCAAACATGTGCGGGCAGAGATCGTCCAGCGGCTGGTCGGCACACGGCGCAGGGGGCATTTTACCCTCGGCCAGCAGGGTAAAATCCAGCAGGCGGTGGGTGTAATCGTAGGTGGGTCCCAGCAGCTGTCCGCCGGGGAGATCCTTGTAAACGGCGGAGATTCGCCGCTCCAGGCGCATTTTTCCGCTGTCCAGCGGCAGGCTGTCGGCCAGGCGCGGCAGCGTTGTACGATAGGCGCGCAGCAGGAAAATCGCCTCAACCAGATCGCCGCTGGCCTGCTTGATAGCCAGTGCGGCCAGCTCGCGATCGTGAATGCCGCCCTCGGTCATCACCCGGTCCACCGCCAGGCCCAGCTGCTGGTCAATCTGCTGACACTGCAACTCCGCCTCACTGCGCTCGCCACGGCGCAGATCGTCCTGTAGCCGGTGGGCGGCGGCTATCGCCTTCTCGCCCCCTTTCACCGCGACGTACATCAGCACACCTCCACGTTGGTGGTGCGCGGCAGGGCCATCATGTTTTCGCCACAGGTGAAGATCAGATCGATACCCTGGGGGAAGGTGTGCGCGCGTTTGCACAGGAATTTCAGTACGCTTTCCGGCAGCTGCGGCGCAATCGCCCGGGTTTCCATCAGTCCGGGACCGCGCAGGCGCAGCGTCAGCCCGCCGCTCAGTCCGGTCACGTCGATAATCAGCGTGCTGCTTTTCTCCGGCGAGACGTTATCACCCGGCGAGAAGCTGGCGATATCCACCGAGGATTTGGCGTGCAGCAGGGCAAACGGCGCATCGGTACGATCGGTGACCGGCGCACCGGTATGAAAACGCAGGTTGTTCAGCAGCGCATCATCGTGAAAACGTTCATCGATCCACAGCGGCGTTTCGCGATCCACCAGCGTCATCAGCACCGCCGTTGCGGCCACCGAGGTGTGCCCCCAGGCGGGCAGCGACGGCAGAGAAACCATCATACCCGGTTCGCTCATGGCTTTAAGAATACGTCGGAAGGCGTGCTGGGCATCGGCAACCGGATGGCTGAAACTGGCGAGTAGGGTCATTAATTGTCTCCCCTGACAAGGGTGAAGAAGTCAACGCGACTGCTGGCAACTTCACGGGAACGCAGCTGTAGCTGTTCCTGACGTGCGGCGGCCAGCGGCGCAATAATTTGTTGGTGAAGTGTCTGTGTGCTGTCGTCCTGTAACAGAGCATCTAACAGCGCACAGCGTTCCGCGTGGGCTTTATCGCGCCCGATAACATAGCTGTAGCCGCAGGTGCCATTTTCCAGCTGAACCACCGCACGGGTGACGGTGGTATCGCCGAGAATAAAGCGTCGCCCTGTGCCGCCCATTCGCGCCTGGAGGCGGGTCAGCCCGGTTTCCGGCGCGCGCAGCAGTTGGTACTGCGGTTGCAGCGTCGATGGCCAGTGCATCAGCAGCTGCTGCGGTGTGCTGTGGGCCAGCACTGAGAGCCAGTGCTGGCGGGCCTTATGTGCTTCCATTTAATGCTCCAGCGTCAGTTCAATCATGTCGGCACGCGTCAGACTGACGGAGTATTCCGCCATCGCCCCGCTGCCGTTACGGGTGTTCAGCGTGCGCACGCAGAGCAGCGGCGCATGCAGTGTGACTTCCAGCAGTCGGCTCTCTTTCGCCTGTGCGCGGCGGGCAGCGATACGCGTCTGTTTGCGCGTCACCCCTTCGCCCAGCTGCTGGCTGATAAAATCGTGTAATGAACCGCTGGTAAATTTTTGCAGCTGCGGCCACCAGCTCAAATCGGGCAGATAGTGGTTAATCACACAGACCGGTACGCCGTTGACCCGGCGCAGCGTGCGCAGGTGGATCACCGTGTCGCCTTCATTGCAGGCCAGTGCGGCGGCCACTTCGGCGTTACACGGGCGCAGCACCGCCAGCAGACGTTCACTGGTGGGATGGCTCCCCTGCTCCATCAGGTTCTGACTGAACCGAGCCTGTGCATGCAGCGGATAGTCGTACGGGCGCATCAGTACCAAAATGCCAATGCCCTGACGGCGCTGAACCAGGCCTTTATCAACCAGCTCATCTACGGCGCGGCGCAGGGTATGGCGGTTAACTTCGTAATGGGCGGCCAGCTGTTTCTCCGGCGGCAGATATTCACCGCAGCGATAGCGGCTGCGCAGTTCATCTTCCAGCCGGGCGGCAATGGCCTGATACAAAGTGGTCGGATGTCTGGATAAGTTGAGCATTAAAAAATCTCCACAGCGTCATACCCGGCGGGAAGCGGCTTTCTAGTCGCTGCTTCCTGCCACCGATGGGCGTTACTTTGCCGGGGTTGTGTGACACTGCGGTTAAGGGGAGATGACGTTTGTAAAATGGTGCTAAAGCAGAACTCCAGGGCTTCGGATTCGCGGGCCGTCCGGTACTCAGGTTGACCGCTACGGGCAGATCGCCGAGACGCCGTTAATCCCTCCCTGGAGGCTTGGCTGCCGCATCCCTGCGGCAGACACTCGGCTAACCTGTCCCGTAGCGGTCTTCCTCTTAAACACGGGTGTTGCTGAAAAACAACGTTAGTTTTGATTAACAACGACACCTTGAATAACCAGCATGATGCCAATACGAGATGACAGGTTTCAGTTTTCCTGACAGCGACATATCAGCTAGCAGGCAATCGGTGTGTGCCGGGTTCACGGACCGTTGAGCGCAGGGATGCGCGAATCGAGGCCACACGGACGTGTTCACGCCGAGTCCGGGAACCCGGCACACACCGATACGCCAGTCACGGAAACTGAAGCAACTATGTTTGCTATGCCGCACTCAGCGCCGGAAACTGTGCCATCAGCCAGGCAAATAGCCTCGCCATCTGCTCATCCAGCGGCAGATCGCTCCCCTCACCTTTTTGAACCGCCGCAAAAACCTGATGCTTGAGGAAATGACGCCACACCACCGGCCGCTCTGCCAGGAAGGCGGTCAGCAGACGATAGCGATCATCCGTCCATAGCGCCTCAAAGCCTTCGCGCGCCGCACCCACATCAAAATGCTTATCCCCGGCACCGGGCATCGCCGCACGAAGTTCCGCAGTCGCCGACAGATCGATTTCACCCCGCTGCACCACCACGCCGTACTGCTCGCGCGCCGCCTGCTCGCTGACGAAGCCACACTGCACGTCCCGCAGCACCGCCTGCGCATCGCGATCTTTTGCCGCGCCGTAGCCGCCCGTACCCGGCCCTTTCACCGTCACCACGTCTCCCGGACCACAGTGGATCACATCGGTATTCCCGTGCTCGGTTACGCTGCCGTCGGGATGCGTAGTACGGAACCAGGAAGTGCTGCCCGCACGCCCACCCGCCGCGCCCGCAGAGGAGAACACCGAGCGGTTGCGGTTGCGGGCGGTGATGGTGGTATTTGGCGCGAACACCTCAAAGGCCATCTCCGTTGCCAGCCCGCCGCGATATTTCCCGGCTCCGGCGCTGTCCGCCGCCAGCCCGTAGCGATATGCGGCCTGTTGAGGACCGTTTATTATCACGGTCCGCACGGCGCACTTCATTTATCCTTACTTTCAACAATGAGGTATATTGGCTGCACTTTTCTGAATTCATCGTTCTGTCACAGGTAACAACGGCAATGGCTTTTATCCCTAAAAACTACGCGCGGCTGGAAAGCGGCTACCGTGAGAAAGCACTCAAAATTTATCCCTGGGTCTGCGGGCGCTGCTCACGCGAGTTTGTGTATTCCAACCTGCGCGAGTTAACGGTTCACCACATCGATCACGATCACACTAATAACCCGGAAGATGGCAGCAACTGGGAGCTGTTGTGCCTGTACTGTCACGATCACGAACACTCGAAATACACTGAAGCAGACCAGTACGGCACCGCCGTCGTGGCAGGTGAAGACGCACAAAAAGATGTGGGTGAAGCCACCTGGAATCCGTTTGCCGACCTGAAGTCGATGTTGAATAAAAAGAAATAATATCGTAGGGGTGACTGTGCTAAGGCATTTTCTGTGAATTAAGTGCTACGCAGGTGGGCAGGTGTCTTCCTTCCGGGCGGTCCTCGCGTCGCGATACCTTCACTTCGTTCGTCAGCCTCACGGACCGGCACAGATGCGCGTCCTGCGCAACTGCGCCTTTCGTCCATATCCCTGTGGCCGAATCCGGGCTTCCTCCCTGCGTTCAGCACTGCGGATTGCCCTTCAGAAAGACCCCTGCCCATCTGCTTTGCTGCATTAGCGTTGGGTTCATGGGAATCTGCAGCAGTGAGATGAAGTTAGTGGGACCGAAGTGGTCAGCTTTCGACCGCTGTCAGCCTGGCTTCCTCGTCAGGAGCAGCATTAAAGGCAGCAAGCACATGCTTCGAGGGTGCCGGCCTCTGCGGCTGCCGGGCAATTCGCAGTGCTGAGTGCTGAGGTGAAGGCAGCTGGCCAGGCGCTGCCAGCAGGGATGTTGGCAGCAGGCGAAGTCGGCCAGGGATGACACGTCTTCGCCGATCCGTGCGGCCGGATGCGTGAGCCGGAGGGACCGCAGCGCGGCGCGAGGACCGCCGGCGGCCGCAGAGGCCGGACCCCGGGCACCCATGCCGCAGCGATCCCAGCCAATCAGCCAATCAGCCAATCAGCCAATCAGCCAAATTAAAACTCAACCTGGGTATGACGCGTTATTAACGAACGCAAAGGTACGCTGCTAGCGCCGTGCCGAGCGCGGAGAACGAACCCATCACGCCCATCGCCCGCCTACTGCGATCGGGCGGAACCCCCTGCACCACCAGCGCAAGGCTGTTGACCAGCATTATCGCCCAGCCCAGCCTAGCCCGGCTCCTGGACCACGCGCGCAGCGATCAGCCAGCCGAGAGGGTTCGCCAGCCCGCAGCCAGGCGAGGCAAAAGTGAATAACAGTACACCCATGGCCAATAATCTCTCGCGGCCAAAGCGATCCCCCAACCAGCCCATTGCCAGCACCGAACCGGTGACCGCCAGCAGGTACGCCAGCACCACCCACTGGATATGGGAAAAAGCGGCATGAAAAAACGCGGCGACAGTGGGCAGCCCGATATTGGCAATGCTGCTGCTCATAGAGGAGAGCATATTGTCCGCCCGGTCGATGAGGCAGAAGCGGCGCTGCGCCCGGAGGCGGCGATGGATCTGGCGAAGTTGGATCGCATTTTCACCCTACCAACCCGTGATGGTTTTGTGGAAAACTTTGGCCCGGCGCTGGTTGCCCGCATGCGCCGGGAAGCACCCGGGTTGCGTTTTGTACCTAAGCTGACCCACAGCAGTCAGACGCTGCATGACGGCAGCGTCGATCTGGTCACCGGTGTAGTAGACGCCGAAGCCGGACCGGAACTGCACACGTGCCTGCTGTTTGAGGATCGGTTAATTGTGGTCGTGCGTGAAGGACATCCACTGGCTGACGATCCGCTGACCGTGGCGTGCTATTCCGCAGGGGGAACATATTTTGACCGGGTGCAGCGGTGAGCTGAAAGGAAGAGCAGATGAGGCGCTGGCCGCGCTGGGCCTTGAACGGGATGTTATCGCTATTGTTGACGGTTTTTCCGCCGCGATTGCGCTGGCGCGAGGAACGGATTTGATTGCCACCGTACCGTCTCGTTATACGCAGAATCTACGCCAGGGCACTGTCACCCTGCCTCTTCCACTGATGCCGCTGACCATGAAAATATCGATGATCTGGCATCCGCGAATGGATGGCGATCGCGCTCACGCCTGTCTGCGGGAAGTGTGTCATGTTGAAACTCACGTACCGGTTTTATCAAACCGATACATTCACTTTAATACATTGAATAAAAGGATGAATATGACTGACTCTAAAAAAGCATTAATCGTCGGCGCTTCACGCGGCATCGGTTTGGGTGTGGTGGAGGTCCTGGCTAAGCGTGGCTGGCAGGTAACGGCAACAACGCGGGCGGCAGTTCCGGCAAACAGTCCCGCGGCGGTCGAATGGGTCACGCTTGATATCAATCATTCCGCAGCCCGGGCAGCGGTCAAACATACGCTTTCCGCCCGTCATTTTGACCTGATATTTATCAATGCGGGCGTGTTTGGCCCCGACCATCAGGACATTCAACAGGCGAGCGATGAAGAGATTATCCAGCTGCTGTTAACCAATACCATTTCCCCCGTTCGCACTGCGGCTGAATTTATTCCCCTGCTGAATCACCGCACCGGCGTGCTGGCGCTGATGACCTCTGAGCTTTCCAGCCTCAATGTGAACGAGGTCGCCACCTATCCGCTCTATTCCGCCAGTAAAGCTGCGCTGAATATGCTGACTCGCGGGTTGCAGGAAGCGACGGATAAACAGGAACTGACGCTGCTGTCCATCCATCCGGGTTGGGTAAAAACCGATATGGGCGGCGAAAACGCCACGCTGACCGTCGAAGAATGCGCCAACGGGATTGTCGATCAGTTTGACGCTTACCGTGGAAAAGGCGGCCACCATTTTGTGGCATATTCCGGTCATAAACTGCGCTGGTAAATCTCCGCTACCCCACTAACTCTCTGACGGGATTTTCGACAGTGGCACAATTCGGGAATCCCCAATATAATCAACCCACTCATTCACCAACAGAGTACATAAGGAGGATTGCCATGCTGACCCGTGAAGTTTTTTTAATTTCACTCGTCCTTAGCGATCGTCACCGCTCAAGCGTTACCGGTATCGTGCTGCGATAACCTGCTTGAGCGAAGCTGATTGACAATCTGAGAACTTCCCTCCGGCTTACCGGTTATCGTCGGCTTTATTGACGAGAGGCATCTCTTTGCCTGTAAAACTTGAGTAAGCACCATGACATTATTATCTGCACAATCCTTATCCTTCGATAACGCCTTCGGTCCTTTGCTGACGGAGATTTCTTTTGGCCTGAAGAAAGGCGACCGCATCGGGCTGATCGGCCATAACGGCTGCGGAAAAAGCACCCTACTGAAAATCCTTAACGGAGAACTGGCGGCCCTGTCCGGGACGATCACACTGGCGAACCACTGCATTATGGCAACGGTAGAACAGCATCTTCCTGCGGCATTACAGGATGCGACACTGATTGATGCGGTGCAGAACTCTTTGCCCGGCAGCCTGCATCAGCCGGAGCGCTGGCAGGCCGAAGTACTACTGGCAACGCTGGGCTTTGAGGAAAATACCTGGCCGCTGGCCGCCGGAACGCTCAGCGGCGGGCAGCATACACGGCTGATGCTCGCGCGCGCGCTAATTCGTCAGCCGGATTTACTGCTGCTGGATGAGCCGAGCAACCATCTGGACCTGCCCACCCTACTGTGGCTCGAACAGTTTCTGCGAAACTGGAGCGGCAGTTTTGTGCTGGTTTCCCACGATCGCAGCCTGCTGGACAGCGTCACCAACTGTACCTGGGCCCTGCGCGACAACCGGTTGCAATTTATCCGACTTCCCTGCTCTCAGGCGCGTCAGGCGCTGGCGGAAAAAGATGCGACGGACGCACTGCGCCGTCAATCCGAACAGAAAGAGATTGACCGCGTTACCAAAAGCGCTAAACGGCTGGCCATCTGGGGCAGCGTTTACGACAACGAAGGCCTGGCGCGGAAAGCCAAACAGATGGAAAAACAGATCGACCGGATGAAGGAAGATCAAACCGACGTCAGCGCAGGCAGTCAGTGGCAGCTGCGGCTTTGTGGTGAAGCCTTACCGGCGGATCGCGTGCTGGCATTTTCTGGCTTTCAGGTGCGGCCTTCGCCTGACGCGGCGGTGCTGTTTGAAGTCGGTGAACTTCGGGTGAAAAGCGGTGACCGTATCGCGCTGGTCGGCCGCAACGGCTGTGGGAAATCCTCGCTGCTGCAGCTTCTGTGGCAGGCATATTGCCAAATGGAAACCGTGACTGATGGGGTGATTTTCCATCCCAAAGTGCGTACGGGATATTACGACCAGAGCCTGCGGCAGCTACAGGATGAGGACACGCTGTCGGATGCGCTGGCGAACTTTGCGCCGCTGACAGAAGAACAGCGGAAAATGGCGCTGATCGGTGCCGGTTTTCCGTATCTTCGCCATCAGCAAAAAGTCAGCTCGCTGAGCGGCGGCGAGCGTTCGAGGCTGCTTTTTATCGGGCTGACGCTGGCGAATTACTCGCTGTTGCTGCTCGATGAACCGACCAACCACCTGGATATGGAGGGAAAAGAAGAGCTGGCGGAAACGCTAAAAACCTTTAGCGGCGCGGTACTGCTGGTTTCTCACGATCGGGCACTGATTGAGCAAAGCTGTAACCGATTCTGGCTTATTCATCAGCAGCGGCTGGTGGAGTGGCACAGTCTCTCGCCGGTTTACGCCATACTGGCCGATACGCCGGTGCCGGATTCCCCTGCGGCGGAAAAAACACCGGTGGCCACGTCTGTCGTTGCAACGAACGAAGAGGAACACTGGCTGACGGCGCTGCTGGAGCTGGAAAGTAAACTGGCAGAAGATCGGGCGCGCAGGCCCAGACATCAGAAACCGGAATTACAGCAGCAGTGGCAACGGCAAATCGCCGAACTGACTGCCCTGCTGGGACTGGATTAGCGGTTCAGCTGGCGGTCGCCCTGTTCTGGCATTCGCGGATGGAGGGAGATCGCCCGTTCTGGCATCGGCGAAGGGAGGGAAATCGCGCACACCCGTGGCTGCGCGATGCTCTTTCGGCGGTCCGTACCGCTGAAACGGCGGCGATCAGATCTGGAAGTCGATAGCCGGTTCTTCTTCATTGCTTAACGCCAGTGCCTGACGCTTGATCTCTTCCAGGGAGAGATTCGCGTTGCACAGCTCCAGGAACTGCCAGACGTAGTTACGCTGCAGCTGCCCGCGCTTCAGCCCCAGCCAGACGGTGTTGGACTCGAACAGATGGTGCGCCTCAAGGCGAACCAGATCAGAGTTTTCATCCAGCTGGCAGGCCTGATCGGCCAGAATGCCAACCCCCAGACCCAGCTCAACGTAGGTTTTCACCACGTCGGAATCCTGCGCGCTGAGAACGATATCCGGCTTCAGACTGGCGGCATAGAATGCGCGGTCAACACGGGAACGCCCGGTGATCCCCTGACGATAGGTAATCAGCGGATAGCGGCTGAGCGTCGCCAGCGTCAGCGGCTGCTGCTGAATCAGCTCGTGGCCTTTCGGCACCAGCAGCGCATGGTGCCAGCTGAACCACGGGAACGCCGCCAGCGCCGGATTATTCACCACCTGCTCACTGGCGATGCCGATGTCGGCTTCACCGGCGACCAGCATGGAAGCAATCTCCTGCGGCGATCCCTGATTCAGTTCCAGCCGCACGTGCGGATACAGCGCGCGGAATGCCTTAATCACCCTCGGCAAGCTGTAGCGCGCCTGGGTATGGGTGGTGGCGATGGTCAGTACGCCGCTGGATTCGTTGGTAAACACGTCGGCCAGGCGGCGGACTTTTCCGGCCTCATCGAGAATACGCTCGGCGATGGTCAACAGCGCTTTGCCGGGTTCCGTCATCCCCAGCAGGCGTTTTCCCCGGCGGATAAAAATCTCTACCCCCAGTTCATCTTCCAAATCGCGAATATGGCGGCTGACTCCTGACTGAGAGGTGAACAGCGCGTTAGCCACTTCGGTGAGATTAAACTCGCAGCGTGCCGCTTCCTTAATGATTTTAAGTTGCTGAAAATTCACGCGCTTTCCTCCCTCTGTTATTTACTGGTTTCCTTCATGTTAAGGATACACATTGATAGCAACAAATAATAAAAAGAGGTTTTATATGCTTTTTAGCGATAAGTCAGGAGTGAGGCGCGCGGCTGCGCGCCCGGCACAGAGGGATTAACCAACCAACATCAGTTCACGATCTTCAACGACCGGCCTGTTGAGCAGCGATAATAAAATATTCTTTACCGCCTGCGCTGACGGTGACAGCGGCTGGCGAGAGGAGATATTCAGCGACAGCGGCAGGTTCAACGTTGGGCTGCTGATCCGTGCCATCCATGCGTTCGTTGAGCTGACCAGCGCACGCGCGGCAGACTCCGGCAGAACGGTGACACCCATGCCGCTGGAAACCGCTGCGGTCAGCGTCGCGATGGACTCAATTTCCCCGATGATTCTGGCGCTGAGACGACGCAGGGAGAAAGCCTCATCCACGCGTTTACGCACGGCGCTGTAATCGCGCGGCAGGAACAGATTCATTTCGGCCACATCGGCAAGATCGACAAGCTGGCCGGGGCAGGTAGTGGCGCCAACCAGATATAATTCTTCTTTCAGCAGTGGAATGCTGGTGATACCAGCGGACGGTGAGCGATCGTAAAGCACCGCCATGTCAAGCTGTCCACTCATCACTTTTTCGTTTAATGAAGAACCGCTATTTTCGTGTAAATAGACCAGAACTTCGGGGAAGTGTTCACGCACCGTTTGCAGCAGCGGCATGGTCAGCGAAGAGGCTGCGGTGCCCGGTGCCAGTCCGATAGAGACCTGTCCGGTGAGAACCTGGCCGGCGTTGACCACCGCCAGCTGCGCCTGTTCGCACTGGCGCAAAATGGTGCGAGCGTGGGAATACAGGATCTTACCCGCTTCGGTCGGCGTGACGCCGCGCTTGGTGCGGATCAGCAGCTGCTGGTCGAGTTCATTTTCCAGCGTGGCAACCTGCTGGCTGAGCGCTGGCTGTGCAATATGCAGGACTTCAGCGGCCTGGGTCAGACTGCCGATATCGACGATTTTCACGAAATATTTCAGTCGTCTTAAGTTCATTTTGCCTCCGTCTCGTATCCCCGAGTGCCAGTTTTCGCTGGCGTTTGTAATAAGTTTTCACTCTGACTGATAATTCTGTGCAATAGACGTGCCAGAAATTGACAAACAATCGAATGGCGTATTACTGACCGCCTAACAGGCCGTAAAATAAGAGAATCTGATTACCCACTAAGGGGTAATACCTCGGATTGACGTTTCGGCGGGCTTATTTGCATGGTTTTGGCCGCACGGTGATGGTGCAGGTGATGCGTTGGTGAGGTGCGGATTAGGGAGGAGGCGATCGTTACGGCCAGGTTCGCGGACCGTTGAGATGGTTCAAATGGCTTAAGATCGGGAAAACAGTGAGAAACATCGGGGATCTGGCGGGAATAGCCGGATGCCTTTACGGGTAAAGGCATCCGCAGATGAAAATTATTCAATCACCAGGCTATTAATGGCCAGAACGGCCTGCGCCGCTTCCGCGCCTTTTTTCACAAAGTGCTTATCGTAGAACTGCACGATTTCGTCAACCGGCTGGAAATTATGTGGGGTCAGCGAAACGGAGAATACCGGAACTTCGGTGGCCAGCTGCACGTTCATCAGGCCATCAACCACCGCCTGAGCAACGAAATCGTGTCGGTAGATGCCGCCGTCAACCACCAGCGCGGCGCAGACGATCGCATCGTATTTACCGGTTTTCGCCAGCTTCTGCGCGACTAACGGCATTTCAAATGCGCCGGGAACATCGAACACGTTAATCACGGCGTCAACGTTGTCTTCCTGAGCGATGCGCTGACGGAAACCCTCTAATGCCTTGCTCACAATCTCTGTATGCCAGTTGGCTTTCACAAAGGCGATATTAATTTTTTTCACTGTAACTCCAAGAACGCGATGAAATGTATCAATCTTTAACGGGGAATTTTACTGGAAAGTAAGATTATTTTCACTTGGTATAACAAGTTGAAAATACGAAATCCAGACGTCAAAAAAAAGCCGCTTCCCGTCGTTGCGCAGCATTTTATAACTCCCCTGCTAATCATTAACCGTGTTGTGGCACAGCACAAAAACAAAAAACCGGGGGATCGTTTGACCGATCCCCCGGCTTAAGGGCTAACGAAGTTGCGCTGGAGCGATTAGCGCTTCTTACGGTTGCGGTACATATCGATAGATACTGCCGCCACGATAATCATCCCTTTGATGATGTCCTGCACATAGGCATCCACACCAACGAAGGTGAAACCACTCTTAATCAGACCCAGGATTACTGCACCAATCAGCGTACCGGTGATGCGACCCACGCCGCCCATCAGGCTGCTGCCGCCGATAACGGCTGCGGCAATCGCATCCAGCTCGTAGGACATGCCCATGCTTGACTGACCGCTGCTGACGCGCGCCGCCAGTACCACTCCTGCCAGACCGGAGAGGCCACCGGCGATGGTGTAAACGATAATCAGGTACTTGTTAACGTTGATACCGGACACCTTCGCCGACACCATGTTGCCGCCGATAGCATAAACATATTTGCCATAGCGAGTATGCTTCAGAGCGATATGGAAGATGACCGCAACCACCAGGAAGATAATCACCGGCATGGCGCCCTGACCGATAGCGGTGAAGCCGTCAGACAGGAAGCTGATTGGGTTACCCTGGGTGTAGTACTGCGCCAGACCGCGAGCAGAAACCATCACCCCCAGCGTGGCGATAAACGGAGGAATACCGGTTTTAGTAATCAGCACGCCGTTCAGAATACCGCACAGCAGACCGACCCCGATCCCCGCACCGATGGGGATTACCGCAGGCATATCCACCAGCGACGGGAACATCGGCGACAGACTGTCTGAGGTTTGCGCCAGACTGGCGGCAACCACCGCCGTTAAGGCAATCACCGAGCCGGACGAGAGGTCAATACCCGTAGTAATAATGACCTGAGTTACCCCGACGGCAATAATACCGATAATCGCCACCTGTAAAACAATCAACACCAGGCGGTTAGGGTTCATCAGGAATGACTGGTCGCGAACATACCAACCAAAGGCTTCGAAAATCAGCGCGATACCGATCATTACCACGAAAATACCGGTATCTTTCGGCATCTTGCTTTTCAGATTACTGAAGAATGAGGTTGCTTCAGTTGACTGTTGCGTTGTCATTTTCATATCACTCATATTTTATTTACCTTACGC
The DNA here is from genome assembly GCF_059420805.1 of Erwinia sp. GW821-FHT03D09. Classification (NCBI taxonomy): domain Bacteria; kingdom Pseudomonadati; phylum Pseudomonadota; class Gammaproteobacteria; order Enterobacterales; family Erwiniaceae; genus Erwinia; species Erwinia sp. GW821-FHT03D09. Next base: position 71,010 of record NZ_JBWKUK010000011.1, read on the forward strand.
CCTTACTCGGACGCCAACGACAAAATGGTTTCCTGGTCAGCATCTTCTTTATTGAGGATGCCGGTAATACGACCGCCGTGCATCACCATGACCCGGTCGCTCATGCCCAGAATTTCCGGTAGTTCGGAAGAAACCATGATGATGGCAACGCCACGGCTCGCCAGTTCGCTGATCAGACGGTATATCTCCGCCTTCGCACCGACGTCGATACCACGGGTAGGTTCGTCAAGGATTAGAATTTTGGGCTGGGCCAGCAGCCAGCGTGCAATAAGCACCTTCTGCTGATTACCGCCACTCAAGTTATTGATGATTTGGTCCATTGTCGGCGTTTTGATATTCAGCTTACGGATCTGCTCGAGGCAGTCCTTCGCCATGTCGCCATGATTAACAAAGCCCGCTTTGGCGCTGTAGTTAGTCATTTTGACGATGCTCATGTTCTCCAGCACGGACAGCACCAGGAACAGGCCGGACTTTTTACGGTCCTCAGTCAGGAATGCCAGCCCTTTATCGATCGCCGATGCGGGGGATTCGATGGTGGTTGGCACGCCGTCAATCAGAATTTCACCACTGTCGATGGAGGTCATGCCGAACAGGCTTTCCATCACTTCGCTGCGTCCAGCCCCCACCAGCCCCGCGACTCCGAGGATCTCGCCACGGCGCACGTTAAAGCTGACATCGTGGAATACGCCGTTACGCGTCAGATTGCGCACGGTCAGGACATCTTCACCGATGTTGGCATCAAATTTCGGGAACAGTTGAGTGAGTTCACGCCCTACCATTTGTGTAATCAGCGACTGACGCGAGTAGCTTGACGTGGCGTTGCTGGCCACCCAGGTGCCGTCACGGAAGACGCTGACTTCATCGGTAATGGCGAAGATCTCATCCATTTTGTGGCTGATATAGATGATGGCTTTACCCTGCTCGCGCAGGTCGCGGATGATAGCGAACAGATGCGACACTTCGGTTTCCGTCAGTGCCGACGTCGGTTCGTCCATAATCACGATGTCCGAGTTCCAGGACACCGCTTTGGCGATTTCAACCATCTGCTGGGAGGCAATGCTCAGATCGCCAACCATCTGGTCAGGCCGCAGACGGATATTCAGTTTAACCAGCAGGTCTTTGGTCAAACGATTGAGTTTTCCGTGGTCAACGAAGCCGAGTTTCATCGGCTCGCGGCCCAACCAGATATTTTCGGCGACCGTCATATGCGGTACCAAATTAAGCTCCTGGTGGATCATGGAAATTCCCGAACGCAGTGCATCCAGCGTATCGGTAAACTGCACAGGCTCCCCTTTAATGCGGATTTGTCCCTCATCGGGACGGTAAATCCCGATGAGGCACTTCATCAAAGTGGATTTGCCCGCGCCATTCTCACCCATCAGAGCATGCACCGTTCCGGGTTTGACGCGCAGCGATACGTTGCTTAACGCCTTAACTCCCGGGAAAAACTTGCTGATGCCTTCGGCTTCAAGCGCATATGCGGACATTTAACACCTCCGTACAACTGTTATCGGCAACGGTTATTTCAGGTTTTTGCTGGTAAATTCTTCATAGTTTTCCTTGGTGATCAGCTGATAAGGGATCATCACGTTCTGCTCAACTTTTTCACCTTTTGCCAGCTTAACGGCGGCCTGTACGGAACCTTCACCCTGTCCTTTTCCGTCCTGGAACACGGTGGCAACCATCTTGCCGTTCTTGATCATTTGCAGCGCATCCGGTGTCCCATCCACGCCCGCGATCACAATTTTGTTCGGGTTTTTACCCAGTGCCTGCAGGGCACCGATAGCCATTTCGTCGTTGTTGGAAGCGATAGCCTGAATATCATCGCCCGCCGTCATCCAGTTACTGACCACGTCCACCGCATCGTTACGCATGAATTTCGCCGTCTGCTCCTGAACCACTTTCAGGCCCGGGTACTTAGCCACCACGGTTTTCACGCCTTTGGTACGGTCACGCGTCGCTTCGTTGGCCAGGTCACCCATCAGAATCGCCACGTTACCTTTGTAGTTCATCTGTTTTGCCAGCGCTTCCATCTGCAGGCGGCCCGCCAGCTCGGAATCCGATCCGACATAGGCCATTTTGTCTGTCATTTCAGTGGCGGGTTTACGGTTAACGAACACCAGCGGAATGCCGGCTTTGGTGGTGAGGTCTACGATCGGTTTCACTGCGTTGGTATCAACCGGGTTAACAATGATGGCGTCAACGCCCTGGCCAATAAAGTTTTGCACCTGTTGCAACTGCTGGGCTACGTCGCCTTTGGCATCCTCGATATGCCCGTCAACGTTTTCTTTCTTCATTTCCTTGCTGATGGAATTGCGAACAATAGTCAGGAAGTTGTCATCAAACAGTGCCATAGAAACACCAACCTGGACTTCTTTGGCGAAACTGGTGACAGGTAACATACATACTAACAGTGACGCTAAAATTGTTTTTTTCACGTTCATGGCGGGGCCCTTATTATCGTTAGCATGCGCAGGCTGGCTGAGACGTCGAATGAAAAATTTCTTTTACATTCCTTCAACGTGACCGACGACTTTAGTAAAATGTAGAGGGTTACTATTTCGTATAAGACTATTTTCTTATTTAGCACTTCATCGGTATAACTAACTACAAAACAAAAAGTTAAATTCAAACCACTGTTTTACTTCTTCCATCCCCTGCCTACGTTGCCGCAGAGCAGTTTTTTTGTTTCATATTAAAGTTAATTGAAACTTTCACTAATAAAGCACCGAAACGCGTGTTTTAAAATCGGCAAATAACAAAAATTTGACACACCTCTAACATCGCTGGTGGAAACGCTGGAAAGTGAGATCTGGCGCAAGAGATTTGAGACTGACGGCAATTGCTTTTTCGTTACCCGAGCAAAGTCACAACCGGGCTGAGAGGCAGTAAATGAAATGCCTGGGGGTAGATAGGGCTTTTCGCTGCGGTGATGTGGGTCGTGTCCCGGTATTGAGCGGCTACCGGGCAGTCCTCGCGCCGCTTCGCGGTGCCACCCTCTTCTTTCTTACTCGCTGCTTTTAAAGCAGTTCAGATGATAAAGCGCAAGCACCGCAGTTGAAGAAACCGAGCCACTATCATCTCCGTTGCTAACTACTTTAAATAACGGTTCAAATGAAACTCAGCAGTCGAGTAAACAGCGGGCCCTTTATCAGGCAACTCCGATGATGTAAACCCAGACGGGTGAATCTCACGCAGGAGCATCCACAGCGCTGAACGGAGAGAGGAAGCCAGGATTCGCCTGCATGGACGCAGCCGCGCAGGACGCGCGTCTGTGCCGGTCCTGCAGGCTGACGAACGCAGTGAGCGCGAAGCGGCGCGAGGACCCGCCCCCCCGTCTGCGCAGCCACCCGTTTCCAGCAAACAACGCCAAACAAATGCAAACGCAGCCGCAGAATAAACTGCGGCGGCGCAAGTACTAACGGGTTAGCAGATTAACAATCAGCGACTCAGTGAAGCCGCCTTCTCCAACATCATCCCTTTGGTTTCCGTCGCCAGCCAGATGGATGCCAGCAGGCCAACAACCGATACCGCCGCAGCTGCATACATCGTATGGCCGATACCCAGCGTAGCCAGTGAGTAAGGCACCAACCCTATGGCCGCGAAACGCAGATGATAGACGAGCGCGATCTGCCGGATCACATCGGCATTTCATACTATAAGAAGGCGCTGTTTATTCCCGGTACGGTGCTGGTGCAGCCTTCGGCACTAGTGAAAGGCCTGGCGGACAGTCTGCCATCTAACGTCACGCTGTATGAGAACACGCCGATTACCTCAATCGACTACGGCGATAAAGTTACTCTGATCACGATAACGGCAGCATTACGGCTGATAAGCTGATCCTGACGAACAATGCGTTTGCCTCCGATTTTGGTTTCCTGAAGCGCACGCTGCTGCCAACGTTTCTTTATGGCAGCCTGACGCGCCCGCTGAATGAAGAAGAGCAGGCGCGGCTGGGCGGCAAGCCGGTATGGGGCGTGATCCCAGCCCATCCGTTCGGCAGTACGATTCGCCGTACCGTTGACCACCGTATTCTGGTGCGTAACAGCTTCAGCTTTAACCCGAACGGGCGTCCGCGTGAGCATCTGCTGAAACGCTATATTGAGAATCACCGTCGCTCATTTGAACGGCGCTTCCCGATGCTTTCCGGAGTGAATCTCGAATATTCCTGGAGCGGTGCGATCTGTCTGTCGGAAAACCATGAGGGCTTCTTCGGCCAGCTGGCGCCCAATGTTTACGGCGCGCTGTGCTGTAACGGTCTGGGGATCACCCGCGGAACGGCAACCGGTAAGCTGCTGGCAGATATGATCGTCGGTGAGCGCAACGAGCTGATTGATTTCCTGCTGGCGTCGCCTGGAGCGAATAAGACACCGCCGGAGCCATTCCTGTCGATTGGGGTGAACTCGGTGTTTAAGTGGGGTCAGTTCCGGGCTGGCCTGGAAGTGTAGCCCGCGGAAGCAGTGATATTGCGGAGTGGAGTTTTGGGCTATTTTATCGCCAGGATGGCGGTAATGACCGCATATTGCTGCATCCTTCAGCAAACGATAGCATTTAAAGTAAAAGGGTTTTGACATCTACCCGAGGGGGCATTAGTATTCGCCCCGTTCACACGATTCCTCTGTAGTTCAGTCGGTAGAACGGCGGACTGTTAATCCGTATGTCACTGGTTCGAGTCCAGTCAGAGGAGCCAATTTAGAGAAACCAGATGTCTACTGACATCTGGTTTCTTGCTTTTTATCAATTGGTTCTACCTTCTCTAGATTAATTCTCGTTCGCTAAGAATTATACGAAGCAACAGCAGAGCTATAACTAACAACTGCAGCGGGCTTTATTGAATAAATCGGATTTAGACAAAAACGCAAAAAAATTTAACTTTCATTTCTTCCAGAGATATATTGTCGTGAAATTTTTTCCAATTATCATATACCGCTTATAAATCACTCCCAATTTATAGCAAGTGTTCCACCAGTGCTGCCAGTGCTGCCAGTGCTGCCAGTGCTGCCAGTGCTGCCAGTGCTGCCAGTTCAATTTCCACAATAGAGTTGACATCACAAATAACAAAACCACCAGAGTTATTAATGCATTTATCATTATCTAAAAAACAAACCATTATCTATTTTTATCTGACTTCCTCCCTCAGTCCTGTTTTACCATCCCATTTTTGTTATAATTTCTATAAACAATACCAGCACCAGATTCTTTATAAATTCCGTTATTATTCTTGCAAAAAAAACCCCACCCGACCAATGAAATTATTAAAATTAAATATAAAAAGGCTTGCTATAACATATTTAAACAAGCCCTCCATAGAATGGATATATTACTTCCTAACAATTAAATCCTTTGGGTAATAAACATTATCTCTAAAACTACTGTCGTCAATATTTAGTAAATTAACAACTAAAGCGGCCTCGAAGCACCAATATCCAAAATAAGCACCTTCCGCTGCTTTATCGTTGCTATGCCATGCTATCGGACGCATTCTTTTATACCAGCCATCAATAAACTCTTTCATTAGAATAGATCGCTGCTCAACTCCAGCATCTATAACAGCCAAGAGTGGCGTGTATACTTTAGGGAAAACTAATTTCTCGCTTACATTTTTACTAGATTTAACATCACCAAGTAATATAGCAACTCTATCAAATAATAGATCCTGCCCTCTATAATCAAAAACTTCCAACGCACGAGTTATATCAATTGAAGATCCACCAGTTGCGACAATAAAACTTAGAATTGCGAAGGTGTTATAATAATTATAAAGATCAAGCTTACTATACATATTCACTACACTTGGACATTCCGCTTTAATTTCCTCCAGTTTTTCCATCATCAATTTACGCATATCCAATGCTTGTTGTGTACTATCCAGCAAAGACTCTAAACTATCACCACGCCCATAACGTTGAATGAGAAGATGTACTGCATTATCAAACAATTCACTCACATGTAATGCCTGCCCCTCAGGGCGAGGGTAAACCTTTTCCTTTCCTTGATCAATCAAACTTTGTTTGAAATCAATTCCTTTTGAAAAATAATACTCATCCCGAAGAATATCTCTCACTTTCATCATATAAAAAAACTTCTCACATTCTATTTAAAAAACTCATCAATCAGTCAATGCAAATTAAAAATAATTCATCATGGCACTTTCCCTGCATTACCAAGAATTACATTTCCATTAGCATCTATTTTACTAATCTTGGTCGTGCCATCAGGCTTAACATGTACCACTCACTTCTAAAATACACCATCATTAAAAGTGACCATTTCAGTGCACTACGGAGTTTATTTTTCGCTCTAGGTTCTTTATTTTTTCTCAGACTCAGTATTACCCCGTTTTTTATCAACCACTTTTTCCGCATCCGTGGCCTCATCAAATCCCCTGGCAATCCCACCGAGTTTACTTGCTCACCCTGCGAGTAAAAATATGCTGCCGACTCGCAATAAAATCACCATACTCCTGAGCTATTTACCCATTTTTTATGCCTTTCCAGAAGTGTTACACTATTTCAATTATATTTTCCCCTTAGCTTCACAAATCCCCCCCACTAAACACCAGAAATTATTCTTCTTTCATTTCTGAATGATGTGGGAGGATTCAATTTACTCGCATCGTTTTTATTACTTAAACTGACTTTAGATAAGAAAGATTAACAACTGCTCAGTTACATATTATATACCCCCTCTAAAATCTCAAAAAACAAAATCATTTAGATAACTTTAAAATATTAAAAATATCAGTTTCTTTATCAAGCTGTAAATCATAAAACCCAACATGAACACCGCTTTCATATAACCAGCATAAATCTGTTCCATAGGGTGCATTAAAAATCTCTAAAATTACAGGCGATATATTAACCATAGAGGTAGCATTTATAATTTTAAAGTTTTTGGGGTCCGCTACATAATCGTCCTCATCATCAATAGAATAAATAGTCCAACCATTCAATTCCTGAAGATTTGACTTTTCCCTAAATGTATAACGAATAGCTTTTCCGCTGATAACATTGTTAGAAACAACAAACCCGCCGTAATCATCATTATTTATCTTCACTCTCATACTCCTTAACAATATCAATAAAATCATTTCTCCATGAATACTCTTTTGCGTAGTCTAAGCATGACTTTCCAAATTTATCTTTATGATTATAGTCAGCACCACTACTAATAAGTAGCTTGTACATATCCTTATTATCCTGAGTAGATAACTTATTGATTGATATGGCATATTTTAAAGGGATTGCAAGATATAAATCCTGAGCATTTAGATTAATACCGTGGTCAATAAGTAATCTTGTTATCTCCATCTCATACTGAATAGTTGGACGAAGCACACAAAAATAAAAAATATGCAATGCATTCCTTTTTTCATTTCTCGTTATGTAATCGATATCAATCCCTTCCTTTAACAGATATTTAATAATCTTGATTTTTTCATCTGGATTTTTATTATTAGAAACAGCCATACATAATAAATTAATATCCAAAACATTATCATTTTGATTTACATCCCCATTATAATGGTGAAGGAAATCTTGAAAAGTCCCATCTCTGACCGCATCAAAAACATCTACTATTGTCATTTTATCACCTATCTATTCGTATTTATGACTTCTATTACTGGATGGAAATTCAATTCTAAAATTATCAGGATTAGACTGGAATTCTTTCAATTCATCAAGTGAAATTTCTCGATTTTTATACTTCTCAAACATTTTTTGATAAGAATTATTTTTCGTGTGACCAAAATCTACATTTCCTTTTCTTGTCTGACCAGGTTTCCAATCAAGTATATCGCCAGTATTCGGATCACGTAACACTCCATCTGGACCTACTTGTGCATCATAAACAGCTTGCTCAAACTCAAGTTTTTCTTTACCTGTCGGCCCTGGTCTGCCATTGGGCTTCCCGTTTTTAATATATGGCCCATCTTCAAGAGGAACCAGCTTTGGCCCAACTTTCGCTCCAGCTTCTTTTGCTGTTTTTTCCGCCGCTTCTTCAGCAACTTCTTTTGCTACTTTCTCTCCAACCTTAGTACTATCCAGTGCCTTATCAACCACTTTTGCCGCATCCGTTGCCTCATCAACTACCTTAGCAACCTCACCGACTTTACCTGCTTTACTAAATTTACTTACCCACCCTGCGGGTAAAAACAAGCTGCCAACTGTTGCAATAAGATCACCACCTTCCTGAGCCTTGTTGCTCATATCAAGACGATAGTCGTTAAAGTTCACTTCACTGGCATGAGTTCTAAGAGCTTCTGCCATCTCTGACTGTGCTTTGGACTGCTCTCCCATACCAAATACAGACATCATTGCCGCATTCTGTTCCATTTCTGCGGCTGACTGATAAATACTTCCCTGAGCCATTAACGTTCCAATATCGGGCACCATATTCCAGAACCCTTTTACCGCTCCTTTTGTGGCCTCCCAGGGGTGTTGTACTGCTTCAGCTATATTATCTCCCTGCTCCACAAACCAGTCACCAACTGAACGCCAGAATCCTTTTTCTTCTTTCGTCTCTGGCTTTACGGGAGGATTCGCCTCACTCGCTTTGGTTTTTGCAGGAGCAGCCTGCCCTACTATTTTTCCCACGGTATTGCCTGTCATATGCAGATCCCGTTGTTATTGCCCATTCATCCAGAAATCATCTTCATGACGCAGAATAAAATGTTTACCCGCTCTGACTGATTTACTGTGCGATTTGGGATAGCACCTTCCCCCCACGGTATTACTTTTAATACCAGTACCAACGCCAGGCTGATCGCCGATTGTCATCGGTACGAAACTTTGGTTATAAACGATGACGGGATGTCCGTTGGCGCGTACAGAAGCAATCTCTTTTTCGCTTGTACTCATTTGTGCAATGACAGGATAAGGGACCGGAACGAATACTGGACCAACAGGCGTTTTACATATATCAGGCACGATGCTGACTACCAGCCAGCCATTTTGTTTTCTGGCAATCAAATTATCAGCCATAATTTTTCCTTAAATAAAAATCAGATAAGAGGGAGTAATTTTCGCGCCAGATGCTCTGGTGTTGTTTCGTATCTGGCTTCAAGTACCCGAACAGATAAGTCACTATCCAGAACAATTCGCCAGGTAATCGTTAATTGTTTTTCCTCTGTGTTTAAAATGAGCGTATCGGCCATCATTCTTTGCGGGATTAATTTACCATCAGTCATACGAAGTAAAACCAGGGCTTCGTGATTGGCTAAGTTAACGGTTACTGTTCCCGATGGATAAAATCCGCTTAAAATAAATCGACTACCTGGTGGTAAAAATGCTATCTGCTGATCTTGCGGAGCTGCATTCCAGTAAGCAAAGTTAAAGTCTTCTGGTAAATAAGGGTGTCGCTGCTCCAGCCATTGTTGATCATAAGTACCAGCTTTAGCTAAGCGAGGTTGCCAACTTCTGCTTATAATTCCAAATCCTGCCGGTTGATAAACCCGATCAGAAAGCTCTGATTTGCCTTCAATCAGATTTGTAAAAGCTTCTGCGCTGAAAGGTGAATCAGAGAATTCTATCCGGGGAGCAGTTATAGTCTCTGCTTGTAATGCGGTTAGATACCATGATTCGGTATAGCCACATCCCAGCGGATTATAAGGACAGACTGTATGAGCCAGCGGAGGATGAATGTTATCTGGATGGTTATGACGGGCCTCCTCAGATAACAGATAATTTTTAGGAATGGCAGCGAATTCGTCATTATTTTCATTAATCCGACATTCACCACCAAAAGCAAAACGCCAGTCAATCGGTAAGGAGGTAAAAGGTTGTGGCGAAGTCAACTCCCATCTTTTTTTGCCTTTATTCCTGAGTTGACGCTCTCCTGTGATAATAACCTCTTTGTTCAGGAGAATATTATTCTCTGGTGAAACAAGGGTAACAGATACTGGCAATCTTGTTAGTGGATTATCATCTGGAACATTAGCGGTGCCATTAATTATAATATCGCAGTTAGGTTTAAAGGGGGATAAATCACTCTCTTGCAAAACTATTGATTGATTCATCTCATCCCGAAATTCATCCTGAATACACATTGGTGACATTTTTTCACCATCAATAATTTCAGCCTGAAAATGATTTTCTCCCGTTTCAGTGAACTGATAAGTGGTTTTCATCACAGCAACAATATGTTCATGATTATTTTTATCTAACATGACATAATTCAGTGCAGGAAAAGGTGTTAAATTTCTGAACTCCATTTCAAACTGTCCTTAGTTCAGGTCAATATCCTGTCCGTTAATCTGAACCGGTCCGCTGGCGTCGAATAAAAATGCCGTTCCCTTGAGGGTAACTTTTCCTGACTTATCCATTCGTAAACTACTTCCCCCACACTTCAACTCAATTACGTCCCCTGCGCTAAAAGAAAGGGTTTTTCCTACCTTCACGGATTTATGTATACCCACCTGTTCCGTCTGACTGAGAGTGACAGTAGTATTCATGGCTGCGCCAACAGTAGTTTGATAAGCCGCTCCGATGGTCAGTGTTTTGGCTGCTCCTATGGTTTCTGCTTTGGCAACTAACACCGTTTCTACCTGGTTTTGTTTCACTGTTAACATCTGGTTTCCCCCTACGGTTTCCTGCTGATTCTGATGGACCGTCTGGATCTGGTCTTTTTCAACCGTAATATTTTGTAGCCCTTTGACCGATTCCGTATGGTCGTTAAGTACCGTGGTGGTTCTGTCATTGAGTACTTTAGTATTCATATCCTTCTGCGCATGGATAAACACTTCTTCTCTGTCTTTCTCATCTTCAAAGCGCAGTTCGTTGAACCCGTTCCCTTTATGGGTTTTTGAACGAATGCTCATCTGGGTTTTGCTGCCCGGCAGTTCTCCCTGCGGCAGGTTACTGGCATGGTAGGTTCGGCCAATAATGATGGGCTGGTCAGGATCTCCGTTGAGAAATTCAATGATGACTTCATGACCCACCCGGGGAATCGATAAGCTGCCCCATTTCTGGCCCGCCCACGGCTGGGATACCCGTATCCAGCAGGAGCTGGTGTCATCGGTTTTGCCTGACAGGTCCCATAAAAAGCGTACCCGGACACGTCCATATTCATCGCAGTAAATTTCTTCACCCGGTGGTCCGGTAACGATGGCTATCTGCGCCCCATCAATGCGTGGCTTATCAGTAACCGAGGGGCGCCAGGTCTGGCGCCTGGCGATGAAGGCGAATTCGCAGGTGACGGTAGTACCCTGTTCTCCGCTTTCTTCTTCCAGCGCCTGCGGTTGCTTGCCCGTATGTTTGACAGCCGTAATTTGCCAGCAGGCATTCATGTCGTCGCGGGGATGGCCTGTCAGGGTAACGTTGCTTCCCGGCTGAAGCGCCGCGCAGTTGGATTGCCCACTTCCACAGTGGGCATCATTGCGCAGTGCCTCCACCCGCCAGCGGGAAAAATCCTTTCCCGTTTCGTCTTTATAGCGTCCCGGATAGTCGTAGTGCAGATAGGACTGGCGCTGGTGCTGCATATCCCGTGCATATCCACTAAATTCTGCATTCCACGGCGGGTTTTTGAAGGTGTAGTCTTTGAGCAGAACCTGGGATGGCCGCAGGCTTTCACGACGACGTAAGGCGGTGATATAGGGTTCATTTGCTGGCGCAGGGTGGTAGGGGAGTTCCGGGCCTGTATTTTGCGCCGCGCTGTCATCGGCAAATACCAGCGTGTGTTTACTGTTTTCATGCTCAAAGAAGTAGAAGACGCCCTCTTCAGCGCACAGTCGCTGAATAAAGGCGAAGTCCGTTTCCTGATACTGAACGCAAAACTCACGAGCTGAATGTTTGTAGCGCAGTAAGAAGGCATAGTCATGAACGCCGTGTTCCCGTAACAGGGTTTCAAGAATGGTTTGCAGGTTTTGTTGCTGAAAGATGCGTGAGTTTTGTACCAGACTGGCACGCCAGAGAGTTGGACGTACCGAAAGTACATAGCGAGTCCGACGAAAACCGGTATCGCCCTGCTCCATTGAAACAGCGATACCATTCACTACGCGCTGAATTTGTTCGTCGCGCCATACCACCAGCGTTACGTTGCCGTCCAGCACTTCCCCAAAAGCAACGGCAGGTTTGCTACTGGCCAGCTCCAGCTCCAGCGAGAACAAGTCAGAATACTGTTCATCTAACGTAAAACCCACCACGACAAACGTATCCGCTGGCAGCCCAGCCACATTCAGTGTAAAACGTAATCCCGTTCTTGCCATGCCAGCATCATCCATAATTTGTTCAATCTACAAAGGCAGATCAGACTAAAAAGACTCTATGACGTTCATTATATAAGTGATTTTAACAAGGAAAACAATAATGGATATTCTTAAGTATATGTATTTAGCAAAACTGCTATAGTTATATTAGTTATAATGATTGCAAGAAAGGAAGTTACTCTTAGTTAAGCCACAAGTTATAGCATATTAAACCATTAAATACGCATCAATTTAAAAATAAATAATAGATTGTTATATAAGGTTTTTTAAAAAAACCTCATAGCAATAAATTATTTTCAGAAACATGATTGTGATCAAAGATGATACCTGTGGCAATCATGTAAACCCATCCTAATCAACGATAAGAGTATTAATAAGAGTAAGAGGTAATTTAAAAGAAGACGAAGGGTAATAGTGGTTATTGCTGCATAGTGACACCTATCCCTGTTTACATTAAATAGTATTTTTTAACGCTTTCACTGACGATAATAATCGCGCCACAAGACATCTCATCAAATTTACGACCGCAGATGGCTGGCGATGTATCAACCCCTGGCACAGCCATAAAAAAACCAGGTATAATCCCCGACATCATTTAACGGATTCAGAAGCAAAGATGTCAAAACTCACCTTACAAGAGCAGATGCTCAAAGCTGGCTTAGTGAGCAGCAAAAAGATGGAAAAAGTGCAACGAACGGCGAAAAAATCGCGGGTGCAGGCGCGTGAAGCCAGGGAAGCCGTGGAAGAAAATAAGAAGGCGCAGATTGAGCGCGACAGGCAGCTAAGCGAACAGCAGAAGCAGGCCACGCTATCAAAAGAGTATAAGGCGCAGGTGAAACAGCTGATTGAGATGAACCGTATCACCGTCTCAAAAGGCGATATCGGCTTTAACTTCACCGATGGCACGCTGATTAAGAAAATCTTTGTCGATAAAACGACTCAGGCCCAGCTGATTAACGGCCGTCTGGCCATTGCTCGCCTGGGCGTGGATAACGTGGGTGAAAACACCTACGCGATTATCCCGGCCGTCGTTGCCGATAAAATCGCCCAGCGCGATGCCAGCAGCATTGTGTTAAACAGCGCGCTGAGCCAGGAAGAGCAGGATGAAGACGATCCGTACGCCGATTTTAAAGTGCCGGACGATCTGATGTGGTAATCCCGCGTGATGCGGTTCGAAGAATGCGCTGACTTCCGGGGCGGCGCGGTGTCAGATCGCCGTAGCATCAGCACGATTAAAACGGCGTTTCACAGCGAGCTTCAATGCGCTCTCCGCTGACCGGATGGGTAAAATGCAGTTCGCTGGCGTGCAGCATCAGCCGCGTAGCCCGGTCGGCCCCAGGCAATACCCGTCCGCCGTAAAGATCGCAGCCCAGAATCGGATGCCCCAGCTGCTGGCAGTGGATACGCAGCTGATGCGTGCGTCCGGTTTCAGGCGTCAGCTCAACCCGCGTCAACGGCAGTGATGTTCCGTCTGGCAGCTGACGTTCAAAGCGCTCAACTACCCGATAGCGGGAGCGTGCAGGTTTTCCTTTGATGGCGCATATCGACATTAAAGGGAACAGTGCAGGATCTTTGGCAATCGGCGCATCAATCAGCCCTTCATCAGCGACCACATATCCACAGAGCAGAGCGCGGTATATCTTGCTCACCGATCGCTGACTGAACTGCTGGCAAAGTGCGGCATTGACGACCTTATTGCGGGCAACCACCATCAGCCCGGAAGTACCAAAATCCAGACGGTGCACCAGCGTACAGCCGGGGAAAAGGTTAACCAGCCGGTGGTGAACTGAATCAAGGTTCTGCGGATTTTTCCCCGACAGACTCAGCAGCCCGCTGGGTTTATCGATCAGCACCAGATGTTGATCCTGATAGAGCGTTTCGATGCTGTCATGGCAAGGTGGAGCAATAAAGGTGTCGATAATCTCGGACATCAGTTCACCCGGAGCGAAAGTGGCTGCGGATAATAACCCATTTTAAGCCCGGGAACGAATTTGCGACGGGTTTACTGGCCGGTCCCTGTTCTGTCTGGTTAACACCCTGCCCCTTCGGCCTGGCACAGCTGAAATTTATCATCCAGACTGATAGCAAAGGCGTGGTCTGCGCGGGGATTGTGTTTTACACTGCGCGCTGCAAAAACTGAGTAGATAAACGATTAAGTAGGCAAAATGGCGATGAACGGAACGATCACAACCTGGTTTAAAGACAAAGGCTTTGGATTTATCAAAGATGAAAACGGCGACAACCGTTATTTTCATGTGATCAAGGTCACCAACCCGGACCTGATAAAGAAAGACGCGGCGGTCACCTTCGAACCAACCACAAATAACAAGGGCTTGTCCGCCTTCAACGTCAAAGTCGCTCCAGAGAGCAAATACATCTTTATTGCCGGTGAACGAATTAAGCTCACCTCGATCAAATCCTGGCTGGTTTACAGCGAAGAAGTGCCCGCCGACACCCGCATTGATAAAGAGCATGTGGTGCTGTCCGTGGGTGCGCTGATGAGCAGCATTAAACCTAAAGCTGCCGTGAATCCTGATGAAGTGCGTTCAATGAAAAAACTGGCGATCAACACCTTCCAGGGGACGACATTAATCTTCTCGGAAGATGAGATAGACGTGGATGCCACGGTGAAAATGCTGAAGGTCTGAAATCGATCGCACCGACTGACTGGTAAAAAACAGAATACCTGGATAACGATGTTCACCGGGGCCAGACAATGCACACCACCGCTGGCCCCGGTGCCAATACCCGGAGCAAACAATGAGCAATAACATTCCTCTGAAATACTATGACATGGCCGAAGAATATGCGGAGGAAACCGCGCTGCCGGTGAACGAGGCAGAGCTGGATTCGCTGGCACATTACTTCCAGCTGCTGCTCACCCGCCTGGCGAACAATGAAGAAATCAGCGAAGAAGCACAGGGAGAAATGGCCGCTGAAGCCGGTATTAAGGCGGAGCGGATTGACGACATCGCCAACTTCCTTAATCAGTGGGGCAACGAGTAACTCACTGAACCGCAGGCCGCCCTGCCATCAGCAAAAGCGGCCTGCTCATTGTTCTGCATTTGTCCTCTACTGCCCTTTTCAGGTTTCGGCAGGTTTTTACGACCCTCTTTAACCTGTTTCGCGCTCACTGCCGACGCATTATTACCCCAGCCGCTGCGCATAAAGCTCAGCAGATTCGACATCTGCTGGTCATCAAGACGCCAGGCAAAACCCGGCATCGTCAGACCGGTTATCGCCCTTCACCGCCCCGCCGGTGGTATGCGTTGACGAATAACGGCGCGCGTCGTAATGCGCATCCATTTCCATAAAGCCCGTTTCATAACGATCGGGATTAATCTTGCGGACGATGCCCTCGGCTTTGCCGCCGACATAGTGCGTCATTTTCAGCTCGTTCGCCTGCCAGTCGAAGGTCATCCGCAGCAGCGGCTGGCCGTGCAGATCTTATGAAGGTGGAAAAATACATCGCCTGGCTGACCGGCTTTATGAGCATTATCTTTATTTTCCTGATCCTGCCGCATATTCACTGGGATCGTCTGGGCGAAAGCGCCCATCAGGGCAACCTGCTGACCTGGATCGGCGGCGCGGTGATGACAATGACCATGGTCGGGCTGGGCTTCCTGAACTACGGCGGCGATTTTGCCCGCTATCTGCCGAAGAAAACCCCGGCTTCGAAGGTGATTTTCTGGACTACCGCCGGCATCTCATTCCCGGTCAGCATCCTGCTAATCCAGGGAACCCTTCTGGCCGACAGCAACCCGGACCTCAGTGCAGCGGCGGCACAGGCACCGATATCCTCGCTGACCGACCTGCTGCCGATGTGGTTCTACCTGCCCTTCTCCATGGTGATTATTATTTCCCTGCTGTCGGCGGCGATTACCGGCATCTACAGCTCCGGTCTGGCGCTGCTGGCGCCTGGCCTGCCGGTCAGCCGCGCGGCGACCACCGTGCTCAATGCATTAATCATCGGCTTCGGCGCGTTCTACCTGATGTTTATCTCCGACTCCTTCCTGTCAACCTTCCAGTCCTTCCTGGCATCGATATCGGTGGTGATCGGTTCCGCCGGCGCCATTCAGCTGATTGATTTTGTGCGGCAGAAGCGCGCGGGCTGGGACATCAGCATGGCCAACAAACCCGAATCAGGCGGCAGAAGCGGACGCTGGACGGCGCAGCTGGCGTTGTGCGTCGCCACGCTGGTCGGCCTGGGAACGATTACCTCCAGCGATCCTTATATCGCCCATATCGTCGGATTTTTACTGACCGATGAAGCCCGCCACAGCGTATTTGCTTCGGCGAATATTGGCGTGATTGTGTCGATGGTGACCGGTGGCGGGATCTATGCGCTGCTGACTTTTGTGCTGAAGATTGAATCGGTTTCGGCGTCTGACATTCAGAGCGGAAAGCTTAAGGCGAGCCATCCGCAGAAAGCAGCATAAGCGAAACGACAGGCACTGCCCCTGTCCCGGTCCAGCCATGGGTCAATGTGCTTACTCTCACCATGCCAGATAGCATTGAATTCGCCGTTGCGGGGGTTTAAGGAGAGTTCTTCATCTTCTACAACCAGCTTAAGCCATTCCTCGCTGGTTATCGGATTATCAGTACCTTCAATCCAGGAGTCTGCCCTGGTAATTTACATTTCTCAACCCATGACGACATCCCGCTTATTTTCGTTTAACTGGCGAGTCACTATATCTTATTTCGGCTGGATGTAATTGGTAACGTCTATTATCGAGTCAGAACTGGCAGTGTATGATACGCCACGTGGCGTGGGGCGGTTATTGGCATAATGGCGCAAAAAAAATCATACCTGTTCAAACAAAAAGCCCGCCGCGATTCAAACCGCGAAGCCGGACGTTAAGCTTATAACGTTCAGCCTTCGCCGCGAAAACCGGGCGGGCGTATATTCTCCACGGCGGATATCACCGGGGAAAAAGTCTGTCAGAGTTCAAAGCGGTCCAGATTCATCACCCGGGTCCAGGCGGCAACGAAATCCTTCACAAACTTCTCTTTCGCATCCTCACTGGCGTAAACCTCCGCCAAAGCGCGCAGCACGGCGTTGGAGCCAAACACCAGATCCGCGCGAGTGGCAGTATATTTCACCTCTCCGCTCTGACGATCTCGCCCTTCAAACCGCTCGGCGCTGGCATCTGTCGCTTTCCATTCGGTGCGCATATCCAGCAGATTAACGAAGAAGTCAGGGGTCAGCTCCCCCAGCCGGTCGGTGAATACCCCGTGCTGGCTGCCGTCGTAGTTGGCACCCAGCACACGCAGCCCGCCCACCAGCACCGTCAGTTCCGGTGCGGTCAGCGTCAGCTGCTGGGCTTTATCGATCAGCAGGTTTTCGGTCGAGCCGCCACCGTGCCCGCGGTAGTTGCGGAAACCATCGGCCAGCGGCTTCAGCCAGGCGAACGATTCGACATCGGTCTGATCCTGGCGCGCATCCACGCGGCCCGGGGTAAACGGCACCTCGATGTCTACTCCGGCCGACTTCGCCGCCAGCTCCACGCCCACCGCGCCGGCCAGCACAATCACATCCGCCAGCGAGGCCTTCTGCACCGACTGTTGAATGCCTTCCAGCTTCGGCAGCACGCGGGCGGCCACGGTATTCACCTCCCACTCACGCTGCGGCAGCAGTGCCAGCCGTGCCCCGTTGGCGCCGCCACGCTTATCGCCGCCACGGAAGGTGGAGGCCGAAGCCCACGCTACCGAGACCAGCTCGCTGACCGCCAGACCGGAGGATTTGATTTTCTCTTTCAGTAACGCAATATCGCTGACCGTTGGGTGATAAACCGGCTGCGGCAGCGGGTCCTGCCAGATTAAATCTTCTTTCGGCACTTCCGGTCCGATGTAGCGCGCTTTTGGCCCCATATCGCGGTGAGTCAGCTTGTACCAGGCGCGGGCGAAGGCTTCATTAAACGCCTGCGGGTCGTTCAGGAAGCGGCGAGAAATTTTCTCGAATTCCGGGTCGAAGCGCAGCGTCAGGTCGGTCACCAGCATGGTCGGTTTATGTTTCTTCGCGCTATCGAAGGCATCCGGGATCACATCTCCCGCATTGCTGGCTTCAAACTGAATCGCGCCTGCCGGGCTGCGGGTCTGCACCCACTCGTATTTGAACAGATTTTCGAAGAAATAGTTGCTCCACTGGGTTGGCGTCTGCGACCAGGTCACTTCCAGACCGGAGGTGATGGCATGCGCACCGGACCCGCTGCCGTAGCTGTTGGCCCAGCCCAGGCCCTGGGCTTCAATCGGCGAAGCTTCCGGATCGGTCCCGACGTGGCTGGCCGGTGCCGCCCCATGGGTTTTCCCCAGCGTGTGGCCGCCGGCAATCAGCGCAACGATCTCTTCATCATTCATGCCCATATTGCCGAAGGTGGCGCGAATGGCGGGAGCCGCCGAAGCCGGATCGCCGCTGTGTTCCGGGCCTTCCGGGTTGACGTAGATCAGCCCCATTTCGGTCGCACCCAGCGGCGACTGCGCCAGTGCTTCAGGATGACGGTGTTCAAGCCATTTTTTTTCATCCCCCCAGTTCACATCCAGATCCGGCTCCCAGACGTCCTCACGCCCGGCACCGAAGCCGAAGGTGCGGAAGCCGGAGTTTTCCAGCGCCACGTTACCGGCAAGAATATAGAGGTCGGCCCAGGAGATTTTCTGACCGTATTTCTGCTTCACAGGCCACAGCAGACGGCGCGCCTTATCCAGGCTGACGTTATCGGGCCAGGAGTTGAGCGGCGCAAAGCGCTGCTGACCGCGTCCGGAACCGCCGCGGCCATCAACCGAACGGTAGGTTCCCGCGCTGTGCCAAGCCATACGAATAAACAGCCCGATATAGCTGCCCCAGTCGGCGGGCCACCAGGACTGTGAATCGGTCAGCAGCGCTTTCAGATCGCCTTTCAGCGCGGAATAGTCGAGTTTGGCGAACTCTTTGCGGTAATCAAAAGATTCATCGAGTGGATTAGATCGGGAGGAGTGCTGGTTTAACAGGTCAACGCGCAGCTGGTTAGGCCACCAGTCACGATTACCCGTGCCGCCGCCGGAGGCTTGATTCGGTTTCCCCGCATGGAAAGGGCATTTACCGGCCGGGGCTTCTCTGTCTGCTTCAACAATCGGCTTTGCATCGTTTGCTTCTTGATCGGTCGAATTGCTCATTGCTCTACTCCTGTTGTTATTCTCTGGCTACTCTATACGTGGGTTTGAGCGGGTCACATTTGAAACACCCTATATATTTAATAGCCTTTTCCTTACTTTATGAGAGGAGTAATGAAAACCGTAAAAAAATCAGAAAATTGGCGGACAACAATTCGCATAATTTGGCTTTTTAGCGCTGAACCTGCTTTTTACGGCCCAACAAGGCAAAAGGCCTGCATTATGCAGGCCATTACTCGGAAAAACAGGCGATCAGATGGCTTTCAGCGCATCGCTCAGGATCGTCAGTGCTCTTTTGAACTGGGCATCAGGAATAGTAAGCGGGTAGAGAAAGCGGATCACGTTGCCGTAAGTGCCGCAGGAGAGCAGCAGCAGACCGTTTTCCAGCGCTTTCTGCTGCACCAGGCGGGTTAGCTCCGGCGACGGTCTGCCGGTGGCCGGATCGTTTAGCTCAACGGCAACCATCGATCCCAGCGCGCGAACATCCGCAATCGCCGCGCATTCCGTTTTCAGGCTGTTCAGCACCCCGGCCAGTTCGCTGCCGAGGCGGCGGGCGCGTTCACAAAGTTGCTCGCCGTCGATGATATCCAGTACCGCATGTGCGGCGGCGAG
Organism: Erwinia sp. GW821-FHT03D09; assembly: GCF_059420805.1. Classification (NCBI taxonomy): domain Bacteria; kingdom Pseudomonadati; phylum Pseudomonadota; class Gammaproteobacteria; order Enterobacterales; family Erwiniaceae; genus Erwinia; species Erwinia sp. GW821-FHT03D09. The sequence continues at coordinate 90,973 of NZ_JBWKUK010000011.1, forward strand.
CGCCAGCGGATTCCCCGCGTAGGTACCGCCCAGCCCACCCGGTGCAGGTGCATCCATCACCTCGGACTTACCGGCCACCGCCGACAGCGGCAGACCACCCGCCAGGCTTTTCGCCATCGTCAGCAAATCGACTTCCACATCCGGATAATGCTCCATTGCAAACAGGTTGCCGGTACGGGCAAACCCGGCCTGTACCTCATCGGCAATCATCAGAATACCGTGCCGATCGCACAGCTCGCGCAGCGCCTGCATAAAATCGGCCGGGGCAATATTAAAACCGCCTTCTCCCTGGACCGGCTCCAGAATAATCGCCGCCACCTGCTTCGGGTCGATATCGGTTTTAAACAGCGTTTCCAGGCTGGCAAGGGCATCTTCCGTGGACACCCCGTGCAGCGCGTTGGGGTAACGGGCGTGGAAGACCTGGCCGGGGAACGGCCCGAAGCCGAGCTTGTAGGGGGCCACTTTACCGGTCAGCGCCAGGGTCATAAAGGTACGACCGTGGAACGCGCCCCCAAAGGCAATCACCCCGGGACGCCCGGTATACGCGCGGGCAATTTTCACCGCGTTTTCCACCGCTTCTGCGCCCGTTGAAAAAAATGCCGTTTTGCACGGCCCGGCAATCGGCACGCGCTGGTTGATTTTCTCAGCCAGCGAGACGTAGCTTTCATAGGGGACAATCTGATAGGCGGTATGGATGAACTGCGACAGCTGACGGGTAACGGCCTCGATAATTTTTGCATGACGATGCCCGGTATTCAGCACCGCAATCCCGGCGGCAAAATCGATATATTCGCGGCCTGCCACATCCCACAGCGTGGCATTCTCCGCCCGCCCGGCAAAGAAATCGCACATCACCCCGATACCACGGGGCGTGGCCTGCTGACGGCGTTGATTCAGTTCTGCGTTAGTCATCATATCCCTCACTTGAAGCCGGCAACCGGCGGATACCGCACGTTGAACGAACAGGTATGAATGATTATATAGCCCTGAACTGGCACTTTAGACGAGAGCCCGTTCCGATTTTTTAACAGGAACTATTACTATCGCTTCCAGTCCTTCATTCTGAACGAATAAAGCAACCCGACTGAAAAATCGGTGGAATGGTCTTTAAAAATGATACTGCTCTCCCGGACATTTTTACCGGGTTTCGTATAGCTGACGTCAGCATAGCTCCACCAGTTCTCATTGAAAATATGTGTCCATGTCAGGCGGGTATTGCCCTGTTGAGCATTCTGGGTGGAGGGCGGCTGGGATGTACAGCAGTCGATTGCTTTCAGCCGCGAACTGGAAGCGCTGAACTGTGACTATCTGCATATTTCCAGCGGCGGGCTGTCCACCGCCCAGGCGATTACCGTGCGGGATGGCTATCAGCTGCCGTTCGCGCGCGACATCCGTCAGCAGGTCACTATTCCGGTGATTGGCGTGGGGCTGATCACCGATCCGCATCAGGCCGAAGCGGCGCTGACCGATGGCGATGGCGATCTGATCGCGCTGGGGCGCGGTATTCTCTATAACCCGCGCTGGCCGTGGCATGCCGCCGCCGCGCTTAAAGGCCAGGTCAGCGTGCCGCCGCAATATCTGCGTTCGGAACCGCACGGGGTAAAGGGAACGTTTAAAAGCGGCTCGTGAAAAAAAGGACAGGGTTATCAGCGTTAACCGATAACCCCGTGAGCAGCGCTTTCGGATATCGTCACAACCTGCATGAACCCCGTTAGCGGGGGAGTCATTCCCCCGCACGGGTCGCTACTTACCGGATTCGTAAGCCATGAATAATGCAGCAACCTCCCGATCTGCCTCCTTCCAGCGCAATTCGCAGAGCGTTTCGCGTGTCAGCCAGGTAAATATTAACAGTGTGATGCAGGTAATTAGCAAACATACGATAATAACAGCGGGTGGCAATCTCATAGCCGTACTCCTTGTCTTTCGACGGGTAAGAGGCTACATTCACGTTGTTGGGACGATCGGTAGGCCTCGTTGGTGATTGAAATATTACCTTCGGGGCTTTCTGCTTTTTGTCTCCATCGCATTCGCATGAGACCAGACAAAAAGCCTCAAGCACCGTGGTGAAGCATGCTGTGATTTAAGACAGGAGTTTATTAGTAAATTATTGTATTTTCTGGTTAATTTTTTCCCGCATGAGCTGATAGCCCCTTGATTAATTGGCTACCAATTGATTACTGAAACCTGTCTTTTTTACCCCTATTTCATCTTTGACACTTCTCAAAATCCACACTCGTCACTGCCTCGCCAGAAAGCGGCCATTCACTCACCTCCCTCACCCAAAACTCGACATTAATAATCATTTGCATCGTTAATTGTTATGTTATAACGTTTAATAATGTAAGTTTTTGTATGCCTTTATGGCTTTCCGCCAGGGATAACGATCAGGAGAGTGATATGACAAAAAAAACCGGCCGACCCGCGTTATCCGTGGTGATGGCATTAATGCTGCCACTGTTTTCCACTATGCCGGCGAATGCCAAAATCAATGTGATTGCCAGCTTCTCGATTATTGGTGATATGGCACACAACATTGGTAAAGACCGGATTACGCTGCGCACGATTGTGGGAGCCAACAGCGATGCGCACGTCTATGAACCTTCCCCGGCTGACGCTATCGCGATGGCAAAAGCCGATGTGATCCTGATTAACGGCCTGAAGCTGGAAGGCTTTATGACGCGACTGATCCGCTCCAGCGAGAGCACCGCGCCGGTCATTGAAACCACGAAAGATGCCGCTATCCTGCGCGACCCGGCAGGCGGACACTATCACTTTAACAACGGTAAGGCAGTGTTCCATGCCGCCCCGTTCGATCCGCACGCCTGGCAGTCCGTCACCAATGCGAAAATTTACGTGAAGAATATTACCGAGGCGTTCTGCGCGGCGGATAAGGATAACTGCACGTTTTATCAGCAAAACGCCGGTATCTATACGGAAAAACTTACCGTGCTGGATGGCAAAATCACCGCCGCGATCCAGCAGGTCCCGCCGGAGAAGCGCACCGTGGTTGTAGGGCATCATGCCTTCCGCTATTTCGAAGAAGCTTACGGCATCCATTTCCTTTCGCCGCAGGGCGTTTCCACGGAGTCTGAAGCCTCGGCGGCGGACGTGGCCAGAATGTTAAGGGAGATCAAAACCCGCCACGCTTCCGCCATCTTTGCTGAGAACATTTCTAATCCGCGGCTGATACAGCAGATCGCCAGCGAAGCCGGGTTGCGCGTTGCCGGTACGCTTTATTCCGATGCGCTGTCCGCCGCCGATGGCCCTGCCGCCACCTATCTCGCCATGATGGAACATAACGCCACAACGCTTGTGGCCGCCGCCATCGGGCAACGCTAACCCTCGAATTCCTCTGGGCAAAGATTTTATAAATGGAGATAAGCATGAAAAAACGCACTTTATCGGCGGCGATTTCCGCGCTGCTATTGGGCTTCGCTGCGGCTTCCGCACAGGCTGAAGACGACGTTAATGCCTGGCGGCTGTTCGTGGCCGATCACGATAAGCCGGTCATTAACGTGATTGATGCGCTTGACGGCGACAAGCTGGCAACGTTTAACGTCAAAGGCCCGGCAAGCCTTTCACGCACCGAGAGCGGCGCGGTGGTATATGCGATTCAGGGCAACGCCAACGTGGTATCAACGATTTCTTCCGGCATTGCCTTCCACGATCACGGCGATCATGCGGATATCGATATCGACGATGCGAAGCTGCTGAAGGTTGAGCTGGACGGCAAAAAGCCCGGCCACTTTGTGGAGCGCCAGGGCAAGGTTGCGCAGTGGTTTGACGGTGAAAGCAGTGCGCAGCTGCTCACCGAGCATGCGCTGCTGGCGGGTAAAAATGATGCGGCCAAAGTGAGCGTGGTTGCGGCGCATCACGGCGTCGCGGTGCCGTACGACGGCTATGCGGTGGTTTCTATTCCAAACCCCGAAGATGCCACTAAGCAACCTGTCGGTGCACGTGTCGTTGATCTTAAAGGGAATAAAGTCGGTGAGGATGTCGCCTGCCCGGGGCTGCACGGTTCTGCCGGCTCGGGCAATATCTATGCCCTTTCCTGCGCTACCGGCCTGCTTCTCATCACGCAAAATGACGATGCGCCGGTGATTAAGCATCTGCCTTACGCCACATCACTGCCGGAGGGCAGCACCACCACACTGATTGGCGGCAAAGGTATGCAGTACTTTATCGGCAACTACGGCCCGGACCGCCTGGTGCTGATTGACCCGACCGAAGCGGAGAGCTTCCGGCTGATCCAACTGCCGACTCGCCGCGTGCATTTTGCGGTTGATCCACTACGGCCGAAATTCGCCTACGTCTTTACCGAAGACGGCAAGCTAAATCAGATTGATGTGCTGAAGGGGCAGATGACCAGGTCGGTAAAAGTGACCGAACCCTACTCGATGGACGGCCGCTGGGACGATCCGCGCCCGCGCATTGCCGTGGCGGACAGCAAGATCTTCGTGACCGATCCGCTGAAGAGCAAAATCCACGTATTGGACGCAGTCGCGTTTAAAGAAACCGGCGAGATCGCGGTAGAAGGACAGCCGTTTAACATCGTGGCGGTGGGTGGTTCGGGAAAAGTTCACGGCGGCGGGCACGCTCACGATGAACACGATCACAACCATGAGCACGCGCATTAACAGGTAAAACTCCGCCGCCGGAGCAGGACCCGGCGGCGGTGGTTAACGGATAAAGCAGCAATCAATGGCCTGAACCCGCGGTTAACATGCTGAATAGTGAACTTTCGGCAAATTCGACAGGCGCGGACGTTTTGTTTCAGCAGCGTTTTCTGCCCTGACTGCGGTTTATGCCCGGCTGCGCAGTTGAGTGCAGAACGGGCAGCTGCAACCCGCAACCGGAACGGCGGTGCAGGTGGCAAAGGCGCTGGCCTGGCCTCGCACTCCATGCGGGTTATAGAAGTTGCCGATGAGCGCATTCTTAGCGGTTTTTAGCTGCTCCTGCGACGGAGCGGAAATTTGAGTCTCTTTGGCCTGAAAGGCCAGGGCCTGGGCCGAGGCCATCGTCAGAGAGAACGCAATAATTTTACTGATTTTCATCTGAACCTCTAATAAGCATTCCGGGCGCTGTCGGGCTGTCTTAACGACTGCGGGCATTGGGTGAAACGGTTTTGGTTCAAAAACTGAATCTCGATCTGAATGGTTATAAAATAACATAACATCCGCTTCGCGCTGCTCAAATTTCTTTCCAATGACTCTTTTACACTTTCAGGGCACGAAAGAATTTCCCAGCCTGTGATTCCCCGCTCGTGCTTACCTACCCAGAGCGTTACCCTGCCCTGTCGCTGCCCTGAGCCAACACCGAATTCAGCGCCAGATGCTGAATCAGCATAATGGTTTTCGCATCCTGAATCTCCCAGCTGCGGATGGCGGCCAGCGCGCGTTCGAAGGGCCACTCCAGCACCTCAATGTCCTCACCTTCCTCGACCAGACCACCGCCGCTGGTGCTGCGGTCCCGTTCGGCATATTCGGCGATAAAGAAATACAGCTTTTCCGTCACCGAACCGGGGCTCATATAGGCCTCGAACACCTTCTCCACGTTAGCCACTTTGTAGCCGGTTTCCTCTTCCGCCTCGGCCATAATTCGCTCCTCGGGCGAGGCGTTATCCAGCAGCCCGGCGGCGGCCTCTATTAGAAACCCCGAATGCCCGTTGATATAGACCGGCAAGCGGAACTGTCGGGTGAGCACCACCGTTTGGCGCTGTTTGTTGTACAGCAGGATAACCGCGCCGTTGCCGCGATCGTAGGCTTCCCGGCTCTGTTCCTGCCACTGCCCGTCCCGGCGCTGCAGTTCAAAGGTGAATTTTTTCAGCGTGTACCAGTTATCCGACAACAGCTGTTCGCGGATATTGCGGATTCTGAGCGGTTCAGTTTGCACGATTTTCCCCAAAAGAGATGACAGCAGGCACGCTAACATGCATAATCGTGAAAAATCAAGAAAAATCAAGAAAAAACAAGAAGGAAAAATCATGCTCTCCAGCCAGAGAAAGCAGCGTATTCTGGACATCCTTGCTGATGAAAAGCAGGTCATTTCCCGCGAGCTTAGTGAAAGATTTGCCGTCTCCGAAGACTCTATTCGCCGGGATTTAAGGGAGTTGGCGGCGGAGGGAAAACTTCAGCGTGTCCACGGCGGTGCGCTGGCGGTTTCAACAGCCATCGCGCCCTATGAAACGCGCAAAAACGTGCAGACTCAGGCAAAAAGGATTATCGCTCAGAAAGCGGCGGCATTGATCCAGCCAGGCAATGTGGTGATCGTTGACGGTGGCACCACCACCGGGGAGATGGTCCGCCTGATCCCGAAAACGCTGCCGTTTACGCTGGTCACCCACAGCCCGAGCATTGCGGTCAGCATGGTCGATCACCCGCTGGCCGAGGTGATTCTGATTGGCGGCCAGCTGTATAAGCATTCGCTGGTCACTGTCGGTGCGGCAATGATCGAATCTATCCAGCGCATTCATGCCGACCTGTTCTTTATGGGCGTAACGGGCATTCATCACACTGCCGGATTTACTACCGCGAATTATGAAGAGTCCTGCGTGAAGCGCGCCCTTTCAGAACGCGCCGCTGAAACCGTGGTGATGGCGTCACCGGAAAAACTGAATTCCGCCTCGGCCTTTGTGATCGGTGGCCTTGAGATTGCCAGCACACTGGTTGTGGCAGAGAGCCTGAATGACGAGATGAGCCACCTGCTGGCAAAGTTACAGATTGCGGTGATTTAAGGCGGGTCTTGCTGCGCCGTCCTCGAACTGACCATCTGATTGCACAGGGTTTGCCTGCGCAGGCCGGTGACAACTGATGATGTTCGCTCCAAAAAGTGACCGGAGCGAACATCAGCGGCAAATCTGAAAGGATCAGTAAAGCTCCAGATGCAGTCGCCCCTGCTGTGCAAGCTGCTGCCACAGCGTTTCTTCCGTCTGGCCTGCTAAGCCGCAAACCGCCGTCAGCGCATTTTCCACCGCACCTTCCAGATGCTGCTTGTTGCCGCACAGATAAACGTGTGCGCCGCGCTGTAGCATCGCGCTGATGTACTCAGCATGTTCAGTGATGGCATCCTGCACGTAGTATTTGCTGGCTCCGTCGCGCGAGAAGGCAGTAATCAGCTGGCCAATCGTCCCCTGCTGCTCAAGCTCCTCCAGCTCGCTCTGATAGAGGAAATCCCCTTCACGGCGCTTTTCACCAAAGATCAGGCAGGTTTCACGCGTCGTCGCGCTCTCCATGGCCTGCTCGCGCAGCAGCCCGATCAGCGGTGCGATACCGGTGCCGGTGCCGATCAGCAGCAGCGGCGCACTTTCGTCCTTCGGTAACCAGAACCCCGGGTTTGCACGGCTGAATATTCGCATCGCGCCGTTGTCACCCAGCAGCCAGCCGGTTGCCACACCCTTGCGCGCCCGGCTCCGGCGTTCATAGCACACTTCACGCACGCACAGATCGACGATCTCCGTATCGGGGCGCGAGGCGATAGAGTAAGCGCGTGGCAGGCAGCCAGGTAGCAGCTCCAGCAGCGCTTCCAGCGTCACCGACTGCGGCGTGCAGAAGTCTTCGAGCACATCGAGCAGGTCTGCCCCATAAAGGTACGCCTCCAGCGTTTTGCGCTGGCTGATTTTCAGCATCGCCTTTAGCTCATCGCTAGCGGAAAGCTTCGCCAGTTCGCGCAGCGTGGTTTTGCTTATCTGCCGCAGTTCCCGGCGGCGCAGGGCCTCGTCAGCGTCGCTGCGGCCAAGCCAGTTGCTGAGGGCTGCCAGCAGATCGGCGTCATTTTCCGGCTGGAGATAGAGCGTATCCCCGGCGCGGTAGTGGATGCCGCTGTCGGCAATATTCAGACGAATATGCCAGGCGTAGGGCGCTTCGGCGCTGAGTCGGCGACGTTCAACGATCGGCGCTGCAAAAGCGTTATCGTCGCTCCAGGCGGTCACCTGCAGGTGCAGATCGCGCCCCGCCTGTTGATCGCCGCTCAGCACTTTTTCCAGTACCGGCAGCCACTGGGAGAAAAAGCCGTCAAAAGCGGCATCGGCATCCACGCGGTTAATCACGCTATACGCCCCTCGCTCGGCCAGTGCCGCATCAAGCGTTTTGGTGAAACCACAAAAGTTGGGGTAGGCGGTATCGCCCAGGCCAAAAATCGCGTAGCGCAGACCGTCAGCATCCGCATAGTGTTGCAGCTGGTCAATAAACTGTTCCGCGTTGGCCGGGGGTTCGCCATCGCCAAACGAGCTGGAGACGATCAGCAGCAGATCGCCGGCGCGAGGCTCTGCCTGAAAGAGATGGTTAAGCTCCAGAACCCGTGGAGCGAAGGGTTGCAGAAAAGGCTGTTCGCCCAGGCGCAGTGCCAGCGCCCGGGCATTGCCCGATTCCGAACCGTAGCCAATAACGATGCGTTCGATGAGATCGGCCATCGTGATGTCTTAGTTATCGTAGAATTCGTCGAACTGTTCTTTAGAGAACTCCACTGCTTCAAAATCGGTCATCAGGTCGTTAATCACCCGGCGGATGCTGATGTAAGAAGAGATAGCGCCCTGCTCGTCGTACAGCGGTTGCACGGTGGTATCCACCACGTACAGGCCACCGCCTTTACCGACGTTAGGGATGATGCCGGTCCAGATATTGCCCGCTTTGATGGTATCCCACATATCTTTGTAGGTCGCTTTCGGTACCGACGGATGGCGCACGATGCTATGAGGCTGGCCCAGCAGTTCTTCGCGGCTGTAGCCGGTCAGCTGACAAAACAGATCGTTAACGTAGGTGATGGTGCCCTGCAGATCGGTCGTGGAGATCACCATAACTTTATCGAGGGCGGACAGCAGCTGGTCGGATTTAAGAGTCTGGCTCATAGCAAATTTCCTTGTCGTTAACCTGATGAGGTGGCTCAGTGCAGGTGAGGTCAGTGTATCGTCATGATGCGAACCATAAGTTGCATTTGAAATGCATCTTACAACCAATAACCCTATAAGATCAAGTTAAATGATTGTTGCAAAAAGGAAATAAACCTCTATTAAAAATGTAACAACTACAGTGTCGATTGCTTCACGATCCTCACAGAACCCCTCTCAATCCGGGCCTGAGTCGCCGTTTGGCATGCAGATAAAAATCTGACTGAAACCTTTTGTAATTTTTTGCAATGGTGAGTGAAAATTGTTCTCACTGAGTTATAGCCCATGCTATAACTCATAGCATCAGCTAATTGCCCTGCGTGACTTTATTACAGGAGAACATTGATGCCTCGTCTTAACTGGTTTAAAGGATTGTGCTGCGTTGCCCTGCTGGCGGCGCTGCCTTTAACGCCCGCCTCTGCGGCAGAAAAATTCCGGGTTATTACCACCTTTACGGTGATTGCCGATATGGCACAGAACGTGGCCGGAGACGCCGCCGACGTGGCGTCGATCACCAAACCCGGCGCGGAGATCCATGAATATCAGCCCACGCCAGGCGACATCAAACGCGCGCAGGGGGCACAGCTGATCCTCGCCAACGGCCTGAATCTGGAGCGCTGGTTCAGCCGCTTCTATCGCCATCTGAAAGGGGTGCCGGAAGTGGTGGTGTCCGCCGGCGTGGAGCCGATGGGCATCAGCGAAGGGCCGTACAGCGGTAAACCAAACCCGCACGCGTGGATGTCGGCGAAAAACGCACTGATCTACGTCGATAACATTCGCGATGCGCTGGTGAAATACGATCCGGCCAATGCCGCCACCTACCAGCGCAACGCCGAGCGCTACAAGCAGCAAATCAGCGCCACCGTTGCCCCGGCCCAGCAGGCGCTGGCACAGATCCCGGAAGACAAACGCTGGCTGGTGAGCAGCGAAGGCGCGTTCTCCTATCTGACCCGCGACTACGGCCTGAAAGAGCTGTATCTGTGGCCGATTAACGCCGATCAGCAGGGTACGCCACAGCAGGTTCGCCGGGTGATTGACCAGGTGAAACAGCATCAGATCCCGGCGGTATTCAGCGAAAGCACCATCTCCGACAAGGCCGCGCGCCAGGTTGCGCGTGAAACCGGCAGCCATTACGGCGGCGTGCTCTACGTGGATTCACTCAGCCAGCAGGACGGCCCGGTGCCGACCTATCTGGATTTACTGCGGGTGACCAGCGAGACCATCGTGCGCGGTATCCAGCAGGGGTTAGCAAAATGACCGAACTTAGTGCCCTTCAGCAGCCCGGCGGCATCCACGTGAGCGATGTCACCGTGACCTATCGCAACGGCCACACCGCGCTGCGCAACGCTACGCTTGATATTCCCACCGCCAGCATCGCTGCGCTGGTGGGAATTAACGGCTCAGGAAAATCGACGCTGTTTAAGGCAATTATGGGGTTTGTGCCGCTCTCTTCCGGCAGCATCACCCTGCTTGGCCGCCCCGGGAGCCAGGCGCTGAAACAGAACATGGTTTCCTACGTGCCGCAGGCGGAAGACGTGGACTGGTCGTTTCCGGTGCTGGTGGAAGACGTGGTGATGATGGGGCGCTATGGGCATATGGGCATGCTGCGCATCGCCCGGCAGCAGGACCGCGATATCGTCTCCGACGCCCTGGCGCGGGTGGGGATGTCCGACTATCGCCACCGGCAGATCGGTGAGCTTTCCGGCGGCCAGAAGAAGCGCGTATTCCTGGCCCGTGCCATCGCCCAGCGCGGCCGGGTGATCCTGCTGGATGAGCCGTTTACCGGGGTGGATGTGAATACCGAGCAGCAAATTATCAGCCTGCTGCACGAGCTGCGCGATGAGGGACGCACCCTGCTGGTGTCAACGCACAATCTGGCGTCGGTCAGCGAGTACTGCGATCACACGGTGATTATTAAGGGTACGGTGCTGGCCTGCGGTGCCACCGCCACCACCTTCACCCGCGAGAATCTGGAAAATGCCTTTAGCGGCGCGCTGCGCGATATCGTCTGGGGGAATTCGTAATGGGCTGGCTGGCGGAACCGTTCCACTATGAGTATATGCTGAATGCGATGTGGGTCTCCGCGCTGGTCGGCGGCGTGTGTGCGTTTCTCTCCTGTTATTTGATGCTGAAAGGCTGGTCGCTGATTGGCGATGCGCTTTCCCACTCCATCGTCCCCGGCGTGGCGGGTGCCTATATGCTCGGCCTGCCGTTTGCCCTTGGCGCGTTCTTTTCCGGCGGGCTGGCCGCGGCCGGAATGCTGTTTCTTAACCAGCGCACCCGGCTGAAGGAGGACGCGATTATCGGTCTGATCTTCTCCTCATTCTTCGGTCTTGGGCTGTTTATGGTGTCGCTGAATCCTACCTCGGTGAATATTCAGACCATCGTGATGGGCAATATTCTGGCGATTGCGCCCGGCGACATCCTGCAGCTGGCGATTATCGGCCTCACCTCACTGGCGATCCTGCTGATAAAGTGGAAAGACCTGATGGTGACCTTTTTCGACGAGAACCACGCCCGCTCGATCGGTCTTAATCCTGCCCGGCTGAAGCTGCTGTTCTTCACTTTGCTTTCCGCTTCTACCGTTGCCGCCCTGCAAACCGTCGGCGCATTCCTGGTGATCTGCCTGGTGGTCACGCCGGGGGCGACCGCCTATCTGCTAACCGACCGCTTTCCACGGCTGCTGACGATCGCGGTAGCCATCGGCAGCATCACCAGCTTTTTCGGTGCCTGGCTCAGCTACTATCTGGACGGCGCAACCGGCGGCATTATCGTGGTGGCGCAGACGGTGATCTTCCTGCTGGCGTTTTTCTGGGCCCCTAAACACGGGATGCTGGCGCGCCGCCGCCTGGCCCGACAAACGCAGGAGGCACAGCCATGAACCTGACCGAACTGCTGCTCAGCCCGTTTGAGTTTGATTTTATGCAGAACGCGCTGGCGATTTCGCTGCTGGTGGCGATCCCCTGCGCCCTGCTCTCCTGCTTTATGGTGCTGAAAGGCTGGTCGCTGATGGGCGATGCGATGAGCCACGCGGTGTTTCCCGGCGTGGTGCTGGCCTATATCATCGGTATTCCTGTAGCGATTGGCGCGTTCGTTGCCGGGCTGTTCTGCGCGCTGGCCACCGGCTTTGTAGCGGAGAACAGCCGCATCAAGCGCGATACGGTAATGGGCATTATCTTCTCCGGGATGTTTGCCCTCGGGCTGATCCTCTATCTGTCCATCGAGTCGGACGTGCATCTCGACCATATTCTGTTCGGCGATATGCTGGGGATTGGGCTGTCGGATATGTTGCAGACCGGAGGAATTGCTGCGCTGATTGCGCTGATTGTGCTGGTGAAGTGGAAGGATTTACTGCTGCACGCCTTCGATCCACATCAGGCGAAGGCCTGCGGGATTAACACCTCGCTGCTGCACTATGGCCTGCTGTGCATGATCGCCATGACCATTGTGGCCACACTGTCGGCGGTGGGGATTATTCTGTCGATTGCGCTGCTGATTGCGCCGGGGGCGATTGCCCTGCTGCTGATGCGCCGCTTCTCGTCGGTGCTGATTTTCGCCGTGCTGCTGTCGATGGCGGTGTGCTTCATTGGCACCTGGCTATCGTTTTTCCTCGACAGCGCGCCCGCACCGACGATTGTGGTGCTGTTCAGCCTGATCTTTATTGTGGCGTTTGTCTGGTCGAGCCTGCGCGCCCGCGCGGTGATGGCTTAGACCGCAGCTTTCTGAGGCAGCCGAGCCCGTACAGTGGCGCTCAGGCACAGACGTTTCGCTTCTTTCTGATTCAGCCCGGACCGGGTAGCAGCACTCGGCGTTGAACGTTCAGACAGGCTGCCCCCTGCGGGGCAGCCATAGTCTTAGCCGAGATCCTGGCCGTTGGTGGCAATCACCTGCTTATACCAGTAGAAGGATTTTTTACGGTAGCGAGCGCCGGTGCCGTTGATGTTGTCATCCAGATCGACGTAGATCATGCCGTAGCGCTTGCTCATCTCCCCGGTAGACATACTCACCAGATCGATACAGCCCCACGGCGTGTAGCCCATCAGATCCACCCCGTCTTCAACTGCCTCCGCCATCGCGCTAATGTGCTGGCGCAGATAGTTAATGCGGTAATCATCGGCGATGTAATGATTTTCATCCGGCTTATCTATCGCGCCCAGGCCGTTCTCAACGATAAACAGCGGCTTCTCGTAGCGATCGTACAGCTCGTTCAGAGCAATCCGCAGGCCGGTTGGGTCGATCTCCCAGCCCCAGTCGCTGGCTTCCAGGAACGGGTTACGCGCGCCACCCAGCAGGTTACCGTGCGCCGCCGCGGCTTCCGGATTAGTGGCGTAGATGGTGCGGGACATGTAGTAGCTGAAGCCGATGTAGTCAACGGTGTGCGCTTTCAGCAGTTCCATATCGCCCGGCTGGATATCCAGCTTGACGCCCAGCGACTTCCACAGGCTTTTCGCGTAGTACGGGTATTTGCCACCCACCTGCACGTCAGCGCAGTAGAAGTCTGACGACTGACGCTCTTTCAGCGCCGCCAGCTGGTTCACCGGGTTACAGTCGAAGCCGTAGCTGGTGGCATAGAGGATCATGCAGCCAATCTTGATATCCGGGTTGGTTTCATGGGCGATTTTCACCGCCAGGCTGCTGGCAACGAACTGATTATGCAGCGCCTGGAATTTGGCCTGTGGCTCCAGCGCGCCAGTTTTCACCGTCAGGCCCTGGCTCATAATCGGGAAGTGGAAGGCGCTGTTGATCTCGTTAAAGGTCATCCAGTACTTCACCTGCTGGCCAAAACGCGCCAGCACCGTGCGGGCAAAGCGCTCGAAGTGGCCGATCACCTCGCGCCCCTGCCAGCCGCCGAAGGTTTTCGCCAGGTGCAGCGGCATCTCATAGTGGGAAATGGTGATCACCGGCTCGATGCCGTGGGCGATGCAGGTGTCGATGACCTGCTGATAGTGGTTGAGGCCCGCCTCGTTCGGCTGCTGCTCTACCCCGTTCGGGTAGATGCGCGTCCAGGCAATGGAGAAGCGATAGCATTTGAAGCCCATTTCCGCGAACAGCGCGATATCCTCACGGAAACGATGATAGTGATCGATGCCTTTATGGTTCGGGTAGGTATAACGCTCGGTATCCAGCGAGAAATCAAACTCCGGCGAGGAAACGATGCTCAGACGCGCCTTGCCGCCGGGGATGGCATCAACAATCGACAGACCTTTACCGTCCTTATCGTATGCGCCTTCCACCTGATTGGCAGCGGTTGCGCCACCCCACATAAAGCCTTGCGGAAATCTTTCTTTCATTGCCGTAATCCTTTAAAAATTCGCCGAGTTTGCGGGCTCGCCTGCGGAGGGATCGTTTCAGTGCACCCATTGGCGATAATACTCGAGCCGTCGGCAAAGCGTAACCCGCTGCCCGCCGGGAAGGCGCAAATGGCGTAAAAATAAGAAGGATGCTGAGATAAATGCCGACGAAATCAGCATTTTGCTGCAAACATCAGCAGTTAGCTGATTTTATTGATTTTCCACGTTGACACACCCGGCCCCGATGATTAATATGCGCCTCGTTCACACGATTCCTCTGTAGTTCAGTCGGTAGAACGGCGGACTGTTAATCCGTATGTCACTGGTTCGAGTCCAGTCAGAGGAGCCATATTTAGAGAAGCCCGCTTAAGGAAACTTAAGCGGGCTTTTTGCTTTTCTACTCAGCTCCCGCGATACGTGGAGTAACCATACTGGCTCAGCAGCAGCGGAACGTGATAGGTGGTAGCCGTATTGCTGATGTGGAATTCCACCGGGATTTCCGGGAAGAAACTTTCCTGTTTCCGATCCGCGAAATATTTGCCGGTTTTAAAGGTCACGCGATAGTCGCCCGCCTCAAACGGTTTTTCCGGCCACAGCGCCGCCACGCGGCCATCTTCGTCGGTGCTGGCAGTGTTCAGCACGGTCCAGCTTTCACCCTGTTTTTTCTCCAGCGTTACCGCAACATGCGGGGCCGGCATTCCCGTTTGCTGGTTCAGGGCATGCACACTGATCGGGTTTTTACCGGCGGCAAGGACCATACCGGGCGCAGCCAGCAGCATAGAAAGGGAAAAGGCAGCGACAGACTTTTTCATGTTTTATTCTCCTGTGTTAATGACCGTGCTGTTATACCTGCGCGGGGGGCACGGTTACCTGTCAGAAAGATGACCATATTGTCATCTGGCGCTGAAACGCTGGGGCGCCCCTTTATTTCATGGCACACTGCGCCCATGAAACTGTTACTGATTGAAGATAACCAGAAGGCCAGCGCCTGGGTGCGCAAAGGACTTGAGGAAGCAGGCTATATCGTGGATCACGCCGGTGATTTGCCTCACGGCCAGGGATTCGGTGGACGATCGTGTTAAAGGCCTGGAGCTTGGCGCGAACGATTATCTGGTAAAACCCTTCTCGTTTGCTGAACTTCTGGCGCGGGTAAAAAATCAGCTTCGCCAGCATCAACCGCACAGCGCCACACTGCGCGTGGCGGATCTGGTGATGGACTCGGCGCGTTTTCAGGTCACGCGTGGCGGTACTCCGGTGGCGCTGACTCGCAAAGAGTTCATGCTGCTGTGGCTACTTGCCAGCCGTCACGGCGAGATCCTGCCCCGTACGCTGCTCGCCAGTGAAATCTGGGGTATGAATTTCAACAGCGAAACCAATATCGTGGATGTCGCCATTCGTCGCCTGCGCCGTAAAGTTGACGATCCTTTTCCGCAAAAGCTTATCACCACGGTCAGAGGCATGGGCTACTGCCTGTCTGAACAGGAGAGTGATCGTGTATAGCCCTTCCCTCACCCTGCGGCTGACGGCGATCTTCACGCTGATTGTCGCGCTAGCCTGCGGCGGTATCAGCCTGATCCTGTATAACGCATTACGCAGCGAACTGGTGCGGCGCGACGATCAAACGCTGATCAACCGCGCCGCGCAGCTGCGGCAGCGCGTATTACCGGCATGAGGACGGAAAGACTATTTTTGGGGTAAGGATCGCTTCCGGCGAAGGGAGCCTCGCCGGCAGAAAAACCGTCGGCCATAAGCGAAAAGCCGACATTTCAAACTAATACAGGCTTATCTAATCCGTTTTCGTTGAAGAAGCCCGTCAGGAGGCTCGTGCTGGGTGAGCACAGACCGATTCATAACCTTCCCGGGATCGCTTCACCATCAATGATGACTTTGATCTTATGTACGACTATTCCAGCTCCAGTCGAGTCGATACCTCTACAGCCAGTTCAGCAAAAACCCGGGCCGCAAAGCTCTGATAGGCATCCCTGCGCCGCATAAGGACTACTGTGCGCTGCAGGCGTTCTGGTTCGAGGGTAATCGCCACCAGATCCTCCTGAGCCATAGCGGTCTTTGCGGGCAACAGCGTTGACAAAAGTGTTCTTCGCACTATTTCGATTACCGCACCGAGAGCATTAGCCTCCATCATCACCTTTGGGTAAATGCCATGTTTTCTACAGTGGCTGTCTATCTGTTCGCGGGTCGCGAATTCCTTGCTGAGCAAGACGAGGGACTCTGTATTGAGGGTCTGTAATCCAACAGATTTTTCCTTTGCCAGTGGATGTCTGGTGCTGACCACCAGCGCAAGCGTCTCGTTTAGCAACGGGATTGCCTCGATGTCCGGGCAGTTTACTTCCCCGAACGCTATCCCCACATCCAACTCACCCGCCAGCAGCAGATCCTCCATGTGCTCCTGGGATATTTCACGCACGCTGAGGGTAATCTGCGGATACCGCGAGTGAAACGCTTCAACCAGTGGCCCGATCAGGTAGGTTGTAAAGGTCGGCGTTACTGCAACCCGCAGTGAGCCGCGGCTGAGATCGCTTACGTCATGAATAACCCGCGTCGCTTCCTGCAGCTCCTGAGAAGCACGGCGAACATACTGAAGATAGGCCTCACCCACATCCGTCAAGCGTGTTGTTCTGCCTGTACGGTCAAACAACTGAGCATTAAGGCTTTCCTCCAACTGCCTGACCAATTGTGAGAGAGCAGGCTGAGAGACGTGTAGCGCCGCTGCAGCTTTGGTGAAGCTGAGATGTTCAGCGACTGCCATAAAATAGCGAATACGTCGGTCGAGCATAACCTACCTCATAAGATTATCTGATTCAGATAATAATAAATGAGACTTTTACCTTATGCCACGCTCTGTTTAATCTCTGCCTCACACCCAGTGACATTGAGACAACATCCATGAAAGAGATCATTGAAGGTTTTCTTAAGTTTCAAAAAAATGCCTTTCCCGAGCGGGTAAAGCTGTTCAAGAACCTTGCTAACCAGCAAAGTCCCAGAACGCTGTTTATCTCCTGCTCTGACAGCCGGCTGGTGCCTGAACTGGTTACCCAGCGCGAGCCGGGCGATTTATTCGTCATCCGCAACGCCGGTAACATTGTGCCATCCTATGGCCCCGAACCTGGCGGCGTTTCAGCCTCCGTGGAATACGCAGTAGCCGCACTTCAGGTCAACGATATCGTGATCTGTGGCCACTCTGACTGCGGCGCAATGACTGCCATTGCCACCTGTAAATGCCTGGACCATATGCCCGCAGTATCAAGCTGGTTGCGTTACGCAGACTCAGCCCGGGTGGTTAATGAGGCCCGCCAGCATCCGGACCAGCCGGCCAAAGTTGCGGCCATGGTTCGCGAGAACGTCATCGCGCAGCTGGCTAACATCCAGACTCACCCTTCTGTACGCCTGGCGCTTGAAGAGGGCCGCGTGACCCTGCATGGCTGGATCTATGACATTGAGAGTGGACGTATCGACGCCTTTGATAGCCGCAGCGGCACCTTCGTGTCTCTCGCAGACAACCCTGACATTCAGGCCGTTTCCCCACAAACCAGGCGTGTTGCCTGAACACCACATTTATCCAGGAGATGAAATTATGATCCAGACTCAAGTAACCCAGACCGCCCGCCAGATTCTCACCGAAACCATTATTCTGGCTAAGGCCCGCAAAGACCTTTCCTTTGCCGAGATTGTAGACGGTACGGATTTGTCCGAAGCCTTTGTCACTGCGGCTCTGCTTGGTCAGCACCCACTACCCGCCAGCGCAGCGGAAGTTGTTGGTCAGAAACTGGGGCTTAATGCTGATGAAGTCGCTTTACTGCAGTCGATGCCAGTTCGTGGAAGTTTTGCGGATGGGATACCGACAGATCCGACAATTTATCGTTTTTACGAAATGATGTCGGTTTACGGTACTACTCTTAAGGCGCTGGTTCACGAGAAGTTCGGCGATGGCATTATCAGCGCCATCAACTTTAAACTGGACATCAAGAAAGTCGAAGATCCGGACGGAGGCCATCGCGCCGTTATCACCCTGGATGGCAAGTACCTGCCTACAAAACCGTTTTAACCTCACAGTGGCCAATCCGGGAATGATTACTGTTGTAGAGTAAGAAAGGTTTAGTTCATCAATCGTTGGCCAAATCAATTTCTGAAGGAGAGCACTAATCATGTCATTTACTTCTGGTTCCAACTTCATGATCTGTTGAAGGCAATGGGATTGAAATCGAATTTGCGCCAACGCTAATAAGAGAAGGGCCGTCAATGCATATGATGTGCTATGAACCGAGTGGTATAAGAATCGAGTTGCACTATTCTGAGTAGTGATTTACCCAATTCCCCTCTGAATCCTTCCCGTTATTCAGTTTTTTGTCTTATCGTTAAAGGTGATCGCGCTTGTGGTCACCGAACCCGACGCCACATCTGCCCGTCGCACATCTGACCCGTTTATACACCTCTTCGACGACGACTTCTTAAGCTGTCCTAAAAACGCCAGTGCTCTCGATCCTCCCGCCCCAGGTCAGACGCTAACGTATTTAATTCCATTTTATTTATAAAAATCAATAAATTAGTTTATTTTTTGATCGTTTTTTTAATCCCGACGATCTTTCTTATAGAAAAACGTTGACGAGGCAGAACGATCGTTCTACCTTTAGAGCATGAAGACGAAAACGAGTAATACCCGAGAAAAAATCCTGCAGACCGCCGAGCAGCTCATCTATCAGAACGGTATTCATGCAACAGGCATGGACCTTCTGGTTAAGACCTCAGGGGTCGCGAGGAAAAGTATTTATCGCCATTTTGCGAACAAGGAGGACGTAGCAGCTGCTGCGTTGAATGGGCGCGACGAACGGTGGATGCATTGGTTCAGGACCGAGTCGGATAAGGGCGAAACGCCTCAGGATCGCATTCTGAATATGTTCACTGTTTTGAAGAGCTGGTTTGAGTCCGAAGGCTTCCGTGGCTGCGCGTTTATCAACACGGCCGGAGAAGTGAGTGACCCTGAGGACCCTGTTCGGCAGATTGCAAAGATGCATAAACAGAAGTTGCTGGATTACGCCCTTGAACTTGCCGGGCAGCTGAACGTAGAACATCCGGCGGTTCTGGCCAGGCAGTTACTGATTCTGATGGAGGGTGCTATCACCACGGCATACGTGATGGGTGACGGGAGCGCAGCCGACAACGCCAGGGACGTTGTGAAGCTTTTGCTGGAACAGGTCTCTTCCTGAGAGTTGTGTTTCGAGAATATTTATTACATTCAATCAACATCGGCAGGAGTTTCACCATGACCGATTCACAAGTACGCCCACCGCTTCCCCCTTTCACTCTGGAAACGGCTATTGAGAAAGTCCGACTGGCTGAAGATGGCTGGAACAGCCGCGATGCAGCAAAAGTCGCGCTGGCTTACTCGCAGGATACCCAATGGCGCAACCGTGCCGAATTTGCAAATAACCGTGAAGAGGCGCAGGGGTTCCTTGACCGTAAGTGGAAGAAAGAACATGAGTACCGCCTGATTAAAGAGCTGTGGGCATTTGGCGGTAACCGTATCGCGGTCCGCTACGCTTATGAATGGCACGATGACTCCGGTAACTGGTTCCGCTCTTACGGTAACGAAAACTGGGAGTTTGAGGCTGATGGTCTGATGAAACGTCGTTTCGCATGTATCAATGACATGCCCATCAAAGAGAGCGAGCGCAAGTATTCCTGGCCGCTGGGGCGCCGTCCGGACGATCATCCGGGCCTGTCGGATCTGGGTCTGTAAATCGCCAGGTTATCCCGCATAAACCCCACGGTAACTGCTCTGGCCGATTTACTTCTCGGCCAGTCGATTTAAAAAAGTACAAAGTGGGCATCATATCGCCCCCGGCAGAAGGCGGCCGGCTGTAAAAATTAACACGCTGCCCGGCGTTTTTACGCGGGGCAGCGTCAGGTCTGTCAGATTTACGCGCTTTATTCTCAGCGGCAGTGCATCACCCTCTTACAAGCTGCGCAAAGCTCAGCCCTGCTCCAGCCGTGGACCTGCCTGAGCAATACGTGCACCGGCCTCGTTATCACTGTACTGCTTGAAGTTACTGATAAACAGCTGCGCCAGTTTCTCCGCGGCTTCCTGCCACTGTTCCGGGGATGCCCAGGCGTTACGCGGATCGAGCGTGGCGATATCCACACCGGCAATCTCCTGCGGCATGGCAAGACCAAAGATCGGCAGCGCTTCCTCGCGCAGTGCGCCCGCTTCTCCCTCCAGAATGGCGTTGACGATCCGGCGCGTATCCTTCAGCGACAGGCGCTCACCCGCACCGTTCCAGCCGGTATTTACCAGCCAGACTTCCGCATTGTTCTGCGCGACCTTCTCCTGCAAAACACCGGCATACTGTGTCGGGTGCAGCAGCAGGAAAGCCGCGCCGTAGCAGGCCGAGAACGTTGGCGTTGGGGCGGTAATACCGCGCTCGGTACCGGCGAGCTTGGAGGTAAAGCCAGACAGGAAGTGATACTGCATCTGTTCAGGCGTCAGGCGGGAAACAGGGGGAAGCACCCCGAATCCATCCGCAGCAAGGAAGATAATGCGTGAAGGGTGACCGGCGCGGGAAACCGGTAGGACGATATTCTCAATATGCGACAGCGGATAGGAGACACGCGTATTCTCGGTTTTGCTGCCGTCAGCATAATCCACGCTGCCATCGTCCCTGACCACCACGTTTTCCAGCAGCGCGTTACGGCGGATGGCACCATAAATTTCCGGTTCCGACTCCGCTTTCAGATCGATGGTCTTGGCATAGCAGCCGCCCTCAAAATTGAATACGCCGTCTGCATCCCAGCCGTGCTCATCATCACCAATCAGCTGGCGGCGCGGATCGGTCGATAGCGTGGTTTTCCCGGTGCCGGAGAGGCCAAAGAACAGCGCCACATCGCCTTTTTCACCGCGGTTTGCTGAACAGTGCATGGAAGCGATTCCCTTCAGCGGCAGCAGGTAGTTCATGACCGAGAACATCCCTTTCTTCATCTCGCCACCGTACCAGGTACCGCCAATCAGCTGGATATTTTCCGTCAGGTTGAAGGCGACGAAATTCTCTGAGTTTAACCCCTGCTCCTGCCATTGCGGATTGACGCAGCCCGCACCGTTAATCACCGTAAAGTCCGGGGTAAAGTTTGCCAGTTCATCGGCGGTGGGGGCGATAAACATATTTTTGACAAAGTGCGCCTGCCACGCCACTTCCGTTACAAAGCGCACCGCCAGACGAGTATCAGCGCTGGCACCGCACCAGGCATCAACGATATACAACGCTTTCTCCGAAAGGTACTCGGCAACCCGCGTTTTCAGATGCGCCCACACGTCAGTGGACATCGGTTTGTTATCGTTACGGCCAGTGCCGGCATCAGACCACCACAGGGTATGACGGGTCAGATCGTCGCGGACGATGTATTTGTCGCGTGGAGAACGACCGGTGAACTCGCCGGTATCCACGGTCACGGCACCAGACGTGGTCAGCCTGCCGCGTGCGGGCCCCTTAAGGTCGGCTGCGGTTTCATGCTCGAACAGCAATTCGTAATCCGGGTTATAGACAACCTCGCGAACATCATTGATGCCAATGCTTGAGAGATGTTGCATGACAGATTTGATAGCGCTCATAGAATACCCTGACTCACTGGATGAATGGCGAGGTGGCAATAGCCGACCTCATGATGCAGCGGATAGTAACACCGGCTTCGTGATGCAGAAATTGCATTTAAATCATCCATCATGTAAAAATTGCATAGCGATTGGGGCTGAAATCGGAGCAAAGAAGTGCTAGGTAATCTCGAAGTAAAGTGGCTTTATGATGCGATTGCGCTGGAAGAGTGCCGCAGCTTTACCCTTGCGGCAGAAAAACGAAATATTTCCCAATCCTCCTTTAGCAGAAGAATTCAGGCACTGGAGTCCAGCCTGGGTTTTAGCGTCTTCAACCGTAATGTGAATCCGCCCCAGTTAACGCCGCAGGGTAGAATATTCGTTGGCTATGCCAGAAATATGCTCGACGATATGGACTTCCAGATTAGCCGCATCAAGGGGGAGGATAAGCTGAAGCAGAGCATCCGTATTGATGCCGCCCCTTCGCTTTCCGTTCTGCTGCTGCCCGATCTGTTAGCCGATTACCGCGACAGTCCGGATAAGGTGTTCTTCGTTGAATCGATTAATGTCAACGATGCGGTGTTTAATCTGAAAGAAGGAAAGAGTGATTTTATCCTCTCGTTTTACAACGAAGAACTGATGAACTACCCGTTTATCAATCATAAAATCTTCGATTCTTCTCTGCATCTGGTATCGCCCTGCGACCCTGACGGCAAGCCATTATTCTCGATAAACGATGCTCCGCTGCCGCTGGTCAAATATGCTAATGACAGCTACATGGGGCGTCAGGTTAATCAGGTGATCGATCGCATACCGAACACCACCTTTCTTCTGACGTTTGTTTCCTCGATGAGTGAGCTGCTGAAAAGAATGATCCTGAAGGGCGATGCCGTTGGCTGGCTGCCTGATTACTCGATTCAGCGCGAGCTGGAAGAGAAGAGACTCGCGATTATGGACCCTGGCCTTACCCTGAAGATCTCGGCGTATGTTTATCGCTCCGGCGCACGTTTGAATCTGACGGCAGAACGCTTCTGGCGCTACATGAAGGAGCGAAATACCGAGGGTTGAGGGAAAGACTGGCCTGCCATGTGGCTTATCCCTACGCAGGACGATCCTGAGAAGTCAGACCAATACGGATTAACCAAACAACTCACTGGGAGTAGCGAAGTTTATAAAGGCCACAAGATTTTCTTTACATTACAATGCTCAGCGTTGGCCTCAATGTCATCTGCTTCCTGCAGGGCAATACGCATTTTGATACTGGTTTGCATAATTATCACCTCGACAAAAGATCCAGGGCACTTTATCTTTATCGAAGAATGGCCGGACCGTGCGGCGCTGGATGTGCACTGTGCCACTGAGCATTTTCAGCGGCTGGTCCCTGCTATCAATCGGTATCAGCGTCAGGACGCGCGGATTGTTTTGATGGATGCCGTGGTGAGCCCGGCAGCAAAGTAATAACTATCTTCACGGGTGACATTTCCTATCGCGAGATGTCACCTTCTTTAATTTTGTGACCAGCCTCACAAACCACACCAACCGCCACGGCAAAACAATTCCCTGTACAAGAGCGAGAATCATATCGAGCATCTGGATCTGCTGACGGCCATGCGTGAAGGCGACCGCGAGAAAAGCCTGGCCTCCATCCGCAATCACATCAGTAAATTACGCCACGACGTGATGGCATCATTGTAAACGACAGCCGCACTAGCGGCTGCGCTCTACCATCGCCACAATCACCTGATACAGTTCATCAACCGCCTGCTGTTCAGCAATATCTCCGCTGACGGCGGTGGCCGAAAGGCTGTCCGCTGCACCCAGCATCGCCCACAGCGCCGCATCCGACAGCCCGTTTGGGCCGATAAACATCGCCAGCGCCCGGCGGCATTTCTTCAGGTAGCTTTTCTGGCACTGTTTCCTCAGCTCGGCCAGTTCCGGCGAGCCGCTCAGCGCGGCAAGCACATCCGGGATCTCCCGCCCTTCCGTCAGCACACAGTTCACGTAGCTGGCCGCAATGATGCGGGCTTTTTCAGTCAGAACCGGTTCCGCAGCGGCAACTGCATCATCGATCACTTTATTCTGGCGGGATTCAAAATCCTGATACAACGCCGCCAGCAGCCCCTGGCGGGAGCCAAAATGCTCGTAAACGGTGGGCTTAGTGATGCCTGCCGCCTCGGCAAGATGACCCATTGTCAGCGCATCGGTCCCTTCGCTGGCAATCAAACGCCACGCAACCGCGATCAGCTGAGCAAAGCGCTCTTCCTTAGATAAGCGACGCCGTGACATCACTGGCCCCGTGCCGTCATGCTTAACGCAGTATCGTGAATAATGACGCAGTGCTTTTCGTTCAAAATGCAGGACATGCTGAGGCTCCTCGTTGTATCAATCCTGAAAAGATTGATGGTGAAAATAAGGCTGACTGGCCGCTGGCATGGCGTTATCCGGCTATTTTATTACCGATTTTCAGCGCGATTTCCAGATGGGATTCAGGGAATTGGCCGTTTGGCGTCAGCAGCAGCTCAGATGTAACCACCTTTGCGCCAACAAAATCAAATATTCCACGATCGATCTGCGTTTTCATCGCCTCATCATAGCCGCGACGAGAATAGGTTCCTTCGTCAGCGGCACCAATGCCAATCAAATGAACGTTCAGATTCGGCAGCATTTTTATCAACCCGCCACCTTCCGTGTCGTCATAGGCCCAACCGTTGGTAAACACGCGATCGATCCAGCCTTTCAGCATGCCGGGGAACGACCACCAGTAGATGGGATAGACCAGCACCAGCGCATCAGCACGATCTATACGCTGCTGTTCAGCCACGATTTCCGCCAGCGGTGACGACTGATTGCGGAAAAATGCCAGATCCGGCGCAGCAAAACGCGGATCGAAATTTTCAGCAAACAGATCGGCGATTTCAACGGTATTGTCTTTGCCGACCGCAGTGACACCTTTGGCCACGCTGGCGGCAACGCGGTGGGTGAATGACTCTGTATCCGGATGCGTAACAACAATCAGTGCATGCATATCTCAGTTCCTCTGGTTCGATTAGGGTACGTTCAGCGGCTATCGCGTTAACATACTAAAGGTATGTTACCTTTAGTATGTTGTAATTTATTCTCATAAACAGATCAACCGCGAAGTGGCATACCGCACAAATCGCTCGCCGCAGGCAGCAAGCGTGATAGCACGTAACTGCAAGACGGTAACGCGACTGAACTATTAATCTGGAAGGCTGTAAAAAACCGTTATTCATGACGCTGATGTTGAGTCTCACTATTTTATGTATTTAATCGAACGCTACATCATGGTTGCAACGCAACGGCTGGTGATGACAATAATCGGTTTTCTGATTTTTATCTTTGCCAGTTATTCAACTCAACGTTACCTGACCGATGCCGCCAACGGCACCCTGGCGCTGCAATCGGTAATGTATATTGTTTTCTATAAAATTCTGATTGCTTTGGAAATGTTACTTCCCGTCGGGCTGTATGTTTCAGTCGCGATTGCGCTGGGGCAGCTTTATAACGACTCGGAAATAACTGCCGTACTTGCCTCTGGCATAAGTCCTTTACGGATTTATAAAGCGATCTTATTTTTGGCGATCCCGTTAGGGATTGTAGTGACACTACTCTCCATGTATGCGCGGCCCTGGGCCTACACGCAAATATTCCAGCTAAAACAGCAGGCGCAGTCTGAATTAGATGTCAGCCATCTACAGGAAAAGAAATTTAATCTTAATGACAGTGGCAGGATGATTCTGAGCGATAAGATCGATCGTAAAAAAAATCTTCTGTCAGATGTGCTGATATACAGTACTTCCGGCAACAATACCTTTTTATTTCGGGCGCACTCTGTGCAGGTGGTCAATCCGGCAATCGCCTCACCAGCGATCGCGCTTCATTCAGGCACGGCCTATCAGCTTAACCGTCAAGGTACGGAAGACAACGCGCAAACGTATAAAAATTTTAATCTACATCCTAAGCCAATGAAGCAAAGTATCGAACTCAGAAGTAAATCCGCATCAATGGCAGAACTGTCACGCTCAAACGATCCGGCGGATATCGCCGAATGTCAGTGGCGAGAAAGCCGTGGAATCAGCGCTATTTTAATGGCGCTGCTGGCGATACCATTAAGCCGCACACGCCCACGCCAGGGTCGATTTGCCACTCTGTTACCCTTAGCCGTACTGTTTGTTTTAATCTTTTATGCCGGTAACATCAGCCGATCGCTGGTTGCCAGCGAAATTATCCCCTCATTTCCCGGCGTGTGGGCAGTGCCGTTGATTATGCTGTTGGTTTTCCTCACGCTTCTGGCCCATCAAGCTTCGCTACTACAGAAGTTTTTCCGGTGAATATTTTTAGCCGCTATCTGATTAAAAATGTCTTCCTCGGTTTCGCTGCCGCGGGCGCTTTGCTGATCCCACTCTTTTCCACTTTTGATTTTATTAATGAGCTTGATGATGTCAGTTCTGGTGGATACCACTGGACTGAGGCATTGATGGTGGTATTAATGAAATTGCCTCGCTGCCTGATCGATCTCGGCCCTTTTATCGCTCTATTGGGCGGTATTGTCGGGCTGGGCCAGCTGTCGAAAAGCCTGGAGCTGACTGCGATGCGCGTCTCCGGTATGTCAGTTTTCAGGATAGGAATGAATGCGCTATGTGCCGGTATTATTTTTACCGTGGCACTGTGCGCGCTGGACGAATGGGTGGCTTCACCGCTTCAGCAGCGGGCACTTCAGTTAAAAGGTATCGCCGAAGCCAGAGATGATAATTCGTCCGGTTCAGCTAACACGCTGTGGGCGCGTAAAAATAATGAATTTGTTACGATTAAAACGCTGGATGAATATAACCAACCTGTTGGCATTGAAATATTTAAGTACCAACCGGATAAAACCCTCGATTATTATCTTTATGCTAAAACTGCGACAATTATTGGTAACGGTATATGGACTTTATACGATGTTAATCAAAAAACATGGTCAGGTGGTAAAGAAACATCGACGTTGCATGACAGCATGCCGTGGCAATCAATATTCAATCATACCAGCCTGAAAGAACTAATGATGCCCAGCGATAGTTTCTCAATCCGGCAGCTGAATAATTATATCGATTATTTGCAAACAACAGAACAACCCGATTTAGAGTTCAGGATCGCATTTTGGAAAAAGCTGGGACAGCCCGTTTTGATTCTTGCAATGATATTACTTTCCGTTCCCTTTACATTTAGCAACCCCCGGGCGCCAGGTGTAGGAAGTCGCCTGGCTACGGGTGCTGTTATTGGGTTACTCACCTACGTTAGCTACCAGATCATCGTCAATCTTGGCTTGTTATTCTCTTTCAATGCACCGTTGACGGCACTTCTTCCGCCCATACTCCTGCTGATTGCAGCATTAATGCTGGTTAACAGATTTGATAAGAAACATTAGCCCTGATTATTACGTTTTGTAGCCCCTCGACTGCAGAAAATTCGCTACAACACGTTCTGTTATAAGAAGAACATGGTCGAGAGGTTGATTCACGTCGATATCAACAGTCTCAGAACTGGGAAAATTCAGCTTTGAGGTGACCGCAACTTTTTTTTCCAGTGATTCCCGGTGATGATCGGGTTTTCGTGCACAGGCAACATCAATGTCAACGTTAAGTTTTAACACCAGATCGGGTTTGTAACTGGTCATCCAGCGAAATGCCTGATGTTCTCTGCCGGCCAGCCAGTTAATAAATGGCCTTCCTGAAATATGCTCAGGTAAAAGTACACCATCATAGGCACCGGGAATTTGCATCTGAGGATAGCGATCGGCCAGGATGATCAGCCCCTGCTTACGAAGGCGTAGCATACGACGAAAGCGGAAAAGTCGCCGTAAAACAAAAAACATCATGACCAGTGCAGGCACTACACCAATTTTTGATTTTGCCAGGCCGACTTTTTTACGATCGATAGTTTTACCCAACATTTTACCCAGCAGCGGTAACTTAACTAGCTGGCGTTCTACATTACCAGCCTGTTTCCCTAAATGTACTTTGGCAACAGAACCATATTGATTGATAAATCCAATAAGGTGTTCAGAAATAGTGGATTTTCCGGAACCATCACAGCCAATAATAGCAATAATCGGTGGATTGTTTTTCGAATTCATAAAGCCATCCCTGTTAATTAAATTCCTCAGGATATAGCATTTTAAAAGAAGATCGTCGCTAATAGTGCTTGTTATTCTACAGCACTTACGCATATGGAGAACATCGTGCATTATGAAATGCATTGTTAAAACAGGGTTGTTAACGTGAAAAATATAAAAACGATTATCAATCACTCCCCGGTTCGGGCGATCGCTATTACGGGATGCGATGGTGCCGGGAAATCAACGCTGGCGGCTCATCTTGCAAATCATCTTGCCTCACAGGGTGAGACAGAGCTGATTTATCTGGGGCAGTCTTCGGGTTTTATTGGTAAATGGATCGCCGGGCTTCCAGTTATTGGTTCATATATTGGAAAATATTTAATTAACCGATCTGAACGCGTTCATCATCACCCATCCTCGCCGCCGGGAAATATGGCCGCACTGGTCATTTATCTGCTCTCCTGCTGGCGGGTTTATAAGTTCAGGCGCATGTTGGCGAGATCTCAACAGGGTTGTCTGCTGATTACCGATCGCTATCCACAGGCAGAAATTCCCGGGTTTCGTGTTGACGGCCCTCAGCTTGCAAAAGCGGAAGGCGGGAATTATTGGGTACGCATGCTGAGAAAAAGCGAGCAGCGATTTTACCGTTGGATGGCTTCATACCCGCCAGCATTGCTGATTCGTCTGAATATTGATGAACAAACGGCGCGCTTACGTAAACCGGATCATGCCCTGTCTGCACTCCGCGAGAAAATTGCCGCGATACCACAGCTAACCTTTAACGGCGCTCAAATTCTTGATTTAGATGCCCGTGAACCGGAAAGTAAAATAATCGATAAATCACTGCAGGCGGTTCATCTCGCCCTTTCAGGCTTACAGAAAAATGCATAGCGATAAAATAAATACGGCATCCCAACACTCTGCCACCCGCGTTCCTGGACTGATTGCCGTGGTAGGCTGCGACGGGACTGGAAAATCAACGCTGACCGCGGATTTGGTGAAAACACTGAGTTCGTCCTGCGCAACGGAACGCCGCTACCTCGGATTAATATCCGGTGAGGATGGCGATAAAATTAAACGTTTGCCGGTGATCGGCGTATGGCTTGAGCGCCGTCTGGCAGCAAAATCGGAAAAAACTCAGCGCATGAGCAATAAAGCGCCCGCTCTCTGGGCCGCGCTGATTATGTACGGGCTCTCCGCGTGGCGAAAAGCGAATCTGGCTAAAGCAAAACGCTTAGCTCAGAGCGGCGTACTGGTGATCAGCGATCGCTACCCGCAGGCAGAAGTTTCCGGCTTTTATTATGATGGCCCCGGCATCGGAATTGAACGCACAACCGGGAGGTTAATGACGTATCTGGCGAAGCGTGAACAACGTTTATACCAGCAAATGGCTTTATGCCGCCCCGAATTGATTATTCGTCTGGAGATTGATGCCGATACCGCATTTTCTCGCAAACCCGATCATAACTATGAGGAATTACGCGACAAGGCACTCGTGATGACCCGTCTTAATTACAATGGGTCCAAAGTATTAACCATTGATGCCCGGGCTCCCTATCATGAGGTTCTGCAAACCGCACTAGCGGCTATTTATCCGGTTATTTCTGCCGAGCGGGAGGACAAATTAGCCGAGGCTTAACCCGGGGTGATTTTAGCGATATTAGATCTACAGTAAAATCATTGCCCAGATGGTCACGGTCATCAGCATCGTGACAAGCTGTGCTGCGCCGCCGATATCCTTTGCTCGTTTTGACAGCGGATGAAGTTCCAGAGAAACCCGGTCGATAGCGCTTTCGATAGCGGTATTAAGAAGTTCCACCACCAGCAGGAGAAAACAGCTGGAAACTAAAAACAGGCGTTCAACGTTTGACACATCAACGCACAGCGCAACGACGAATAATACTCCAGCAACAATAAACAGCTGCCTGAATGAATTTTCCGTTAACAGCGCATTGGCAAGACCAGACAGCGAGTTTTTTATACTGTCGAACAGCCGGCTGAAACCCTTTTTCTTTTCAAATAGCATCGCGATATTATCAATCCCAGTAGATATTAAAGTTGTTTTTCATATAACCGGTAACGCTTATAGGGTATCGCACCAATTTTTTCCAAAATATTCCTCATCCCGGCGTTAGATTCCAAAATCCACGACATTTCTAACGCCTCAATGTTCCACTTACCAAATGCAGCATGCAGCGCTTCAATAAGTAGCAGGGCAATGATCGGTCCAATGCGGCTAAACTGATGTTCGAGTTTTACACCCATCAATGGCACCCTTGCCGTACGCACACCGCTGACTTTCAGCCGCCAAAGGAGTTTCGCCCAGCCAAGGGGTAATAATCGCCCATTGAGATCGGCAATCGCTTCATTAATGTTAGGCAGGCCGATAATGAACGCGACGGGTACGGAATCTATCTCGGCGATAAAGATCATATCGTCCGGTACCAGGAATTTGAGCTGGTCCCCCATAACGGCAAATTCGTGTTCGGTGAAGGGTACAAACCCCCAGTTTTTCTGCCATGCTGAGTTAAAAATCTGGCGCAGAACCTGCATTTCCTCGCTGAATTTCTTGCGATTAAGGCAGCGAATGCGGACTTTTTTACGAGCATGGCCCATAAGTTTAGCCAGTGATGGGGGGAACTGGAGTTCAGCCAGGCGCATCCAGTAGGCCAGGAGATCGATGCCCTGTGTGTATCCCTGCTGCTCAACTCTGGCTGAATAATAAGGCTTACCGTGGGTCATCATGGCGCTTGGCGGGGTGTCAAAGCCGTCAATCAGCAGACCGCTTTCCTGATTGATGTTAAGACTAAATGGCCCGGTGATTTTTCTGGCACCTTTTGAAACCAGCCAGTTTTCTGCAGCTGAAAATAACAGGCTGAACACTTCAGGATCGTCGATGGCATCGATCATGCCAAAATGCCCGGTATCCTGACCGTAGAGCCCCCGGTGTAAGGAATCGACCTGGGCAGATATTCTGCCAACAATTTCACCCTCTTTTTTTGCCACCCATGTCTGCCATTCAATATGTTCATCTGCCGGGTTTTTTTTCGAGAAGTGTTCTAACCGCTCAATATTTAAAGGATTGATCCAGTTTGGATCGTTTTGAAAAAGATGGGAGGGAAACGTAATAAATGACTTAAGTTGACGCTTATTGATAACTTTTTCGATGTGAATCATACATACCATTGAAACTGATAATTTACGAAAAAAACACACAACAGCCTTTTTGGGAACGTATTACCCACGGTTATTGTGCCCTTCACCCCTTTCCATTCTGCAATACTCGCACTTTGCATTAAGTATTTATATAAAAAGGGAAAGCATTGAGTTTTCAGCCTGTTATCTAACCGAATAAATTCGCCCAGGCGTTAGGCATATTATGCTGTTAACACAATGTTCTAATAAACAACGCCTGTTTCTTATTTAAACTGTATTTTTCCTAAACGAAGTCTAAAATCCTTTAACACTAAATGCTACATTCAAGTCAGAACATGAATTTTCGCTACGGGAGGGTTTAAAAATTGCAGCCATCGCAGTATTTTAATGCCGGGATAAAATTAAAAAACCAATGCACCACATTTCCCTCTCGGGCTGTCCGCGCGCAGCAGTATTTCCTGTCATGCTGTGACTTATCAACACCTGTGTAATTCAAGGCAACTTTGTGAGACGAAAAATGTGCTTGTATAAATTGTTACGCAAATAAAAACCTTCAAATAGTAATCATTTCTATTGTTAGATATTTTAATCTATAAATGGGTTGTATATGCACGAAACACGCTCTACGCATTCTCTTCCTATGCGCTATGCAGACTTTTCTTCTCTTGTTGAAGCTTTAGACTACGCAGCCCAGGGAAGTACCGGGATGAATTTCTATGATCGACGTAACCAACTCATCGCTTCGCTGGAATATCGCTTACTACAGCAGCGTGCGAAGATAGCGGCCCGACGATTATTATCATTGAACCTGAAAAAAGGCGATCGCGTTGCGCTGATCGCGGAAACCAGCGTTGGTTTCGTCGAAGCGTTTTTTGCCTGCCAGTATGCAGGTTTAGTCGCGGTTCCACTGGCCATCCCTATGGGCGTTGGCCAGAGTGCTTCCTACATCGACAAGCTTCAGGGGCTGCTCAAGAGCTGCCAGCCGGCTGCGATTATCAGCAGTGATGAGTGGTTGCCGTTAGTTAAACCCGTACATAGCGAAGCAGCGCATATCCGCATCCTCACTCATGCAGATATCAATGAGCTGCCGGAGAAAGATGTTCAGCTCAGAGCACCTTTGCCCGAGGATATCGCCTATCTCCAATACACTTCAGGCAGCACGCGCTTTCCGCGTGGAGTGATAATCACTCAGCGTTCCGCGATGGCCAACCTGCAGGCCATTAGTCGTTATGGCATTAAACTACAGGCCGGTGACCGCTGTGTTTCCTGGCTGCCTTTCTATCACGACATGGGGCTGGTCGGTTTTCTCCTTACGCCGGTGGCAACGCAGCTCTCCGTTGACTATCTGCGCACACAGGATTTTGCGATGCGCCCGATGCAATGGTTAAAACTCATCAGCAAGAATCGCGGTACTGTTTCCGTTGCTCCTCCTTTTGGCTATGAGATATGCCTGCGCCGTTGTAGTGAGAAAGAGATTGCGGATTTGGACCTGTCCAGCTGGCGTGTGGCCGGAGTAGGTGCCGAGCCAATTTCGAGTGAACTGCTACAACGTTTTGCCGAGTGCTTCAGCAAAATTAACTTTGATAGTAAGGCGCTGATGCCCTGCTATGGCCTGGCAGAAAATACGCTGGCGGTTAGCTTCTTCGATAACGCAACTGGTCGAATGATCGATATGGTCGATCGCGATATTCTGGAATATCAGGGAAAAGCCGTTGAGCCGACCAGGAATACGCGTGCCAGAGTGACGTTTGTTAACTGTGGCCGTGCGCTTCCAGGGCATCGTGTTGAAATTCGTAATGAATCAGGAAAAATTTTATCCGATCGTGAAATCGGCCATATCTGGATTTCAGGTCCCAGCCTGATGAGTGGTTATTTCAGGGATAACGTTTCGCGCTCAAAAATCGAGTCCCTCGGCAGAATGGATACGGGTGATTTAGGCTATCTGCTGGACGGAGAGCTGTATGTTACCGGTCGGAAAAAGGATCTTATTATTATACGTGGCCGCAATATCTGGCCGCAGGATATTGAATACGTTGCCGAATCGGTTCCGGAAATTCGCACGGGCGATGCAATTGCCTTTGTGACATCAAATGAGCGTGATGAAGCAGGGAAGATTATTTTGCAAATACAGTGCCGAGTGAACTCTGAAGAGCGTCGGGATCAGATTATTCATATGCTGACCTCACGCATTCAAAGCGAGTTTGGCGTAACGGTAGAAGTTAAACTATTGCCTCCGCACAGTATCCCCCGCACATCTTCAGGAAAACCGGCGCGCGCCGAAGCCAAGAAGCGCTATCTCAGTGAGGCGATGAGCCCACACATGCAGTTGGCAGGTTATGCGCAATGAACAGAACGGTAGCCGTTACGGGAGTAACGGGGTTTATCGGCAGGCATATCGTCAAGAAGCTACTGTCGCGGGGCTTCGTTGTCAGAGCATTAACCCGGCAGGCTGCTATTCGTTCGTCCGATAATTTAATCTGGGTGCGGGGTGACCTGGACGATCGGGTAACATTGACTGAACTGGTTCGGGGAGCAGACTGCGTTATCCACTGTGCAGGCCAGGTCAGAGGCAGCCGGGAAGAGGTCTTTACCCACTGTAACGTATCCGGCAGCCTGCGTCTGATGCAGGCGGCACAAGCAGGTGGCCACTGTCAGCGCTTCCTGTTTATTTCTTCGCTGGCCGCGCGATATCCTCAGCTTTCATGGTATGCAAATTCAAAGTTTATTGCCGAGCAGAAGCTAACCGCCATGGCGTCTGATATTTCTCTCGGTATTTTTCGTCCCACCGCGGTCTATGGGCCAGGTGATAAAGAACTGAAGCCGGTATTTAACTGGCTCCTGCGCGGTATTCTTCCTCGCCTCGGCCACTACGAATCCCTCCTGTCGTTTCTGCACGTCAGCGATTTAGCTGAAGCCGTGTATCAGTGGGTCATTGGTAACGTATCGGAGACAGCACCTTTCGAGCTTTGTGACGGAGCTATCGATGGGTACAGCTGGAAACGTTTGCAGGAGATCGGTTCCAGTATCCGTGGTAATCCGGTGCATTTGATCGGCGTTCCCCTTCCATTGTTAAAACTGGCCGCCGATATCAGTCTGTTATCGCATCGTATAATGCGAAAAGAACCCATGCTAACCCGCAGCAAAATCCGAGAATTAACCCACAACGACTGGTCGGCAAGCAATTCCCACATATCAAAATATATTAACTGGCGTCCTGAGGTTAGCGTAGAGCATGCGCTGCGTGAAAGACTCTTTTAATTTCCCCAGACTATAGGTATTAAAAATTATTTCTATGTGCAAACGTGACTTACTAATGGACTATATCCTGGAATGCATACAAGAGATGGCACCAAAAGATGTTGAAATAAAGAAAGAAAGCGATCTGGTCAATGACCTCGGCCTTGAATCCGTTCAAGTGATGAATTTATTAATGATGCTTGAAGATAAACTCGATATTTCAATACCCATGAATATTTTATTAAACGTCAGAACGCCTGAGCAGCTACTTGACACTTTATTCTCATATCTGGAGAGCACCAATGGGTCTGTATGATAAATTCACCCGTCTCGCTAACCAGCGAGAACAGTTTCAGACATCCGGCCTTAATCCCTTCGGTACCTGCATTGATGAAGTCTATTCTGCCACAGAGGGCCGAATCGGTGAGCGGAATATTGTCCTCGCCGGAACTAACAACTACCTTGGCTTAACCTTTAATGCTGAAGCCATTGCTGTTGGCCAGGCGGCACTGGCCAGTCAGGGAACGGGCACCACCGGATCACGTATGGCGAACGGCAGCTACGGTTCTCATCTGGCCCTGGAACACGAACTGGCGGCTTTTTTTGATCGCCCTACCGCTATCGTTTTCTCTACCGGCTATACCGCGAATTTAGGCGTTATCAGTACACTGGCCGATCCAAATGCCGTGGTGCTGATCGATGAAGACTGCCACGCCAGCATCTATGACGCCTGCGTTCTGGGCGGCGCGCAGATAATACGTTTCCGACACAATGATGCCCAGGACCTGGAACGTAGAATGGTTCGCCTGAAAGAACGGGCGAAAGACGCGATTATCATCGTTGAGGGGATTTACAGCATGCTGGGGGATGTTGCCCCCCTGGTTGAAATTGTCGAGATTAAAAAACGCTTCGGTGGTTACCTGCTGGTTGATGAGGCGCACTCGTTCGGCGTTATGGGCTCGACCGGCCGTGGTCTGGCTCAGGAGCTGGGTGTTGAACAGGACGTAGATATCGTGCTGGGCACCTTCAGTAAAAGCCTGGCGTCAATCGGGGGCTTTGCCGTCGGTTCTGCAGCAATGGAAGTTTTGCGGTATAGCAGCCGTCCGTATATTTTCACCGCATCACCATCTCCTTCATGTATCGCGTCGGTACGGGCATCGCTGAACATTATCGCCCAACAGCCTGAGTTACGTGAAAAACTGTGGACTAACGCCGCCAGGCTTTATCAGGGGCTGCAAAAAATCGGCTATACCCTGGGTGCACATATCAGTCCGGTGGTTCCGGTAGTCATTGGCTCGAAAGAAGAAGGCCTTCGTTACTGGCGAGATCTGATCGGCAGAGGTGTTTACGTTAATCTCGTGCTGCCACCGGCAGCACCATCGGGTATTACGCTACTTCGATGCAGCGTTAACGCCGCACACAGCGAAGAACAAATCGATAAAATTATTCAGGCCTTTACCGCACTACGGCGTTAAGGGAGAAGTGCCGCAGAGGATGGGGCACCGCTATGGCGATCGGATTTATCCGCATCGAGTAAATGCTGTAACAGGCTTATCACCTGAAGCACTTCACCAGGCGACAGCGCCCCATCTTTTGCCCACTGAACACGCCCTTCACGATCGAGAACCACTATCGTAGAACTGTCTTCATTTAGCTGCCAGGCTTTACGCCCCAAACCATCACTGTCGATGATAAACTGGGCCCAGGGATAATGTCGTTGATTTTTCTCTACTTTACCGACCACAAACAATCCTGTGCCGGGAAACTCATCATCCGTATTCACAATCGTCGTCGGCTGGAATCGGTCATCCGGAAAGTTCGCAGCTTTAACTGCTTTAATCAGGATGGAGTTTTTCTTTTTTGCTGAACGACGACCGGCAATATAGTGAATTATGCGAACTTTTCCCTCAAGTTGTGAACTGCTCCATTTTCTATAACTGATTTCATCACCGTTAAGTACTAATTCGCCGCGATCGACAATTCCAACCGGGGCAACATGCTGCCCCTTAATGAAATTATGTGAAAATGCCAGCGTCGGAAAAAAAATAAGCAGTAACAGTATTGGGATACGTAGCATTATGGGCTTTCCTTCCAACGAATTATCAACTTAATCATTCCCCTTGAGGTTTATAAAGGATAACGCGCAACAAACATTTCAATAGGTTGACGAATATTATTCGCTATCAGGCTCGATTCACTGTACGACTTCTTGCCGGATAATTTATCGGCGACCATTTCGTCATGACGGTCGCCCATTAACCCATTAATATTGGATAAAAAACCGGAAAGTTGACAAGCATCCAAATTATCGGGGTCCAGTGATCTCATCGTGTCATAGTAAGACACCTGCTGGCTGACAATTTTACGTACGTCATGGAACTCACCTCCCGTCAATTCAGGATTAGCTATCGCTTCTTGCAGTTTACGTATCTGCTGCTGCCTGTAATGTATAAAACCATGATCGTCATCCAGGACAGCATGTCGCAGGCAGTAGCGAACTACGGCCCAGATCGGGGCACTGAGAATCACATTTAACAGCCGACCGTAAATTTTGATGTTTCTTTCGTTGTGATTACGAAAGGCATCCTGGAAATGCCCAAGAAAAACAGTAGTCTGACTGAAAATAAAATTGGATTCATGCTTTTTACTGTAAAGCCGCTGGGCAAAGCGTAAATGTTTATAGCGTGCGCGAATATATTTATACTGAAGCCGTTCTTTTTCACTCAGAACGTTCCCCTGTAATACATGATTAATTAATTTCAGTAAGTCTTCACGTCTGAATCCATCCTCCCAGAATTGTAAACACAAAGCATAACAATGACGGATATCATCCGTTGAACATTGCAGCTCAATAAATTTCGGTAAACTTGTAGACTCGCCAATTTTGTCATCTTCTTCTACAGCGGTGAAGAGTCGTTCAATTGTTTCGGGGGGGAATTTTTTCCATTTTTCACAGCTCATTTTTACGCGTCCCAACAGAAGTATTAACAGAAAGAGAATGGCGATGACGCCAGGCCCATAGCGTAGGGATTAGAGAGAACAGGACGTCGAAAAACTGCCCGCCAAAATACGCATAGGCTGCGCCGATCACACCAAAGAAATGAGGTAATACAATTAACAATACGATGTATGAAGCGGAAGCAAATGTTTGCATAACCAGATAGGTCCGCTGTTTTCCTGCCATTAATAATAATGATTCCTGCGGAAAACCCATCATGGAAATAACCACGGCTCCCAGCATCACCTGAATAAGGTCATATGCTTCAAGATACTTCACCCCAAAAACGAATGAGATGAGTGGCTTACCAACGATAATTACCAGCAGCGCGACCAGTATACCTATAGCGCCAGCCAGCAGGGCTGACCGCAGCCCGAGCACCCAGGGCCTTTTGCTGGCTGGGTCCAGACGCATGATCTCCGGATAAAAACTTTTCGACAGCAGACTTGCTGGCGTTCCCGTTGCATCAAAAACGGTCATGGCGATTTTAAATAGTCCCGCAGCCACCGGCCCCAGGATAATACCAACGAGGACGGTACTGCATGAGTTACGTGCTGACCAAATAGAGTGTGAAAGATTGGTGGTCCACACAAAGTTCCATGCGCCCGATAATCTTCGTGCCGGCACAACAAAACCAGGGCGCAGAGCTTTGTGAAAGTTTTTTCGGCGAAGTTCGCGTGCTGAAAACCACCAGAATAACAGGCTGGCGAACAGACTTGAAACAAACCAGGTGACAATAAAACCAGCAAAACCCAGCTGTAAAAAATAAGAAATGATGCTACCAATAGCAATCATTAACGGTTTTATTGCCTGCTGAACGGCAATCAGGTCAAAACGATCCAACGTTCGCAGAATTCCTGTCGGCGTCGATGAGGCCATGAAAGGAATCAGCGTGCAGTATAACAGAGCAAGTTTGAAGTTTTCCGCATCCAGTCCAATAACGTCAGACAACCAGGGCAACAATGTCATTCCGGCTAACATCGCCAGTGCGCCGCTGACAATATCCAGCCCAAACGAAAATGCAATCACGTCACGAAAGCGTTGGTTATTTTTACTGACTAATGCTGGCATACCAAACTGAACGATGAATTGCCAGGTCTGAAACTTGGCAAAATCACTGACGGCTTTGGTATAGGACTGAATGACGATAAGTACGCCAAACATCTCAGGTGACATGCCTCTACCGGCGCATGAAAGCGCCAGCAGTCCTAACAAAGCACTGACAACGTTTCCGGAACCTAGATAAGCACTGTTGCGGATAATGGTGCGGAAAGCACCATCAGAAAACCATTTTTTCATGGAAAAACCAGCCCATAGACGGCTTGTTGATCAGAGCACGTTATCAATCACTTAACCGATATCATTCCGCCTGACATGTATAAAACAACGGCCCTGAATAAGGCAACTCATGGTTATTTATATTAACCACGTTACTCATTCTATTTTTTTGTATTTTCAAGAAAACGGCAATAACTGCCTGTTCAAGCGAGGCAACAGGATAAACGATATTGCTCATCGGCTAAAGGCTTTTACCCAAAAACCGCATCAGTAATCAAAAAATATATTATCGGCAAAATCCGGCCAATAGAGTAAGAAAATGATTTAAATTTTAACGCGATCAATATTACAAAATTAAATAAAAATTCAATTAACATCTGGCTGACTGGACTTTTTTAGCTGACGCTTTTTCAGCACTGTTGGGAAAATGGCCCCGTTAATTTGTGTCAGTTTACGTGTAAATGAAATAATTTATGAAAATCAGAGAGGAAGAAATGCTGAAAGGTAAACGAGCGGTAATTACCGGAGGCGGCCGTGACTTTGGTCAGGCCATTGCCGTCTGGTTGGCCAGAGAAGGAGTCGAGGTTGATCTTTGCGCACGCAAAATTACCGATGCAATAGCTACCTGCGACATTATTCACTCAGAAGGTGGAATTGCACGCGGTTATAAGTGCGATATGACTCAGCCAGACTCGATTAGCCGGTTCTGCACGGCACTTTTACACCCGCAAAAAGCCATCGATATTCTTATCCTCAGTGCTGCGCAATGGCTGGAAGGTGAACTGGATGAGCAAATGCCTGCTGAGATCATCAGCACAATCAACTCCGGATTAACCGGGCCTGTTCTGTTAACTCAGGCGCTGCTACCCGGCTTACGTCTGTCATCGGGTGCAGATATCGTGACAATAGTCTCATCCTGCGGCATTCCACAATTTACGAACTCCGTTGCACATCCCGCATT
This sequence comes from Erwinia sp. GW821-FHT03D09, assembly GCF_059420805.1. Lineage (NCBI taxonomy): Bacteria > Pseudomonadati > Pseudomonadota > Gammaproteobacteria > Enterobacterales > Erwiniaceae > Erwinia > Erwinia sp. GW821-FHT03D09. Next base: position 130,490 of record NZ_JBWKUK010000011.1, read on the forward strand.
TTTCGCCAGCAAGCATGGAATAAGCGGTTTCAGCCAGAAACTCGCCAGCCAGATGGCAAAAGAGAACATCCGCCTCACTGCGCTGTATCCACCGGATTTTGAAATCACCAGTTTGCAGGCATTGGCCACGAGGAATGAACGAATGGGAGAGAACCTGCTTAACGGCCAGTCTCTATGGGAAACGATCCGTTTTGTGTTGACCCAGCCGCGGAGCTGCCATATCAGCACGATCTATTTTCAGGGACCCACTCGGCAGGCGTTAAGCCATTTTACTCCCTAAAAATAATTGACCCGCAATGTTAACGAAATGTTTAAATAAAGCAGAGTTACTGGGTATTTTTTTGCACTATATGGCAAAGCAAATAAAAAATAATTTTTTCCTTGATTTAGATTTCATATTTGCCAGAAAAGCCGTTAAAATTTCCACCATTATGAATGATGCTACCGGACTTTCGCTTTGGTTTCTCTGTTAGGCCTTTCGCAACGCCGCATGCCAGCCTTTATTGCCGTGCTGGCAATACTGATGCTGTTTATTGCCCCAGAGGTGTCGAAAACTCTGGCGCAATGGCGTGCAGCAAACGCGATAATGGCTCACGGTGGACACCCTGACTCAGCATCCGAAGACCCGTTGCCGTTTGGCAGCATGTCTGATGGCGCGATCCCTGGCCCTTCAACACCGGTACGCGGTATGCAGCATGCCGCTACGCACCACGGTTCAATGCCCATGCATCACATGGCTTCCGGTATGGCCCATCATGCAATGTCTGCCGTAAATACCGAAGTTAGCGCGAAAAAATCCCTACCGATGACGGACCACAATAGCTCGCAGCCCGTAACAGGCGGAATGGCGACGATGGACGATCTCGCCTGCGGCTACTGTGACCTGCTGGTACACTTCCCGTTTATGATCTGGGTGCTTATCCCTCTGATCTGGCTTTTATGCACTTCAACGCGCGCACCGCCGGTACGCCTTGTTGTCTCATTTTTCGCGACATTCCTGCCTGGCTGCTGCCTTCCCCGGGCTCCGCCTGCCCACTAACCACGCCGTTATTCCACTCTAAAATTAAAATTCCTGATTAATTTTCAGGAAAGAAACCCGCATTTTAAATTATGTGCTCTGCACAGGATTACCCATGTCGCAAATTAAAAATAACGATAAAAAAACACGCGGAGTCGTGCTGGATTTTTTCCGCCGTCTGCATTTTTATATCGGTTTGTTCATTGGGCCGTTTATTTTTGTCGCTGCCTTAACCGGCACGCTTTATGTGTGTGGCTGCGCCGCCCGACGGCACCGGTGGACAACGTCGCCAGTTCGCTACTCCATGCCTGGTTGCGCCTACCGATGCGCTGGCGCATTAGCTTTCTGCTGGTCACCTCGGCTCTGGGCTGGTGTTTGCCGGTAATGGGAGCCAGTCTGCTGGCCTTCCTGTTGATTGATATCGCACGCTGGCAGTACCAGAAACGCCAGGTGTCGCAGTTCGCCTGAGTCGCGGCGATATAATGTATTCATGCTGTCGGCCATCGTCCGGCAGACGTTTGTCACGCAAGGAGAAGTTCAGATGGTATTACGTATGAAAAAAGCCCTCGCAGCCGCTACTGTGCTGGCTGCAACACTGATGTCTCAGCAGGCCCTGGCCCACGCTCATCTTGCCAGCGCTTCACCGGCCAGCAAGGCCGAAGTCAGCGGTTCACCAAAAGTGCTGACCCTGACCTTTACCGAAGGCGTTGAGGCCAGCTTCAGTGGCGCTGCAATCACCGACGCAGCCGGCAAAGCCGTGGATACTGCTAAGGCAACCGTAGACAGCGCGGATAATAAAGTCCTGCATATTCCGCTGTCATCTGAGCTGAAGGCGGGTGAATACATGGTTGACTGGCACGTCCTTTCCGTTGACGGCCATAAGACCAAAGGGATGTATAACTTCACCGTGAAGTAAGGCCGAATCCGGACATCGGCGCAGCCGATGCCCGGAAAGAAAGCTAAGTGATCGGGCGGTAGCACGCTCACTGCCGCCCCTTCGCTATGCGCCGCCGTGCAGGCTAAAGAGCTGTTCGGCGGACATCGTTGCGCCGCCGCAGACAATCACCAGCGGATTGTGAAAGGCTTTCAGAACGGCTTTTTGCTCATAAATGCATGCCAGGCTCGCGCCGCATGCCGGTTCCGTCATCACGCGGTGATCGTCAATAAACCGACGACAGGAGCGCACCGCCTCTTCATCTGTCACCACCTCACTGATAACAGGATGAAGCCCCACCAATCTGACCGCCTGCTCACAGACCTTTTTCGCACCCAGACTGGTTGCAACAGTGTTGATGTGTTCAAGCTCCACCGCCTGACCGGCCTCAATGGCGGCACGAAATGAGGCCGCACCTTCTGTCTCTACCGCAACCACCGGAATATCGTAAAGCCCGTTGCGCTGCAACCCTTCAACCACGCCGGACAGCAACCCACCGCCGCCGACGGAAAGCACAACCGCATCGGGCCGTACGCCGCTGGCCACCACTTCATCAATCATTGAGGCATGTCCCTGCCACAGCAGCGGATCGTCGAAGGGGTGCAGAAACGCGTCCAGTTCCCCCTTCAGGGAGAGCGCAAAGTGGTTGGCCTCCTGCCAGGATGCACCGTGAACGATGACGTCAGCCTTTTCAAGATGCAGTAGCTCCTTTGCGCGAGCTGACGTTGTCTCTGGCACCACTACCGTCACAGGTACACCCAGCGCTCTGCCGGCCCAGGCGACGGCCAGGCCTGCGTTGCCGCCCGAAGATGAAATAAAGCGCCGGGCCCCCTGCCCATAATATGTCCGGCAGGCCAGCCCGATACCACGAATTTTAAATGAACCGCAGGGCTGGAGCGCATCCATTTTCAACCAGACGTTACTGCCGCTCAACTGGCTGAGTGCCCGTGAATTCAGCAGCGGAGTATTCAGATGTAGTTGCATATTACGCAGCCTGATTAAGGGTTAGCGGGCGCGGATCGACCAGTGAGTAAGAAACGGAAAGCTGCCCCTTGCGGAACTTCACGCTGCTAATCAACACCTCACCCACGCGATCGGTGCTGATGACGTGCGTACCACCGCAGCTGTAAAACGGCAGTTCACCCCAGGTGATGCGACGTATGCCTTCCGGCATAGTTTGCTGACGCAGCAAGGCCTGTTCCACCAGCTTATTGACTTTATCACAGAGTAATTCAGCATCGGGAACGGTCTGCCCCGCTGCTGCGGGTTCAAACACCACCCGCCCTTCACCGGGGCGATGGTTGCCCTTAATCGCCTGCCAGCCCAGGCTCTCGCCCACGGCGGCAATCAAGTGCCCGGCGGAGTGCATACGGGTATTCAGCTGCCGACGATCGACATCCACCGTCATAACACACTCCCCCTCAGGGAGCGCGCTGTCGGTAACATGTACTATTTCATCATTCTCCTGAAATACGCCCAGCACGCTGGCATCACCAAGCTGCCCGATGTCATAAGGCTGACCGCCACCCTGCGGATGGAACAGCGTTTCTGAAAGAAGAGTGTGAAACCGCCCGTCTTCCGCAAGAGTGGATGATAGAACGGTTGCGATAGCACTAAGGCTATCGCTTGAAAGATACAGTTTGCTGGTCATCGGCCCTCACCGGCGTTAATTTAAAACCATTGTTGATGTTTCAACAATTTGTTTATATTCTTATCCAGAATAAACCAAGACACAACGAGTTTTTATTGATGACTGCCAGCACCGAAAAATCACAGCTGATTGACCATCTTAGCGCCGTCATGGACGCATTCGCCTCCGTTGCAGGTCGCCATATCGAGGTCGTTTTACACGATCTCGCACAGCCGGAAACGTCGGTGATCAAAATTATCAACGGCCACGTTTCCGGCAGAAAACCGGGCAGCCCGCTGTTGGATGCACCGGATAACGACCGGGGATTTCTCGGCCTGCTTAATCCTGCCGCAGCCCCATTGGACCGGCAACCCACAGTTTTTAACCGCTATCCAACGACCAGCCTGCAGGGGAAGCCGCTACAAAGCTCAACGGTGTTCTTCAAAGATGAAAACGGTAAACCCCAACTTTCACTCTGTTTTAACGCTGACAACAGCGCGATAGATGCGGCACGCGAGGCCTTAGCCATTTTGCTGCCTCAGGAACCGGAGGAAAAACAGGAACAGGAGATCGGGCTGGAGGAAAAGCTGGATGAGATTATTCGTGCCTGTATTCCCCCCGCCGGGCAACTCAGAACCGGAGCCGGCAAGCAGGAGAAGGTCGAGATTGTTCGGCAGATGCAAAACCGGGGGATGTTTATGGTACGCGGCGGGGTTGAGAAAGCGGCAAAGGTGCTGGGCGTAACGCGCTACACCATTTACAACTATCTCGATCAGATTAAGAAGGAAGCGGGTCCGACAGCGTTGCCCACTGCAAAGCCAGCTGAATAAACGCCCGTGCGGCGGCACTTTGATAGCTGTCCCGGTGCTGCAGGATAACCGCCGTTCTTTCCAGCAGCGGCGGCTCTAGCGCAATTCCGGTCAGCGGCTTATTTTCCCTGGCGATTGCCGCGGGCAGCAGCGTTGCCAGCGGTGCACACCGGATGATTTCCACTACCGCATTGACCGAGTTTGCTTCCATTATCACCCGGGGGCTCAACCCGTTTTGCCGGCAGCAGCGATCGATCTGCCCGCGTGTGGCAAATTCTGTACTCAACAGTACCAGCGGCAGCGCATCCAGTACCTCTAAAGGCAAACATGTGTGCCCCGCAAGGGAATGACCGCTACCGACCACCAGCACCAGTTTTTCCTTCAGCAGCGCCCGCGCGTCTGTTTCCTGCGCATAACTCCCTTCAAAACCAATACCCGCATCCAGTTCGCCTGCGCATAGTTGTTCCTCAATACGCTCCTGCGGCATCTCACGAATGCTGACGTTAATATTCGGGTAGCGCTGATAAAACGCGGCCAGCAGCGGCCCAACCAGCCACGCGGTAAAGGTTGGCGTTACGGCAATCCGCAGCAAGCCGCGATGCAGGTCGGCAACATCGTGGATCGCCCGCTTTCCCTCTTCCAGCCCCTGCAGGGTCCGGCGGGCATAGTTCAGATAAACCGCTCCTGCATCGGTCAAACCAATACTCCGGCCGCTACGGTCAAAAAGCGTCGCGCCCAGATGCACCTCCAACTGCCTGATCTGCTGAGACAGCGCTGGCTGAGAGACATGCAGCGCCTGAGCTGCACGGGTAAAGCTGCGGTGCTCCGCTACGGCCAGAAAATAGTTGATATGTCGAAGCAGCATGACGCCATCCATAAGTAGAGGCAATAGACCTCATCATAAATGAATATTTTATCTTATGTGAACTCATCCTTACTCTTTTGCGAACGGTAAGTAACGAGAGTGATGTAATGAGTCTGATGATGAAAAACGGTCTGATGCTACTGGTTCTGGTGCTGGTTGGCCTGAATATGCGACCTCTGCTGACCTCAGTGGGGCCGCTGCTGCCGCAGCTTCGCGACGCCAGCGGAATGAGCTTTGCGCTGGCTTCCCTGCTTACCGCCCTGCCGGTGGTGGCAATGGGGATAATGGCGCTGGCAGGAGAGTGGCTGAGTCACCATCTGAATGAGCGTAAAACCGTCGCGCTGAGCCTGGTGACCATCGCCGCGGGCGCACTGCTGCGCGAAATGGCTCCTCGCAGCGCACTCCTGTTGAGCAGTGCTTTAATTGGCGGAATTGGCATAGGCCTTATTCAGGCAACCATTCCTGGCATAATTAAGCGGCTCTTCGGCCACAGCACACCCGCGGTTATGGGGCTGTGGTCGGCTGCGCTGATGGGTGGCGGCGGGCTGGGTGCGGCAATGACTCCGTGGCTGGCACAGCACAGCGAGGTCTGGTTTCACGCGCTGGCATGGTGGTCACTGCCGGCCATTCTTGCGCTCACGGGCTGGATGGTTATCGGTCAGTCCGCCATTGAACCACCGAATAAAACGTTATCTGCCCCTCGGGTACGTTTACATGTCAGCCCGCGCGCGTGGTTGCTCGGACTGTACTTCGGGCTGATTAACGGCGGGTATACCAGTCTGGTCGCCTGGCTACCGCCCTATTATATGCAGATGGGGTCCACGCCGCAGTCAAGTGGCACGCTTCTGGCACTGCTGACGCTGGGCCAAACGGCGGGCGCGCTGCTGATGCCAATGCTGGCTCGCCATCAGGATCGGCGTAGATTATTGTTGATAGCGCTGATGATGCAGCTGCTGGGGTTCTGCGGTTTTATCTGGCTACCGCAGCAGCTGCCGGTTGGCTGGGCACTGATTTGCGGTGTGGGCCTGGGCGGCACCTTTCCACTGAGCCTGGTCCTGGCACTCGACCATTCTCCCCATGCGCCTCTTGCCGCGCGACTGGTGGCCTTTATGCAGGGCATCGGTTTTATTATCGCCGGGGCTTCACCCTATTTGTCCGGATTCCTGCGCAGCAGCACCGGCAACTATCAGGCCGATTGGATCTTGCACGCCGCCTGCGTGGTCGGGCTGATGCTACTGACGCTGCGCTTTGCCCCATCGCGATATCCCTCCGCGTGGCAGGCAGTTTTGCACCGGAAAAACATCTGACGCAACGCAACCAGGCTCAACACGGTGATGTTTTTTTTGGACGATCGCCCGTGATTTGTTCATGTTACCAGGGGATGATAGTGTGCCAGGCGGACAGTGCGCAGCAGCGGGAACGCGCTCGCCCATCGTGTTGCTGGTTTCTGCCATTCCCCTGAATCGCTGGTTAACAGGAAAAACGCATCATGTCTGAATACCCTGCTATTGCACTTATCGGCCCCGGTGCAATTGGCACCACTATCGCGGCAGCGCTGCATGAAGCTGGCCGCACACCCACGCTCTGTGGACGTACCGCACACGACAGCCTGCTGCTGCGTGTTGGAACCACCGCATCGAGATCCCCGGCCCGGTACTCACCAATCCTTCAGCTATTCAACATCATTACGATCTGGTGTTCGTGGCGGTAAAATCCACTCAGGTTGCGGAAGCCGCGCCGTGGCTGGCAGCACTGTGTAGCGCAAAGACCGTGGTTTGCGTGCTACAAAACGGCGTTGAACAGCGCGCACTTTTTGCGCCTTATCTCTCCGCGCAGCAGATCCTGCCTTCGGTCGTGTGGTTCCCCGCACAGCGCGAAGCGGGGAATGCCGTCTGGTTACGCAGCAGCCCGCGCCTCACCCTGCCGGATGTACCGGAAAGCCATCGGGTGCTTGAGGCGCTGCAAGGAACGCGCTGTGAGGTTGATGTCACTACCGATTTTACGCAGTTGGCCTGGCGTAAACTGATGCAAAACGCGCTGGCCGGGTTGATGGTGCTAACCGGCCGCCGCGCCGGGATGTTTTCTCGCATTGATATCACCGGTCTGTCGCTTGCTCTGCTACAGGAATGCCTGGCGGTGGCGCGTGCAGAGGGAGCCAAACTGGGTAATGAAGGTTCCTCAGGAAATCCTGGCATGGTTTCATCGCGCACCCGCCGACCTCAGTACATCGATTTTGACCGATCGTCAGGCGGATCGCCCGCTGGAATGGAACTGCCGCAACGGAGTGATCCAGCGACGAGGCCAGGCGCACAGTATTGCGACGCCGATTAGTGACCTGACGTTCCTCTGCTCGCCGCCGCCAGCGATGGCCCGGGATGATTACGGCGTGTTGGCATTTTCGTTAAGAGCCGGACGTGCGCGAATGGCAATATCAATTTTGATACGATCGTCTACCAATACGGCCAGACGATCCATCTTGAATGCCGATCGGGAGATGGTGGTGGTGGCGTACAACACCAGTTCACCAGCCGAAGATGATGCCTCTTTACCTGCCATAGTGGCTTCAAGGATCACCGGGCACTGGACGCTTTTAACCTGCAGCAGACCAAAAATTTTGTACTGGCCCTGGCCTTTATCGACCACGCGTGTACTGGTAAAAATAATATCGCGGTAGCGAACTGCGTCAAAAAACATCTGGCTTTTCAACTGCCAGGTCAGCATATCGTTAGAAGCTTTCAGTGTAGAAACCGGAATCTTTACGCTGATGCGATCGTTGTAATCATGGCCGGGGTCCAGCGAAACTTCTCCGGTTACACCGCTGAGTCGGGCCTGAGAGAAGGTGTCGCCGAACGCATTCCACGACAGTACGATATCGGTCCGATCGGCAGCGACCTGATAAGTGAGCGGCGTCGCATGCAGCACCGGGCTGGAAAACAGCCCGAAAGCCAGCAGCGTGGCGATGCGGGTCATACAGCAATTCTCCTCAAAACAGACCGGACGCACAAACGCCCGGTTGAACGGATGCACCACGGCTTGCAAGCGGGTATGAGGGAACATTTCGCTCCCAAAACAGGACATACATTACGGTATTCATTCAAACCATGGTGATACAGGAAATGCGTCTTTTACTTGCCGCTATCTTTAGGATAACGTGGCAAATTATCCCCTCTACTTCAAAAGGAATGCCCATGGCGATACGTGCTGTTCTGTCCGAAAAATCCCGTCTTTTCATGCTGATGCTGCCGGTTATTGGCTGCTTCTCAGCGCAGGCGGCCTCTTTCGACTGCCAGAAAGCAGCGACGCCAACGGAGCAGGCAATCTGTACCGATAAGGCACTCAGTGATAAGGACGCGTCGATTGCAGACAGCTATCGGCAATTGGCCGCGCAGCTGCCCGAGGCGGAAAAAAATACCCTGCGCACCGAGCAGCGAAGCTGGCTGAAGCAGCGTAATACCTGCGCCAGCGACAGCGCCTCGCTTAATTCATGCCTGGGTCAGCAGTTAGCCCAGCGCGAAGGTGAACTCAACGCCCGGCTGCATCAGGCGCAGATGGCGTTAGATACGGTGATTGCCACCATCCCGACAACACCAGCCCAATCAGCGATACAGCTGCGTCACTACAGCAGCAGCCCACTGGCCGCGGCCTGGCTGGTCTATCTACATCGGTTTATTCCGGCCAGCGGCATCAGCCAGCAGGAGGCACAACGGGCCGAAAATAGCGCCATTGCTGCCATCACCGCGCAGGACAGTTTTGCCGCCTCGATTTTGCAAGATACGCGAAAAGATCCAAAAACCTCACGCGGTGAAGCCGCCCTGATGCTGCTGCGCATGACCATTGAAATGAACGACTACGGTACAGAAGACCGTCCCTACGTTCACTGCTTCGTTTTTGCCCGTCAGGGGGATGCGGCTTACCAGGCATTTGGCCCGCTCTACGGTTCAAGCCGTGACGGCTCAGCGCCCATTTGCCCACCACAGGGTGGACTGTTTAAACAGGAAGCCTGGCGACAGCTGCGTAATCAGCTGACCGCACCGGAAAGCGCGGTCAGTGCCAATGCAGGCACTATCCGCTTTGCCAGCTTCGCCGCCTGGCGCATCCTGGCCCTGCGCGCCACGCTGTCACCGCAAAGTTTCCTGAAATCAGAACAAGATACGGAACAAAACGGTGATCCGGTGCAGCGCATTCGCGACTGGACCGATGAAAAGAACTGGCCTGCCACCCAGCGACAGCTGACGCTGGCGGCAATCGAACCCGCACAGCAGGCCACCAGTCAGTGGCTGCAGCTGGAACGTGGTTTTTCCGCTACTGATGCTGCAACCGCCGCACAGAATATTGTCAGACAGTGGCTAAACCAGCATCTGAATTATATTTCAGAGAACAGTGACAGCGAATAATTCCGCAATAACAACCTTGAAGCCATATAACTTACCTTTATAAGCGATTTGTTAGGTGTATAATTCCAGTATTTTCACCGATCATTTAAAGGAAGAAACGATGAATACACTATTTTCAACTCTGTCCGTTCTGCTGCTGGCCGGCTCCGTATCGGCAATTGCGGCTTCGGGTACACAGCAGGAAGGCAGCCCGAACCAACAGCCGCTGGAGAAAATTGCGCCGTATCCGCAGGCCGAAACGGGAATGACTCGCCAGGTGATTACCCTGCCGCCAAAGGATAATGAGCAGGATCTTAAAGTAGAGCTGCTGATCGGTAAAACGCTGGAAGTGGACTGTAACCGGCATATGATTGGTGGCACGCTCAAGCGCGAAACGCTCTCCGGCTGGGGCTATGACTACCTGGTCGTTGATAAACTTTCCGAACCGGCTTCCACCATGATGGCCTGCCCCGATCGCGCCAGACAGCAAAAATTTATCGCCGCCAACCTGGGTGAGGATGCCTTCCAGCGCTACAACAGCCGTCTGCCGATTGTAGTCTATGCGCCAAAAGGCGTCGATGTGAAATACCGTATCTGGCAGGCATCAGAAACGGTAAATCAGGCGACCGAAAAATAAGCATAGCCCTTCCCCCAGCGGGATTTGCCGCCGGTGGGAAGGTCAGAAGCCGCTGACTTCAATCAGCATAAAAAATCCTTCTTCATGAATATTCATGCAGAAATTTTTCATAAAGCGCTTTTAATCTGCTGCAATCTGATTACACTGTTTTTTTCTCATTTTTTCTTAAGGCAAAGGCTGTAATGAGTCAGAAATATCGTGTGTTCATCGACGGTCAGGCGGGTACGACCGGTTTGCAAATCCAGCAGCGTCTGGCCCGTCATCCCCACATCGAATTGCTCAGCATTGACGACGCACAGCGTAAAGAAGCGTCTGTCCGTCAGGCCCTGATGAAACAGGCTGACGTCACTATCCTTTGCCTGCCCGACGCCGCTGCGCGTGAAGCCGTTGCGCTGGCTGATGAAGTCGGTGCCCGCGTGCTGGATGCCAGCTCGGCGCACCGCGTGCAGGACGGCTGGGTTTACGGTCTGCCTGAACTGGATGCCGGTCAGCGCGAAAAAATCCGCCAGGCGAGCCACGTCTCTAACCCGGGCTGCTATGCCACCGGCGCTATCGCCCTGCTCGCCCCGCTGACCCGTGCCGGACTGCTGGCCGCCGATCGTCCGCTGGCGATCAACGCCGTATCAGGATACAGCGGCGGCGGTAAAGCGATGATTGAAAAGTACCAGCAGCAGGGTACCGGCTTTGCCGCCTACGGTCTGGGCTTCGATCATAAGCATCTGAAAGAGATGCAGGCCTGGGGTGGACTAAGCACCCGACCGATCTTCCAGCCGGGCGTGGGTGACTATGCACAGGGCATGCTGGTATTTATTCCGCTGAACGATACTGACGGCGAGCCGTTGCAGCATGAACTGGCGGCGTTCTATGCAGGTCAGCAGTTTATCCAGGTTCGCGAACTGAATAATCTGGATGGCGACACTGCGCCATACCTGCTGCCGGAAGCGTTAAACAACAGCAACAATATGGAGCTGTTTGTCTTTACCCACCCGCAGCAGCGCCAGACGATACTGGTTGCGCGCCTGGACAACCTCGGTAAAGGCGCATCCGGGGCTGCCGTGCAGAACCTGAATATTATGCTGGGCCTGGCGGAAGAAACCTGCGTTAACCTGTAACCACTGTTAAGCCGGGAACCGCAATGTTCCCGGCTCTCCGCCCGCTGGGGCGGCAAAAGTCCCCATCTGAGTTATATTTATCCGCATCCCTCCCCGTATTGCGCCCCAATGCACACGCGGGAAAGTCATGGTGGTATTCGTAGCACACACCGGATATCCATCACACCCGAGCGGGCAAAGCGCCCGTTGTGAAGAAAGGCAGGAGCCATCACGTGACGCTGTACGACATCAAACCCAAATTTCAGAACCTGTTAAGACCGCTGGTTGCCCGGCTGCATGCACGCGGCGTGACCGCAAACCAGGTCACCCTGCTGGCCATGCTGGCTTCGATCGTGCTGGGCGGCATATTAATCGCCTTCCCGTACCCGCTGTTATTTATCTCCCTGCCGATTTTTTTGTTCCTGCGCATGGCGCTGAACGCCATCGACGGCATGCTGGCGAGGGAATTCAACCAGCAGTCCACGCTGGGTGCGGTACTGAATGAAGTCGGTGACATCATCTCCGATGCCGCGCTCTATCTGGCTTTTGCTTTCGTGGTTGGCATCTCGCCGTGGCTGGTGATTCTGGTGGTGCTGCTGGCCTGGCTGACGGAGTTCTGCGGGATAATCTGCCAGACGCTGACCGGCGTGCGCGACTATCGCGGACCGCTGGGGAAAAGCGATCGCGCCTTTGTCTTCGGCGCTTCGGGTCTGGTGATTGCCCTCTGGCCGCAGTCTATCCCCGCGTTTAACGTGGTATTTGCCGTCTGCGCCCTGCTGCTGGTCTGGACCTGTATTAACCGCTGCCGCAGCGCAACTGCGGCGAAAACCGCCTGAAAAAGGAAACGGCCATGAGTCAGCCATCACGTGAATGTCAGGAAGGCACCTTCGCCACCAGTGACGGAGCCTCGCTCTATTTTCGCCACTGGCCTGCTGTGGAAAGCGGCAGCCGTAAAGTCATCGTGTTGTTCCATCGCGGGCACGAGCACTCCGGGCGATTGCAGCACATTGTCGATGAGCTGATGATGCCCGATACGCACTTTTATGCCTGGGACGCGCGCGGCCACGGCAACACGCCCGGCGATCGCGGCTACAGCCCGAGCCTGGCCCGTTCAGTGCTGGACGTGGATGAATTCGTACGCTTTGTTGCCCGGGATGCACAGGTTGCGCTCGAGGATATCGTGGCAGTTGCCCAAAGCGTCGGCGCGGTTCTGGTCGCCACCTGGGTCCACGACTACGCGCCGAAAATACGCGGCATGGTGCTGGCGTCCCCGGCCTTTAAGGTCAAACTGTATGTGCCTTTTGCCCGCGCAGGGTTGGGATTAATGCAGCGCATACGCGGGCTGTTTTACGTCAATTCCTATGTGAAGGGGAAATTCCTCAGCCACGATCCGCAGCGTATCGCCAGCTTCGAGCAGGACCCGTTGATTACCCGCCAGATCGCCGTCAATATCCTGCTGGATCTGTATAAGACCGCCGAACGCATCGTCTCCGATTCTGCTGCTATCACCCTGCCGACCCAGCTGCTGATTTCCGGCGATGACTTCGTGGTGCACGCAAAACCGCAGAAGCAGTTTTATGCCGGACTGCGCAGCGCGATCAAAGAACAGCATATTCTGCCCGGCTTCTACCACGACACGCTGGGCGAGAAGAATCGCCAGCTGGCACTCGATAAGATGAGAAGTTTTATCGATCGTCTGTATACGACTGCACCTTACGTCTTTGACTATGGCCAGGAAGACCGCTGGAGCCCGAGCGCGGACGCCTTCCGCGAACTACAGGCTCCCCCGAATTCACGTTCGCCGGAGGGGCTGTTTTACGCCGCGATGCGCTACGGGATGAAAACGATTGGCCGACAGTCTGCGGGAATGCGGCTGGGTTATGAAACCGGCTTCGATTCCGGCAGCACGCTGGATTACATCTACCGCAATCGGCCAGAAGGCAACGGCATACTGGGACGAGTCATCGATCGTCAGTATCTGAACAGCATCGGCTGGCGCGGCATCCGGGTGCGGAAAGAAAACCTCCAGCAGATGATTAGCACCGCGGTAGCGCACCTGCAGCAGGCTCATCTGCCGGTGCGGGTGGCTGGCGCTGGCAGCGGCCCTCTTCTCACGCCCTGCAGCTTGGGGCACGCTATGCCGCTGGTGCGCTGCTGCTAGGGCTTATCCCGTGGGCGATGCCTTACTGTGTTGTATTGCTGTGGCCCGCCGCCGCACTGCTGATGGTGGCAGCCGGGTATGCCGGACTGGGAACCCGCGTATTTCAGAAAACGCCAGAGGGCCAGATATCGCTTTCGGCCCGCTGGCTGCTGTGGCCCTATCTGGCCGGAGCCTGGCTTTCAAAGCGCTGGTTTTCCCGCGCGCTGCCTGCGACTTCGCCCATTTTCGGCGGTGTGTCCCTCGGCAGTTTTCCCGATAAGGCACCACGCAATACGCCCGTGCTGGATCTGACCGCTGAATTTCACCACTGCCCCGAACCAGCAACGATCTGGTACAGCTGTCCGATGATGGATCTGCTGGTGCCGGAAATCGCCGATCTGCAGCGCGCGGTGGATCGGCTAAGCCTGCTGCGTCAGTCACAGGAAACGCTGCTGGTCTGCTGCGCCCTCGGCCTGTCGCGCAGCGCGACGGTGGTGGCCGCCTGGCTGCTGACGGAAAACCACGCCGACAGTGTTGAAGCTGCGGTGGCAATGGTCCGTTCGCAGCGACCTCAGGTGGTGCTGACGCCGGACCACCTGCGGCTGCTGGAACGCTTTAAGGAGGCACAGTGCCCGACATCCGTATGACGCAGCGTGTTATTCACATCCATCTCGCCAGCTGGCGCTTCTTTTCCGCGCTGGCCCTGCCGCCGCTATTGCTGGCTTTGCTTCTGCTCGGGTCATATCAGAGCGCTATGTTACTGGTGCTGTTTCTGCTGACGCAGTATTACTGCTGGCGTCTGTGGCTGGATGAGCGGCTGTTTCAGCTGGTAAACAATGAGGATGACCTTGCCGCATTTGACGCAGGGATGGCTCATCTGTGGGCTGTGAAACCCGGGGCTACGCGTTCACTGGAGGATCGCTGGCTGGGCGCACGTCGGATATTTCATCGGGCAATCTATGCGCTAATCTGCCTCTGGCTGGTGGCGATCTTTGCCACACTGTGGATGATTTAGTCAGACACTGGCCTGAACTGCCGCCGATGCCGTTATCCATCCGACTTTATGAATAAATAACGTATTATCGGCACGGTTTTTCCCGCCTTCTTAACCGTAAAAATGCCCGTCTGACTCACATTTCCCGACCTGATTCCCTGACCAAATGCGAAAAGTCGTCTAAAGTTTTTCGCAGGGTCAATAGCTTACAGATCAAACCGGATCTGGACATGGAGAAAAGCCGATGAAAAAAGTCGAACAACGTCGATTGAGTACGCGCCTGATTTATCCGCTCCTGCTGGCGGGAATGGTCGCGGCCAGCTGTGCGGCGCAGGCGGAAGATAATCAGCGGATGCTGAGCAGTACTCCGCAGCCGCCGGATGTGCGTCTCGGACCGCTGTATCATGCCGTTCAGGCAGCGAAACTCTACCCGGACCAGAAAACCTTCGCCGATGCGGTGCCTCGCGGCGATCCGACCTCCATTCTCGCCGACTGGCAGATGCAGAAAACCCAGGGCAACTTTGACCTTAAGCGCTTTGTGAATACCAACTTTACGCTGCCCGCAGAGGGGGAAAAGTATGTGCCTCCCGCCGGGCAGAGCCTGCGTGAGCACATTAACGGCCTGTGGCCGGTGCTGACCCGTTCCGCCAGCCAGGCTAACCAGTGGGATTCCCTGCTGCCGCTGCCGAAGCCCTATGTGGTTCCGGGCGGTCGCTTCCGCGAAGTCTATTACTGGGACAGCTATTTCACCATGCTGGGGCTGGCGGAAAGCGGCCACTGGGATCGCGTGCAGGATATGGTCGATAACTTTGCCTCGGAGCTGGATAAATACGGCCATATTCCGAACGGCAACCGTAGTTATTACCTGAGCCGCTCACAGCCGCCGTTCTTCAGCATGATGGTCGATCTGCTGGCCACTCACGGCGGCGACGAGGTTTACAGTAAATATCGCCCGCAGCTGCAAAAAGAGTATGACTACTGGATGGCCGACGCCGATAGCGTTGCTGCCGGTGCTGCCAGCAGGCGCGTGGTAAAGCTGAAAGACGGCACGGTGCTGAACCGCTACTGGGATACGCGTGATGTGCCGCGAACCGAATCCTATATGGACGACATCAGCACCGCCGATAAAGCCAAAAATCGTGAAAAGGCCGCGCTGTACCGCGATCTGCGTGCGGGCGCGGCTTCGGGCTGGGATTTCAGTTCCCGCTGGTTTGATAAGCCCGACGATCTCAGCACGATCCACACCACCCGCATCGTTCCGGTCGATTTGAATGCCCTGGTGTTCCATCTGGAGAAAACCCTGGCGAAAGCCAACCGGATCGCCAAAGACGATGCGGCGGCGAAGCGTTTTGATACGCAGGCTGAAACCCGCAAGCAGGCGATCAACCGCTATCTGTGGGATGAAAAACAGGGCTGGTATGCAGACTACGACTGGCAGAAAGCCAGCGTGCGCCCGCAGCTGACCGCCGCCGCGCTGTTCCCGCTCTATCTGCAGGCGGCTACCGATGACCACGCGAGCAAAACTGCCAGCGCCGTACAGGCGCAGCTGCTGAAGGAAGGTGGCCTGGTAACCACAACTGTTAATAATGGGCAGCAGTGGGATGCGCCTAACGGCTGGGCACCGTTACAGTGGGCCGCCGTTGAGGGGCTGAATCACTATGGCAAGCAGGAACTGGCAAAAGAGGTTGGCATGCGCTTCCTGCAGAATGTGCAGGCGACCTATGATAAAGAGCACAAGCTGGTGGAAAAATACGTGGTGGAAGGAAAAGGCCTGGGCGGTGGTGGCGGTGGTGAATATCCGCTACAGGACGGTTTTGGCTGGACCAACGGGGTTACACTGAAGCTGCTGGATCTGTACTGCCCGAAAGATAAAACTTGTAATAATGTGGGTGATATCGGAGTGAAGAAAGCGGCGCAGTAGCGTGGATTCACTTTTTTTAGCCTTTCGGACCAGCGCAGACGGGGCTGCATGACCGATGGCAACGCAGACTGGCAGGAGAGAATCAGTTTCTGCTTCTGATCTTTCTCGGCGAATCCTGACCAGTTAGCCGATAGGGAAGTTTGTTGCCTGGCCCTGTCCTGCTGCGAAACCCATAACCGAAAGGGAGTCAGCCGGTAGGGCAGACGGGCAATCCGCAGCGCCTGCACCAATGCAAGCATCCACGCCACCAATAAAAAAGCCACCCTCCTTAACAGAGAGTGGCTCCTCAATTCTCAACGAAACCAGCCCACAGGCTTTATCCGTATCAGCTACGTACCTTACGGTAAATCCACAGCACCACAATCGCGCCGATCACCGCAACCACAAAGCTGCCGAAATTAAACCCGTCAACCTTACCAAAACCAAAGAAGGTACTGATCCAGCCGCCGACGACCGCACCGACAACCCCCAGCACCACGGTAATGATAAAACCGCCACCGTCCTTACCTGGCATAATCCACTTGGCGATAATACCGGCGATCAATCCAAAAATGATCCATGACAGAATACCCATTTACTCCCCCTTAATGATTACCGTTATCAAACTGGCACGATTAAAACTACACTAAGTATAGGAGAGGATTCTAAGTCTGTGATTTAAGGACGAACTTTTTCTGAAAATTTTTTGCCATTTATCAAAATCCGTTAGGTTCAGATCGTCCGATAGGCCGTTGTCACTTTCCATAAATAGCGCGGTGCCTGTGCCGCCGGGTGATTGTTCTGTACGTGCTGATAAAACTCATCCGGACTCATGGCATTAATCATGGCAATCGCCCGGTTACGATCCCGCGAGAAAGTCCGCAGTAGCGCCCCCGCACCGTTAGCATATGAAACGATTGTCGCGTAGCGCAGCGTTTCAGGATTGCGGATACCGGCCAGCTGTTGCTGCTGTAAAATACGCAGATAAGCCGTGCCGATATCGATGTTTTTGACCGGATCGCGCAGTTCACTTTTGCTCGGCTGCCCGTGGCGGCCCTGCGCACGATACACTTCACGCCCGGCAGTGGAGGCTTTAATCTGCATCAGGCCAACGGCGTTAGACTTGCTGACCGCCGTCGGATTGCCGCCGGACTCCACGGCAATAATGGCATCCACCAGTTTCTGATCGACCCCGTAGCTACGGGCGGCGTTTTCAGTAAAGAGTGACCAGGCTTGTGCCACTTTCTGTGGCGGAGCTGACGTCAGCGGGGTATCCGGCTGATGAACGATCTTCTTTGTGGATTCGCTGGCGCAACCTGCCAGCAGTAGTGCAGCCATCATTGCTGCTAATTTCACGCATTTATGCACGCTTGTTTATCCTCTGGGCCTGGCGTCGCGCCTATCATACGACTTGCCGGTTAGCAGAAAATTGCCGTAATTCTTAATTTGCTGGCTGCGGCTGATGACATCACTACGGCTTTTCGTCATCATCGAAAGAATTCGACAGCGAGTGTACAAAAATAATTCACTTACCGGCGTATAAATTTTCACCGGCCTGCGGCAGAGCACACTTTTTATTGCCGCATAGGGTGTCAAAATTGTTGATAATCGTCGGTAAAACCACCATCCGGATGAGATAAGTACGTATTATGACCGTGTCTCCACGAAATATTCATCTGATCGCCCCTTCTGGCTTTTGTCACAATCCGGATGCCGCACTGCGCGGTATTGAGCGCCTGCGGACGGACGGACATCGGGTGACCCATACCGACATTATCACCCGGCGCGAACAGCGTTTTGCTGGTAGCGACAGCCAGCGACTGGCTGACGTTAACGATCTTGCGCGGCTGGAAACGCTGCCGGATATTGTGCTGGCCGTACGCGGCGGCTATGGTGCCAGCCGCCTGCTGCCGAATCTTGACTATAAGAGCCTGACGGATCGTCTGCGCGGCGAACCTGTCGCACTCTGCGGGCACAGTGACTTCACCGCCATACAGCTTGCCCTGCTGGCTCAGACCGGATTGCAGAGCTTTAGCGGCCCCATGCTGGCAGGGAATTTTGGTGCGGAAACGCTCTCTGATTTCACCCTCGCCAACTTCTGGCTGGCACTAACCTCTGCGCAGTTCACCCTTCGCTGGCAGACCACGCCACAGCAGCTCAGCACTTCGGGCACGCTCTGGGGGGGAAACCTGGCGATGATCGCCTCGCTGATCGGCACACCGTGGTTGCCGAATATCCGCGACGGAATTCTGGTGATCGAGGATGTTAATGAGCATCCCTTCCGCGTTGAACGCATGCTGCTACAGCTGTTGGAAAGCGGTATTCTGGCGCGGCAAAAAGCCATTGTGACCGGCAGTTTTACCGGCAACACGCTTTCTGACTACGATAACGGTTACGATTTCAGCAGCGTATGGGAGCTGATTACACAGCGTAGCGGACTGCCGCTGGTGACAGGGCTGGACTTCGGCCACGGTCACGATACCGTTACGCTACCACTGGGAGCACAAGCCGAGCTCAGTGTTAATGGCAGCGATGCAGCACTGACGATTTCCGGCCATCCCACCCTCGGATCGTCACCAGCGAATCAGTGATTCGACGAAAACGTATCCGCAGCGCGGTATATTTGACTGAAGCCAGCCAGCACGCGGGTCGAGCACCTAGTCGGTTCGCGAAATAGTGTTTGAACCCGCCTGCATATACCTGTATTTTTATACAGATAAATTCAAAGAGAGCAGAAGCAAAAATGTTTGTTGAACTGATTTATGACAAGCGCAACGTGGCCGGACTGGCTAACGCTGAGCAGCTAATACTCGGCGAGCTGGAAAAACGCGTTCAGCGTGTTTTTCCTGATGCGCTGGTCAAAGTAAAACCGATGCAGGCCAACGGCGTAAAAAGCGACGCCAGTAAAACCGATAAGGCCACGCTGATGCGCATTATCGAAGAGATGTTTGATAACGCTGATGAATGGTTGATCGCTGAAGAGTTTTGACACAAAAAAGGGTGATTCGACATTTTTTTGATTTCGCTCTCAAATAACGCGTTTTTGCCTGGTAATAACTAAGAATACTCCTATCATTAAAATTAATCGATTTCCCTGGTGTTGGCCCGCATTAAAGCTCTTGGCGGGCTTTTTTTTTGCGTAAATATAAATAAATATTAACTGTTATAACATACACTGCCTAATCCCTCCTGAAACAATTCTTATGCTTTCTTCGTTTTTAATCATGCCTTGCAATCCAAAACATTCCCCTCAGGCGCGATCGACCAGTAGCCAGCCTTGCCACATTTTGGCACCGCAAAATTGTGATTCCGATCAATGCATAATCGACACTTTAGGTGCAGCATAGCCACGCTGTTAACGTTCCTGACAGAAGAAAAAACAACGAAAGGACAGAAATGAACGCCGTACTATTTTGCGCTCTGTTGCTGATTGGGGGGCCATTGATGGGATTTTTGGTGATTGTTGGTGCCTGCCTGCCGGGGATGCTGGCTGAAATCCTGCATCGACCCGGGCGTCACTAGACCCGGAGGTCATTAGCCGGTATTCACCCGATAAGCGCCTGTCAAAATAACGACCGGGTGAATCACACCTTATCTACGCTACGGGCTATCGATTTAAACGATCAATCACCGGCAGGCTGACCATCAGGTCCGGGTGCGCGCCGCCCGCATTCTTATACAGCGTAATATCCTGCCTCTGCCGACTGAAGGTCGTACTCTGGCACATCTCGTAGAGATCGGCCTCAATATGCTGTTCAGTAATCATGCCCAGCTGCAGTGGGATATGAAGATCGCCGGACATTGCGGCGTTGGTTCGGTCATCGACAAATATCCGCGCTTTTGCCACCCCTTCACAGTCCGCTTCCTGCACATCCGGGCGATATCCGCCCAGCAGATCAATATGCGTGCAGGGCTGCACATCTTTCCCCAAAATCAGCGGTGACGCGGAACTGGTCGCGGCAGTGATAATATCCGCACAGCTCACGACCGCGTTAAGATCCTGCGCAATTTCCGCCTCAACCCCCTTCTCTCT
Organism: Erwinia sp. GW821-FHT03D09; assembly: GCF_059420805.1. Taxonomy (NCBI): domain Bacteria; kingdom Pseudomonadati; phylum Pseudomonadota; class Gammaproteobacteria; order Enterobacterales; family Erwiniaceae; genus Erwinia; species Erwinia sp. GW821-FHT03D09. The sequence goes on from NZ_JBWKUK010000011.1 coordinate 150,914, forward strand.
CAGCGTAGCCAGCGTCGCAGCCAGCTTTTCAGCCGTGCGGTTCCACAGCAGCACGGTGCGAATGGACGGCCGAATATGCAAATAAGCATCAACCAGCGCCGTCGCCACCGCTCCGGCCCCCAACGCCAGCAGCGTGGCGCTATCTTCACGGCTCAGTATCCGGGCAGCAGTCACCGAATCCGCCGCCGTTTTCCAGCGGGTAATCGCCGGGCCATCAAGTACGGCAGAGATCGCCCGGGTATCTTCGTCAATGACTACAAAGGCGGCATCCTCAACCGCGCGTGGCGGCGTTGCCTGTGCATTAGCCGGATAAATTGAAGCGATTTTGAATCCGGCACCGTGCCCGGGCAGAATAACGCCCCGGCTAAGCAGGCCATAAACGGCATCACCGAGGAAAAAGCCTTCCCCCGGTATGGCGAGCCCCCAGGTGCGCTGAGTAAATGGCGTTGATTACGCCCTCCCATTCCAGCAGGTCATGAATGTTTTTTGCGGAAATAAATTGCATAAAACAGCTCCTGAACGTAATCAGCACGAAATCAACAAATAAGGGGATAGGTACGGCTTAAGAATGTGCATACCGAACAGATGCAGATCAACTGCTGAATTTTATGACGCCCCGCAAAGATAGAAAGTCTTTACGTTATGGTAGAAAATTCAGGCCGGGAGCTATTTTTATATTTAAATAAATCAATATGTTATATTTTATTTATTTCTGTTCACGCTTTGGTGAATAAGCGCTTCGACCACCGGGTAATTGACATTCTGGTGTGTACTCATCTATTTTTCCCGGATAAATCTCCCGCCCTGTTCCTTCTGGAGCTTGTGATGAAAATAGATCGAATACTGAATAACAATGTTGTTATCACCGTTGATGACAATTTGCAGGAAATAGTGGTCATGGGCAAAAGCATCGGCTTTAACAAGAAAGCCGGAGAATACATTAACCCGACTAACATTGAGAAAACATTTTCACTGGATAATCCCTACAGCGATCACTTCAGGTCATTACTGGATCAGGTTTCGAAAGAGTGCATCCTTGCAACAGAGGCGATTATTTCTCTGGCCCGCGGTCGGTTGCCGGGAAAACGACACGACAGCTTATTAATTTCACTGGTTGATCACTTACACTATGCACTACAGCGATTTTCAGAAAACATCAGCATTTAAAATGCGTTACTGTGGGAAATAAAAAAAGTTTACCCGCACGAGTACGATATCGGGAAAGACGCGCTTCAGATTATTTATCAGCATACCGGCACACTTTAGCCGAAGACGAAGCCGGGTTTATCGCCCTGCATCTGGTCAACGCCCAGCTCAATAATAATATGCAAAACATGATGAAGTTCACTCATTTTATGCAGGACGTATTAAGCCTGGTCGCCTACCACTTTGATATTACCTACCAGGAAAAGACATTAAGCTATCAGCGTTTTGTTACCCATCTCAAATTTTTCGCTCAGCGCATCCTCAATAAAAAGCATCTGGATATTGGCGATCCCGATCTGGCTAACTTAGTGAAAGAAAAATATAAATACGACTATTCATGCGAAATAAAAATAAGCAAATACAGTGAATTACATCACGATCATCGATTGAAAATGGATGAACTGATGTTTCTGGCTATCCACATTGAACAGGTAAAAATAGCGATTTCCACAGAGGATAAATAGCGTTTCTTTTTGTGAGACACTTCACACAGTGTCATAACATTAAGAAAAATACTTGTCGGGACGGAAGTTTGAGATTATAAATTTTTCCACAACAGGATTGTTATCTTCTCGCCAAGCTGGCGCGCTGAGCAAAACCTAACTACACCTCCCGAATCAGGTCAACGGGAAGGAAAGTTAGGTTTTTTTTGCCTAAAATTTCCTTCTCAGCAAACTCTGACACGAGGTTAGTTATGGGATATGCCCAGTTATGTGCTGAAATCATATCCGGCGTGGGTGGCCGGGATAATATTATCAGCGTGATTCATTGCGCCCCCCGTCTGCGCTTCAAGCTGAAAGACAGCGGCATTTCTCAGGCAGAAAAATTAAAAAAGATGGCCGGAATAATTACCGTCGTTGAGAGCAGCGGACAATTTCGGGTGGTTATCGGCAGCCACGTTGGTGAAGTTTACAACCAGCTTGTTGAGTATATCCCCGAGAATAACGCCGGGGGGAAATAGCGATGAAAACGTCTTATCACCTTCATCTCCACGCGGTTTTAAAGCCGTCTTAAACAGCACCATCGATATCATATCCAGCATCTTTGCTCCACTTATTGGGATATTAGTCGCCGCCGGGCTATTAAAAGTCTCGCTGATTATCGCCACGCTTTTTCACTGGATAAATAAAGAGGACGGAACGTATCTTATTCTCTTTTCTGCCAGCGATGCGGTATTTTTCTTTATGCCCGTGCTGCTGGGATATACCGCCGGGAGTGTGGCTGACCTTTAATGAAATCAACGCCGCGCTGTTCGTACACTTTGGCCCGCAGGGCCTGCCGGAAGGCAGCAGCCCGCAGGAAGTTTATCAGGCTGTCCACCACCAGCTGGTCGCCAGCGCACGCGTGGTCAAAGCCTGCCACCGCATTATTCCTGATGCCAAAATTGGCAATATGGTGGCGGCAATGCCGCAATACCCGCTGACCTGTCACCCCGATGATGTGCTGGAAGCACAGCGTAAAGAGCGGGAGTGGCTGTTCTTCTTCGTCGTTCAGGCCCGGGGAGAGATGAGCCGAACTACGTGGGACAGCGCCTGACCACCAGCAATGCGCTCAGCGCGGATATGACTTACGATCTGGCGCGTCTTGGCCTGGGTGAGGGTGCCCAGCTGCGTCTTGGTGCGATGTATGCCTATAACAATTTCAAAAGCAACGGTCAGGACGGGCATGTGGCGATCAGCGATCTGTCCATCTACTAGCCGTTATTCGACAACCGGGTGATCCTGCATTACGGCTATTTAGCCTGGCTGACGCATTTCTACGGCCTGTACCTTGGCAGCGGCACGGCAGCGGCGTAGAAAGCTACAGCGCCACGGCATCCACCGCCTATACGCTGCGCGTCAGTAACGGCATATATTGGACCAAATCAGTTAGCCTGGACGCATCACCCCTCCGTTACCCCAAAAGAGGACGATGCATGGAGCCTGCTGACGCAGATTGTCATTAATCTTTAGCAGATATCCGACATCAAGCCCGGTATCCGGGCTTGATGTTCGTTTTGAGGCGTGACTTTACGCGCCTGCATCTGCGCTCTAATGCATATCTCACCGACAAGGTGGAAACCAACAGCACAATGGTGAAATCACCGCCGATCGCCCGCTGCCTGCCGTCGAACTAAAGCGTCCACTTAACAATAAGTGTTACCTGTCACAATAAATATCAAAACTTTTGGCATGGAATACAGGAAGAATAATTACCGGGAAATAAAGAAAATTATGGGTAAAAATATGAAACCGTTTACAGAAAAAATAAAATACGGGATATGCTAATATCAGAATATGACCATCAGAAAATAGTGGCAATAAACTAAGCGTTGAGTATATTTATTTCGTTCCCCCTCCCCCCCCATATTCAACGGGGAACACCTCAAAAAAAATTAATGCAACACATTAAAATAAAAAGAGAAAAAAATTGAAAAAATACAATCGTGAAACAAAAAAAGACAAAATAGAAAATTCTTCATTGTCTTGATTTCATTGAAATAATGACAATTTCCGAGTCCGCCATCGTACAAAAAAAAACCCAAAGCATTATCAGTCAAACATTCATCGTATTTATATTAAGTCGTAACGGGACAACACATGGATAATATTTCGTCTCTGCAGCACAGCATCAGTGAATAATGGAAATAATACTATGACTACAATACTGCTTGTGGATGACCATCCGGCAATCTGTTTTGCACTAAAAGTGCTGTTGGAAAAACATACCGAATTTTCTGTCACCACGTCAGCAGGGGATAATCTCATTGCTCAGCTGCACCGGGAACGCCCGGACCTGCTGATCCTCGATCTTGAGCTCAAAAAGTCCGACGGGCTGGATCTGCTTCCTCGTATTCGGCAGCACTTTCCGGCGATGAAGGTGCTGGTATTCACCAACCAGCCTGCCGGTATTTACGCGATGCGCACGCTTCAGGCCGGCGCTAACGGCTTTATCAATAAAAACCTGCCGCTGGAAAGCGTGGAACCCGTTTGCCGCCTCATTATGAACGGCTATCAGTGCTTTCCGGAAGGAACGCTATCCCGCACCGCCGCCGCCGTGCAGGAGCCTGATGACTCGCATACTCTGCTGGCGCGCTTTTCCGACCGCGAACTTGCGGTGCTGAATTATTTGAAACAGGGAAAAACCAATAAAGACATTGCCGATCTGCTGTCGCTGAGCAATAAAACCATCAGTACCTATAAAGTGCGGATGCTAAAAAAAAGCGGTTACGACGATCTGCACCAGCTGCTTTCGCTTATCAGCCAGGAGGCAGAGAAGTGAGAAATATTGTCTGGATGATGCTTTTTTTCCTCTCTTTCGCCGGATATAGCAAACAAGAGGACAATCCCCTTAAGCTGCTGGCCCGCAGCCACGAAACCGTGACCGGACCGGGGCTTAACGCCAGCGAATGGCGCTGGCTGCACGAGCATCGGAAGATCCGCCTGGCGGTCTGGCAGCCCATGTCACCACCGTATGATATCACCACCGGCCTGAACGATTACGGCGGCATCAGCGCTGATTTTATCGGGCTGGCGTCGAAGAATCTTGGGGTTGAAATTGAAGTTCTGCCCTATCCAAACTTCAACACTGCACTGACCGCGCTGCGCGATGGCAAAGCCGACTTTATCGCACAGGCCAGTGACAATCAGCAGCGACAGGGGCTGTTGCTGAGCGATCCCTACAGCACCAATATTGCCGTCGAGATGTTCAATACCGAGGTAGCGCGTGATGCCACCGTGAACAAAATAGCTATTTCGCCGGTCTACGATCGTCAAACCGTACTGGCACGCTATCCGAATGCGAAACTGGTGACGTTTTCTTCAGCGCGCGATGCGCTGGAGGCGCTGGCATTTCGTAAGATCGACCTGTTCTTTAGTGATGCGATCACCGCTCGCTACCTGATCAGCCAGTCGCATTTAAGCAACGTCAGTATTCGGCCCGTTGGCGCGTCGTTTCACACCGCAGGTTTTTCCTTTGCCGCAATGCCAAAAATGCACGTCTGGATAACCATCCTGAATAAGCTGCTGGCGGTTCTGCCGGAGAGCGCGAGCATAGAGATCCACCGGCGCTGGAACGGCGGTATTTCCCTGTCGCTGAGCGAACAGCAGCCCGTATTTACCTCCCTTGAGCATAAATGGATTAAGGAGCATAAAAAGATCCGTGTTGCCGTGGCGGAAAACAATGCACCGATGGCGTATTTTAATCAGAATGGGCAGCTGTGCGGCATTATTGCCGACATTCTGACCGCACTCAGCCTGCGCACGGGGTTCAATTTCGAGATCCATCGCTACCCCACCCAGCAGGATGCTTTCAATGCAGTAAAAGCAGGTAACGACAATCTGGTGGCTGGCGTTACTCAGGAAGGGATCTGGCAGGCTGACCTGCTGACGACCCGCACCTGGCTGTATAACTCATGGGTGATGGTCGGGCGGGCGCATCATATTCCGAGGGAGATCAATCCGCGCGTAATCAGTCTGAGCGGTGAAGCCCCGGAAGGCTGGCTTCGCCATCAGAACAGCGGTCTGGCTGGCAGGGTGAGTACCTGGCAGGAAGGCCTGGACAGCGTGGTACGGGCTGAGAATGACATGATGACGGTGCCGCTGATCGTCGCGAACGCCCTGCTCACCCGCAAGGAGTTCTCTTCGCTAAAAATACTGGGCAGTATCGACACCGACCCGATGCGCTTCGCCTTTGGCGCATCGCGACATGCCTGGCCCCTGACCACCATATTGAATAAAGCGCTGATTAATATTTCGCCTGAGGATTTACACGCCCTGACTCGCGGGGGCAGCAGCGGCAACGCCTTCACCTCGGCTCCGCCGAAAAAAAACTCGACAATACTGTCCACGGCGCTGTTTTGCGCCGGAATGGCTTTGCTGCTGCTGATCCTGTTTGGGGTTTATTCCCTGCGCCACCGCAGGCAAAGGCAGATGCTGGACGCCATTCCCACCCCGCTTTACCTGTGTGATGCGCGCGGCGTGATGCAGACCGGTAATCGTGCGCTTTACGAAACCTTGTCGATTGGCCCGGGCCAACTGCGTGGTAAAACCCTTGCCGACTGGTTTGGTTCGGAAGAACCCAGCGGCGAATGGCAGGAACGCGTCATACGTACGTCCGGGCGGGTACTGCGATTGTGGCGTCAGCCGATCGCCGGGAAAAAACAGTTTATCGGCGGCTGGCTGGACGTATCACGCCAGAGTCGGTTTATTCAGACGCTGCGTAAAGCCAGGTGCCGTGCCAACAGTGCCAGCCGGGTGAAAAGCGTTTTCCTGGCCACCATGAGCCATGAAATACGTACGCCGATTGCGGCGATTATCGGCATGCTGGAACTGGTGATGAAGCGCCCCGGCGACTCGCGGCAAAACCAGCAATCGGTGAGGATCGCCTGGGATGCCGCGCAGTCGCTACTGCTGCTTATCGGCAATATCCTCGACGTTTCCCGTATTGAATCTGGCCGTCTGGTACTGCGCCCGGAGCGCGCATCGCTGAGAAATCTGATTGAAGCGGCTGCGATGCTTTTTGAGGGACTGGCCGCGCAAAAATCGCTGGGTTTTTCTCTGGAAATCGATGCGGACCTGAAGGGCGATGTGTTGATTGACGTGACCCGCTTCCGGCAAATCATCGTCAATCTGTTGGGCAACGCCATTAAATTCACCGACAGCGGTAAGGTGACGCTGCGCGCGCAGCCGCTGTGGCTGGAAGATGAGCATATGATGCTAAGTCTGGAGGTGGAAGATAGCGGTGAAGGCATTGATGAGGCCACCCGTCAGCGGCTGTTCCGCCCCTTTGAGCAGGGGGAAAGCCGGAATATCGCTCAGGGCAGCGGGCTTGGGCTGTATATCTGCCGAACGCTGGCAGAGATGATGGACGGCGGGATCGAGCTACAAAGTGAACCCGGCAAAGGGACAACGGTCACGGTTACCCTGAAGCTATCGATTCTGGCAGCGAAGGCCGCCAGCCCTCTGCGTAGCCACGCGCACGACGATAAATGCCGGACGCTGAACATCATGATTGTTGACGATCACCCTGCTGGAAGAATGCTGCTAAGCCAACAGCTTAGCTGGCTGGGCCACCGAGTAACCAGCTTCGACAACCCGCAGCAAGCATTAGCTGCGCTGGCGACCCTCAAGCCGGATGTGGCGATCAGCGACTGCAATATGCCCGGCATGAGCGGCTGCGAACTGGCCCGAACGATCGGCGTACAGTATCCCGGCCTGCCGGTGTTTGGGCTGACGGCGGACGCACGTGAAGCCACGCGGGACGCGGCGCAGCAAGCAGGTATGCGCGACTGCCTGTTCAAGCCGGTGACGCTGTCTATGCTGAAGGAACTGCTCGCCTCGGTTATCCCGGCCGGACCTTCTGCTGTAACGGCAGATCCCGCGTCAACGCTGTCTGAACTCAGCCTGCCTTCCGTGCTACTGGAGGGCGATAATTTCGCCACGTTCCTCAGCCTGCAAATAACCGTTCTGGATGAGGCGCTGGCCAGCATCACCCGTTGGTACGATGCGCCAGATACCCCTCTGCACGAGGCCCTGCATAAGCTGCGCGGCGGCATTCAGCTACTGGGAGCAAAATCGCTTGAGGCGCAGTGCCTGAAGCAGGAACAGGAAAGCGATGAGCGCGGCGTGCAGCAGTTGGAGGCCAGTATCCGCGCCCTGCGCACGGCGCTTGAACAGTGGCGCGATACCGGACTACAACCCTGTAAGACCGTCCTACAGCAAGATGAAGACGGAGCTACATCGTAACTACCACCCATACAGAGGTATTCTTTTTGTCACAGGAAAGCGACGGGTCAGGTGACCCGTTGGAATTATCAATCAAGGAGAAGTTCAATGAAAAAATTAATCACCGCTCTGACTGTAGTAGCTACCGTTGGTATGTTCAGCACCGCACAGGCAGCACAAAACTGCTCTATAAAAACCGCCGCGCTGGAAAAAGAAATCCGTATCGCTCAGCAGTACGGTAATGTCTACAAAGTTGCCGGTCTGCAAAGGGCACTGGCCCAAGTCAAAGCCTACTGCACCGACGGCAGCGTTTTTTCTGACGCACAGAAAAAAGTGACCAAGCTGGAGAAAAAACTGGCAGAAAAACGCGAAGATATTGCTGAAATTAAGGCAGATCTGAGTAAAGCTCAGGCAAAAGGCGACGCGAAGAAAGTGGCTAAGTATCAGAGCAAACTGGCAGAAAAACAGAGCGACCTGCGTGAAATCAAGCAGGAGCTGAACCGCGCTCGTGCCGAGCTGGCTTCAATGCAATAATAAGCGCTATACGGTCTGAATCCTAAAAGTGAAGGGGCATCTGCCTCTTCGCTTTTTTGCGTTTCCCCGTTCCCGCCGATGATATTTCGTACTATCGCATTTTTTTTACTGCTGTTACTGGCGGTACGCTCGCCCTCGGCTAATGAAAGCACCTGGGTTATCCTCAATAACGTCTATAAAGGGTCTATTTCACTTAATTTCTCCGCAGGTGCGCCCTGCCTGAGCTACTCGCTGATGGAAGAATGGGGTGTCGTTGCGTCGTTGCTCAGCCATATGAAGTGGGATGCCACCGGCTGCCTGACGCCTGGCTCCGCAAAGCAGTACGGACTGAAATTCAGGTATCTCGCCGATGCGCAGCTGCTGACGCTGGAGTTCCCGGAAGAGTCCATCACCCCACAGCAAAATGGCGTCAGTACCAGCCGCTGGGACAACGGCATCAACGCGCTGTTCGTCAACTATCGGCTGGATGTTGATAAAAAACGCGCACGCTACGAATGGGACACCTCCGGCACCGATACGACGCTAACGCTGGATAACGGCCTGAACCTGGGGGCGTGGCGACTGCGCCAGCAGAACACCTTCTGGCGCGAACGCACCGGCCAGCAGGGTTCGTACAGCAACTCAATAGCCCTGTGGCGCGGGATCACCCGTATCCGATCGCGGCTGACCGTCGGCGATGGCTATACCTCTTCCAATATGTTCGACAGCATGGCGTTTCGTGGCCTGTCGCTTGCCAGTGATGAGGCGATGTACCCGGACAGCTGGCGCCCCTATTCGCCGCTGATCAACGGCTATGCCCGCAGCGAGGCAGAAGTCACCATTCATCAGAACGGTGAGCGCGTTTATCGTATCCATGTTCCGCCAGGACCGTTTACCATCCGCGACTTCTATCCGCCGGATTCTCAGGGCAATCTTGAATTAACGGTGCAGGAAAGCGACGGTACCGAGCGCACACGCGTTTTGCCCTATTCCATTATGCCGAATCTCGTTCAGCATCGAATGTTTAGCTATGAGCTGGCAGCGGGTCGCTATAAACCGGCCCACGGCATTGAGATGGATAAAGATCGTTTCTGGCAGGCTTCACTGTCGTGGGGACTGGCCTCCCGCCTGACGATTTTCTCCGGGGTACAGCAGGCGGAGCGCTATATCAATCACGTGCTGGGCACCGGGGGAAACTTCGGCCACTGGGGGGCGCTGTCAACCGATATCAGCACTGCGCGCTATCGCCAGCAAAAAACCACCGCCCGCGGCAGCGTGTGGCGTCTGCGCTATGCCAAAGCGTTTTTCAGTGCCGAAACCAGCCTGAATGCGCTGCTGCAATGGTATCCACCCGGCAGCCAGTACCGCTCGCTGGAAGAAAAAATTGACCAGGCTGCGATGCTGAGATACGACTGGGATAATGAGTTGACCCGCCGCGCCGCGCAGGCCGAGGTAGAAATTAGTCATAACTTTGACGAAGACTCCAGCATGAGCCTGTCGTGGCGCTGGACGAAATCACGCAAATCCGGCGCAGACAGCAGCGGCGTGGTGCTCAGCCTGAATTCCAACTGGCGGGATATAGATATCAGTCTTTACGGCGCCTATGACCGCGGCAAAGAGTCCCCGGCGGAAGCCACGCTGGGCATTAATATCAGCATTCCCTTCTCCATCGGCGGCCACAACAGCAACGTCGGCTATATATCGCAACTGGCAAGCCGGGAAAAAGACAGCCACGGCATCAACGTTTACGGCTCCGCGCTGAAGGATTTCAGCCTGCGCTATGACGTCAAAGCACAGCAAGTCATGCATGGTGACGACGAACTGACGGCCAGCCTTGGCTATCAGTACAACGGCGGCGAGGTCAATGTCAGTATGGATCGGGGTGGATCGCGGCGCGATTATCACGCCGATACCAGCGGCAGTATTTTGATGTCCGGCAGCGGAATCACCTTCGGCCAGACGCTCGGCAGCACCGCAGCACTGGTCAGCGTGCCGGGGTCGCCCGGTATCAGTTTCTATAATCAGTTTTCCACCACCACCAACTCGGACGGCAACCTGCTGGTCAGCTACCTGACGCCGTGGCGGGTTAACCGCATTACCGTCGACAATATGAGCCTGCCGGATAAAACCAGCATCGATGTTGATGAACTGGAAACGGTACCGACCGATGGCGCCATTATCCAGCTCACGTTTCCGCAACCGCAGGTACAAACTGAGTCGCCGCAGGAACAGGAGGAGTGAATTAGCGGTGGTGATGGCCATCGCACAAACAAAGGTGATGACCGAACGCCAGCGCAGAAGAAAGGCGATAAAGAACGCGGAATCTGAAGATGATTTTTCAGGTCAGGTAAAGAGTTTCCCATACAACAAAACGGGGGCCAAATCGGCCCCCGTCTTCACAATCATCAACAGCACATATTACATGTGGCTGATCATTGCATCGCCAAACTCTGAACATTTCAGCAGTTTAGCGCCGTCCATCAGACGCTCGAAGTCATAGGTTACGGTTTTGGCGTTAATGGCGCCTTCCATACCTTTCACGATCAGGTCTGCGGCTTCGAGCCATTCCATATGGCGCAGCAGTAGTTTGCAGGCCATTACATAACACATTGATTATTAATTTTATATTTCAATTTCACGCATTCAATTACTTGTTTTGAATCAGTTTTTAACACCCTGATTGCATGATAAATTATCAGGGTTTTGATAACCGCTTTAGTAATTCAATGACTCTAAACAAGGTGCATAACATGACTAAGGACGAAACCAAAGCAAGATGCAAAGAGCTTTATCTCGCATAGGATGGACGGCATGAAAATGGCCCAGCTAAAGGCATATTTTTTCAGGCCTACATACGTTAACAGCCTGATTTTTCCTATTTCACATACGGCCGCGCAGACAGGCATCAAGTTGTTATGGGATGGGTTGATGAATGGGATCAGATTTACAAGTAGTAGAGTTTATAACACGCTGCCATTTTCTTCGTTTCCCCTGCGACAGGCTGGCGGGTTCAACTCCCGCCAGCACTTTTTATAGGACTGCAACCTGACAGAGACTTTATAAACAGTCATTTACGGACTCCGACCAGACAGAGCGCAGACCGAGAAAAGACAAAAAAAGACAAAAATATGTACGTGAAATACACGTGCACTTTAAAAAAATCCCAGACTGTGAAATCTGGGTTTTTTCTATTTATAATTAATGGTAACTATTTTTTTCCACTCAACTGTTTTCAACCCCTTTAATACTGTTCATATATACAGTATTATCATTTTCGGGGAGGGATCAAGTGTTACATTCAGCGTCTTGACTGCACCGAATATCTCCACCACAGCAGACGCATCCCGCGTCCAGTACGGCATGTCTGTCGTCTCAAGCACGGTAGATGAGTGGTGTGCCTCAATCTGGTTGTAGGTGTTGCAGAATCCACTCGCCCCTTTTACGTGCAGGTTGTTGCACAACACCTTGCCTTTGTTGCCGGTAACCAGATTCTCATGAATGATGCGTTCACTACCTTCCACAACCAGATTGTCGAGCAGTATGCGGTTCCAGAGCGCCCGCATCCAGATAAGCCGCCCGACACCGGCGGTTGGGAAGGCAAGTTTCCCTGAAATTATAAGGGTGCCGATAAAGCCACCGGCGGACTGAGCTGCATCCCCACTCTGGATTCGCGACTGCTCGGTATGCACTACCGCCTGTGCACCGTTAAGCGGTCTGGCGTTGGCAAAATGCAGGTCCATCAGACCGATACTGCAGCTATTGCCGATAGAGGGTTAGCCTTGAGAAATATCAGCCTTTCTTTGTCCCACTTGCTTCCATAGATGCGAGGTTCTTTATTGTTCATTTCATGGTTCATTCTGCTTATCTGATGCAATAAAAAAACCGCCCGAAGGCGGTAGTTATTAAGGCTATTCCATTGATGTAAATAACCAGATCATTAGATAATTACCAGATATCCATCCAGGAATACCTGGTAGTCTCGCCACAGGCTAGCTTCGGTTGAATTTATTAGTTACCAATTACCGTCACGGTAGATAAATCCGATCTGGTAGATAAATCTTCCAACTTCAATCGTGTTTTTAAAGTGGGGTTGAAGCAGAGGAACCCACTCCCTTTCGATATTAAAGACACCATTATTGATATTATCTTTTAATGGAAGACCAAGACTTTCGATTACCGTCCCATCATCATTGAAGTCTTTTGAATATTCTTCATATTTAAGGTCTTTTGTTTCCGAATCATAACATTCAATATGCAATTTTAAGCCCATTATTTTTCCTTAAAGATATTTCTTTATATTTCGTTTCGGCGGGTTTGTTTTTTCAATTTTCTTACCACTCTTGGGATCATATGAACCAGTATATTCACTATCGCTTGCTCTATACTCTTCCAACTCACCATGCCTGGAGTCCCATTCATAGATCTTACGACCTTTGTCTCCTGACCATCGTTTTCGTATCCCTCCGCCACCTTGCAAGGGCGTCCCACCGGGGATTCCTTTTAGCGGCCCCATGCTTTCTACCAAATAGTCACATAAATGGGGCTATCCCCAGAAGAAGCGTGATATTTATTAGATAACTTGCCAGTTCTTAAAAAGAAATTCAATCTATGAATAGTAAAGTAAAAACTAACAGTATCATGAATGCCATAAAAACAATATTGAAACTTGATTTAAAATCGCCTTCTATGTATTATCAATTTTCCTGCACTTTATGTAAGGGATCTACGTGGCTAATATAATATATGCAACGATTAAGGGTGAGAAACAAGGGCTGATTTCTGCGGGCTGTTCGACTCTCGACTCCATAGGAAACAAATACCAAAAAGGGCATGAAGATCAAATCCTAATCCTTGAACTGCTCAATCTCATGACCCGTGAAAGTAATGTTCAACTCCACCCTCTACAAATCAGAAAACCTATAGATAAAGCATCACCACTGTTAGCTTTAGCAATGAGCCAAAATGAACGCTTAGAGTGCGAGTTTGTATTTTACAGAATGAATCCTTCAGGTGGTCTGGAAGTCTTCTTCAAGATAAGACTAACTGGTGCTACGTTAAGTGAAATTAGGATGTTTAGTCCTAACGCATTGACACATAATGATCTTCAGTCAGATGAAAGTGTTTCTTTCAAGTATGGATCTATCACTTGGGAACATGTAATGGCTGGCACAAGTGCCTATAGCATCTGGGAAGATAGGGTATATTAATCATGGGAACAACAGCAATAGCTCATTTGAAGTATGATTTAGATAATCATGCTGTAGACCTAAAACGCATTGCTACTTTGGCCTCAGCTTACTTTATTGAAAATTACCAGGTGAGAAGAGAATATCTTAGAGAGGTTGATGAGTTTATTAGCGATATTAACAGGCGATTTAGAAATACGTTTGATGTTAACGAACGGATGAGGCTGATCACTGAAATGCGTGCTGAAAGTGATCTTGCTCATCGAGAATATCAGATTCTGAGGCAAGGAAATTACACTAAGTATATCGTTACTGAGATATTTGAAGATCAAGGCTTAATTAAGTACGCGAAAATTACTGGCGGAGTCATTACGGGTGGTGTCCAGGCATTGGGAGGGATTAGCCTTTACACCGCAGGTAATAAACTTCATTTTAAAAGAATGAAATCTATCGGAGTTACACTAATAGCTCATGGTGCAAATAATGCATATGAATCAATAACACCCTTGCTATATGAACATCAAAAAAATGGTCCACTTAGAGATCTTTACCGCTTTGTAACAAAACAGTTAGGATATGATAAGTATAATGGTGATTTTGCCTATAGTGTTGTAGATCTTTCGGTTACAGCATACTCTGCTTATAAAGGACTTGTCTTAAAGGAAAACCCTTTACGTTTAGTCAGTAGAGGGCTATTTGAAAAGCCAGGAGCTGGAATGCTATTTAGGAATATAAAGAAGGATCATATTACCAAATGGGAAAATAAGAATATCGCAATGAAGTTATTTCAAGTGAGTTCATCCGCTAGTAAATTTAAAGCTACATTTTATGATGATGGTTATAAGTATCATGAAGGTGAGTGATTTATAAAAAAGAAGAGTCTTGATTAAATAAAAAAGCTCTTCTTTTTTATAAATTATGGAGGTGTAATCATAAAAATGAACATCTTCAATCTTAGCTTAAGAAATTTGAGTGTGGTTAGTATCTTTATTTTTTTTACTCTACTATTTCTTATGACTACCCACATTATTATAATCATGCTTATAATAAACATAGCGAATGGGCCTCTTGTTAACCCATGAAGATATAACATGTAACCAACGTTAATGAAACCTATAATAGTTACAACGAAAAAAGCATTACTTACAGAGTCGGCAATAACAAGGATATAATTTTCAAATGTCTCATCACTCGCAACTTTAACACCTTTTCCATAAACCTCATGTATAGCTTTAACATACGCATTTTTCATTCTCAATAATTCTCGATATGAAAAACAATTATTCAGTATTAGTTTTCTTGCTTTCATTTTTCACTTCCATATCAGTAGTGATATAAAATTGATGAATTACTCTTTCATAATATAATATCATATGAACTTAGTAACGGTCTCGTTAAATCAGTAACTTGATATAATAAATCTACCCTGCTATAGCGTATTTGATATCATAGATATAACGTAACCGAATGGTGAACTCGGACAGGGGGAGAGTGCCTCCATGTTGGAGCTATGTGTATTGGGTTCTTTTCGAGGTGAAGAATAGAGTGGTTATTTCCCCCGTATTCTGGACTGACCCCGCCCCGGTAGACAATCCTGCCCTATAGTTTGAGCACAGGAGGAGCGTATGGGCACACCACGATTTACACCTGAATTTAAGGAAGAAGCTGTCCGTCAGATAACGGAACGCGGTTATTCCGTTGCCGAAGTCTCTGACCGTCCGGGCGTTTCCGCACACAGTCTCTA